>NZ_JYOQ01000135.1:0-81573 GCF_000960545.1 Vibrio sp. S457-15 | reverse complement strand
TGGGTGTTTTTTATTCTAAAAGGCGAGTTTTCACTACTATTCTACCTCCATGTCCCCTGTACTCGCCCCTAATAAGGAGAAAAGATGTGCTCAATTAGAAGCTACAAAGGTATCAAGCCTCAACTTGGTGAGCGTGTTTACGTTGACTCAACCTCAGTGTTAGTCGGAGATATCCGTATTGGGGACGATTCTAGCATTTGGCCATTAGTAGCGGCACGAGGCGATGTGAACCACATTCACATTGGTGATAGAACGAATATTCAAGATGGCAGTGTTTTGCATGTCACCCATAAGAACTCTGAAAACCCAAACGGCTATCCACTTATTATTGGCAATGACGTTACGATTGGCCACAAAGTGATGCTGCACGGTTGTGAGATACACGATCGTGTATTGGTTGGTATGGGGGCGATTGTTTTAGATGCTGTCGTTATTGAATCAGAGGTGATGATTGGAGCGGGCAGTTTAGTACCGCCAGGAAAGAAATTAGAAAGCGGTTATCTTTATGTCGGTAGTCCAGTAAAACAAGCTCGCCCTCTATCAGAGACAGAACGAGCTTTTTTGCAAAAGTCTGCCAACAACTATGTTCAAAACAAAAACGACTACTTACATGAAGTAGAAGACTTGAACTAAAGGTCTGTTAGCCGATGATAATATGGCCTTCTTCGTTGAAGGCTTCATCTTCTATTAACTCTTCTGCTATTTCTTCCAGATCAAATCGGTAGTCAATAAAAGCAGAGAGCACGGCCTGCTCCGTATCTAACTCTGAGCCAGATAACTTTTCTAACTTTTGTTTCGTCACAAAGCATTCTATTAACGCACCAGATTGTTGCGCTGCAAAGTTTACTGATTGTGATACTTCATCCCATGATTGCATGTCTGGGAATAAGATGGATTGATTCATCACTTATTGACCTTCAAGGTTCTTTCTTAATTCACGCAAAATCTGTTTGGCTCCAGGACGAAGACCACGCCATAACATAAAACTCTCAGCAGCTTGGCCAACTAACATACCTAAACCATCATAAGCATGTGCCGCACCGTGTTGCTTAGCCCATTGGTTAAATGTGGTATCACCTTTGCCATACATCATGTCGTAGCTTGTACTATTGGCGGCGAACACCGAGGAAGAGATCGCAGGTAACTCACCACTCAATGATGCAGACGTAGAGTTGATTATGACATCGAACTCTTCAGCAATGGTATTCATCTCTTTTGCTGTAACAGGGCCATATGCAGAAAACAATTCTGCCAATTCTTCGGCTTTGGAAAATGTACGATTAGTTATCGTTAGAGATATTGGTTTTTGATCGAGCAATGGTTTAATCACTCCTCGAGCGGCACCACCAGCTCCTATGATCAGGATGCGTGCGCCTTCTAAAACGACTTGATGTTGCAACAAGTCCTGAACTAAGCCTGCACCATCAGTGTTATCACCAATGATTTCACCATCATCAAGCTTCTTAAGTGTATTCACTGCTCCAGCAAGCTGAGCACGCTCGGTCAAACGGCTGGCAAATTGATAGGCGTCTTCTTTAAAAGGCAAGGTCACGTTACAGCCTTTGCCGCCGTCAGCAAAAAATGCTTTCGCCGCCTCGATAAATCCACCCACAGGCGCACACTCTGCGGTGTATGTAAGGGACTGATTCGTTTGACGAGCAAAGAGTGTATGGATAAATGGCGACTTGCTGTGCCCGATAGGGTTACCAAACACAGCGTAACGATCGATTTGCGGGGTCATGTCCTTACCTTTATTCCTTACTTAGATATAGAGAAAACAGGGCCATCTGATTACAGATGACCCTATCACTATCTATCTATATAGAAAAGGAGATTCCGCGCTTACCATTCGCGTGGTTTCAGGTATCGCGCGTAAAGTTCGGCTTCAGGCGTTCCTGCTTCTGGTTCGTAGCAGTACTCCCAGCGCGCTAACGGCGGCATCGACATCAGAATCGACTCGGTACGCCCACCACTTTGTAAACCGAATAAAGTGCCACGGTCGTACACTAAGTTGAACTCAACATAACGACCACGACGGTAAAGTTGGAATTCACGTTCGCGCTCGCCATATTCGATGTCTTTACGACGAGACACGATCGGCAAGTAAGCTTGGCAATAGCCTTCACCCACCGCTTTGATGTAGTCAAAACACTTATCAAACTCCCAGTGATTCAAATCATCAAAGAACAAACCACCAACACCACGAGTTTCGTTTCGATGTGGCAAGAAGAAGTACTTATCACACCACGCTTTGTGTTCTGCATATACTTCTTCACCAAATGGGGCACAGATTGCCTTAGCTGTATCGTGCCATGACTGACAATCTTCTTCGAAAGGATAGAAAGGAGTCAGGTCGAAACCACCACCAAACCACCAAATTGGCTCTTCGCCCTCTTTCTCTGCGATAAAGAAACGCACATTCGCATGAGAAGTTGGGACGTAAGGGTTTTTGGGATGGATAACCAAAGAGACCCCCATCGCTTCAAAGCGGCGACCAGCTAGATCCGGACGATGAGCCGTCGCAGATGCTGGCATTTCTTTCCCTTCCACATGCGAGAAGTTCACCCCACCTTGCTCGAAAACAAGACCATCACGCAGAACACGTGAGCGCCCACCCCCACCAAGACGTTCGCCCGGTTCACGATGCCATGCATCTTCGACAAAGACGGCCTTTCCATCTTCTTGTTCTAACTGCTGACAAATGGAGTCCTGAAGTGACATCAGGAACTGCTTTACGGCGTACTTATCGATTGCTGACATACGTTATTACCTATTACGTGATACCTATTGATGGCTGGCAAGCAGGGTTAGCCCTGTCTTAATATTTGTGAAGTTTTGGCGTCACGAATCTCGCTGGGTTTATCACGGCCGCTGGTTTCACCACGAAGAATGACCACCAGCTTGTCACCCAATTGCAGCTCTACCTCTTCCGTGGTCATACACGGTGGCAAGCCGGAAAGATTCGCGCTGGTAGAGGTTAACGGCTTTCCGAATGCATTACACATCTTTTGAACCAAAGGATGATCAGTCACACGAACTGCAATTGAATCAAACTGTCCTGAAACCCAGTTGGAGACTTTATCGCTCGCTGGCATGATCCAAGTGTATGGGCCAGGCCAAGTTGCATGAACGGTCGCTAATTGTTCTGGAGTCAGTTGAGATTCATCAATATACGGCAAGAGCTGCTCATAACTTGCGGCGATCAGAATCAGCCCTTTTTCCACCGGACGCTGCTTGAGATCCAGCAGTTTTTGAATTGCTTCTGGGTTATCTGGATCGCATCCGACACCAAAAACCCCTTCTGTTGGGTAGGCAATCACTTCGCCTTGTTGTAGTGCGTTGAGCACTTGTTCAAAGTTATCCACCGATTACTTCCTGATTATCTGACTGTATTATTTTCACTAAGTGTACAAATATTCATTCTCAGACACTAAAGCAATTTTTTTATAAAATGTATCAATAGCGTCAACAACAAGACGCAAACGTTTGCTTGAGATAAAAATCCCCGTATAATGCGCACAAATTTATCAGCTCACCTAATTTTGCAGCTTGAAGGAGTTTGAGATGAAAGTCGGTATCATCATGGGTTCTAAATCCGATTGGCCAACCATGAAACTAGCAGCAGACATGCTGGATCAATTTGGCGTGTCTTACGAAACAAAGGTGGTGTCAGCTCACCGTACTCCTCAGCTATTAGCCGATTACGCTAGCAGCGCGAAAGAACGCGGCATCAAAGTGATCATCGCAGGTGCCGGTGGTGCAGCTCACCTACCAGGAATGGCGGCAGCCTTCACCAGTTTGCCTGTACTTGGCGTTCCGGTTCAATCTCGCGCTCTAAAAGGCATGGACTCTTTGCTATCTATTGTACAAATGCCAAAAGGCATTGCAGTCGGCACGTTAGCGATTGGCGAAGCGGGCGCTGCAAACGCGGGCATCTTAGCGGCACAAATCCTAGGCACTCATGACGAAAGCATCATGGCGAAGGTAGAAGCGTTCCGCAATGAACAGACGGAAACCGTACTGGCTAACCCAAATCCAGCTGAGGATTAATCAGATGCATGTACTGGTTCTCGGATCAGGTCAGTTGGCTCGCATGATGTCTCTGGCTGGTGCACCACTAAACATCCAAATCTCGGCTTACGATGTCGGCAGCGGTAACGTTGTCCATCCTCTTACCCAACAGGTGCTTGGTCATGGTTTGGAAAATGCCATTGAACAAGTGGATGCGATCACCGCAGAATTCGAACATATTCCTCACGATGTACTCGACATCTGTGAATTAAGTGGCAAGTTCCTCCCTAGTACCGCAGCCATCAAAGCAGGCGGTGACCGCCGTGTTGAAAAAGCGCTACTCGATAATGCTGGCGTGCGTAATGCAAAGTACTACGTGATTGAGACACGTGAAGATTTTGAACGCGCAATTGAACATGTTGGCATGCCTATGGTGCTGAAAAGTGCATTGGGTGGTTACGATGGTAAAGGCCAATGGCGCTTGAAAGAAGCGGCTCAGATCGAGACGATCTGGGCAGAAATGGCGGAGTGCATTGCAGCAACACCAACTCAAGCGATTGTGGCTGAGGAGTTTGTGCCATTTAATCGTGAAGTCTCTTTAGTTGGTGCGCGTGGCAAAGACGGCAGTGTTGAAGTTTACCCTCTAGCAGAAAACGTTCATACCAATGGCGTATTGAGCTTATCCACCGCGATTGATGCGCCAGAGCTGCAAGCCCAAGCCAAGCAGATGTTCACGGCCGTCGCAGATAGCCTGGATTACGTTGGCGTATTGGCACTCGAGTTCTTTGATGTCGAGGGCACACTGTTAGTCAATGAGATTGCCCCACGCGTGCACAACTCCGGTCACTGGACACAGCAAGGTGCGGAAACTTGTCAGTTTGAAAACCATCTGCGCGCCGTGTGCGGCTTGCCGTTAGGCAGCACCAAACTGATTCGCGAAACCTCAATGGTGAATATTCTTGGTGAAGATACGTTGCCAGAAGCGCTGCTCGCCATGGATGGTTGTCACATCCATTGGTACGGCAAAGAGAAGCGCGAAGGGCGCAAAATGGGTCACATCAACGTATGCGGTGACTACCCAGGAGAATTGCACCGTAGGTTGTGCGCTCTCGCGGAGGTCTTAGATCCAATGACATTCCCAGCCGTGCACGAGTTTGCGAAACAAGCACAACGCTAAAATCTAGCCCAAAAACCACAAAGGGTCGCACGATGCGACCCTTTTTAATTCCTTTGATGTATTTACCCTTGTTGAGTGTGCTGGCACTTACGGTTGGCACATTGCAATTTCACACCACTGGCGAGTTTCTTCTCCACCAACAACGTAAAACCACATTCTTCGCACCTCCCCTTTGCAGGAGGGAGATTCACGGCAAATTTACATTTAGGGTAGTTATCACATGCGTAGAAAGTTTTACCAAAACGCGTCTTACGTTCAACTAAATGACCTTTACCGCATTCAGGACACGCATAGTGCTCTTGCGACTGCTTTTCTGGCTCAGGTTGATTAATCGACTCAATATGATGGCACGCCGGATAGTTACTGCAACCAACAAACATCCCATAACGCCCTTGGCGTAATACCAACTCGTTACCACAATCTGGACAAGGAACGCCAAGCTCTTTGACGATGTGTCCATCATTGTTGTGCAGGGCTTTGATGTAATCACAGCTTGGGTAGTGGCTACAGCCAAGAAAGGGGCCGTGTTTGCCATGTTTGAGGGTCAACTCGCTGCCACATTTAGGACACGGCTCGTGTTCCAATGCGTGTTCATGGGCAGAGAAAAGGGTATTGTCGATTTTACTACTCATACTTACCGTTTCGTGAAAAACACACCAAAAGACAAGCTCGCGTTCTTGCTAGCTAAACTCGAACTTGCCTAGATTGGGTTAGTGAAGAATCCCTTGTTCCTTGGTGTACAACAGCTCTTCCATTAGCGTATAAGCGTTTTCATTACCAGGCACATTAAACAGCACCATCAAAATGATCCATTTGAGGTCTTCAAGCTCAAACTCGCTCGTTTCTAGCCCCATCACTCGGTCAATCACCATTTCACGAGTTTCTGTCGTCAACACATTGATTTGCTCAAGGAACAATAAAAAGCCTCGGCACTCCAAATCCAAACGCTGCATCTCTTTCGCAGTGTAGATACGAGTCGATGATGACGCGATACAAGCCGAAATCGCAGAAGATGTATCACTTTGCTGCAGCGCTGCGAGCTCTTCTAACCAGACAAGGGCTTTGTAGATATCTTTTTGTTGGAAGCCAGCGCGAAGCAATTCTTCTTCCAACTCGTCTTGTTCGACCTGTAACTCTGCATCGCTATGGATGTAGGTTTCGAATAGATACATCAGTATATCCATCATCATAGCTAGCCCCTCCCCTTTCGAATATAGCCACCTGAAACCGCAACAACATGCCCAGAGAGCTCAAGCTCTAAGAGCTGCATCATGACTTCTTGGACAGGTATATTGGTCCTGTTTGCAAGAATATCAACCGGTGTAGCTTCACTTCCTACGTTAGCTAACAGCTGAGGAAATGGCAATTCTTCTTCATCATTTAGCGTAGAAAATAAATCGATACTTTGATTAACAGACCAATCGAGTAAAGACTGTATTTCATCGAGGATATCTTGGGTTTTCTCTACGAGGCAGGCACCGTTGCGAATCAATTGGTTACCACCACTAGCATTGCGAGCATTAATTGAGGCCGGCAGCGCAAACACTTCTCGCCCTTGCTCAAGGGCATAACGCGCGGTAATAAGCGAGCCACTTTTCTCGGCCGCTTCCACCACTAACACACCTAACGATAAGCCGCTAATAATACGGTTTCGACGCGGAA
The DNA here is from genome assembly GCF_000960545.1 of Vibrio sp. S457-15. Classification (NCBI taxonomy): domain Bacteria; kingdom Pseudomonadati; phylum Pseudomonadota; class Gammaproteobacteria; order Vibrionales; family Vibrionaceae; genus Vibrio; species Vibrio sp. S457-15. The sequence continues at coordinate 74,723 of NZ_JYOQ01000135.1, read as the reverse complement.
AGTTTTCTGCGCGAGGCTTGGCATTGGGGCGAAACTCAGAAACCAGTGCGCCATTTTCTGTTACTCGCTGCGCTAAACCACGATGACGAGCAGGATAAACATGTTCTAAACCAGACCCGAGCACAGCTATCGTCTTACCACCCACTTGTAGCGCACCATCATGAGCATGGCCATCAATCCCAAGCGCTAAGCCGCTAGTGACAATCAATTCTTGCTGAGCCAACTCTGCCGCAAATTGACGTGCATGGTGTAAACCATCAAAACTGGCGTTACGGCTACCCACCATGGCTATTTGTGGTTGCGATAAAAAGGTAGGATTCCCCTCGACAAATAACAACGGAGGCGGAGCGACAACTTGCTTGAGTAAAGGGGGATATAAAGGATCGGCCAGCGTCAGGATGTGATGATTTGTAGAAGTGGCTAGCCACATTAAACAAGCATCGACCTCTTTATCGGCCGAAGCCCAAGCTTGCAACTGTTTGTTCGTCAAACCCAATTGATAGAGCTGATCAGAAGAGGAATTGATGATATTGCGAGGCGTATCTTTGGCGAGCAGCTTATTCATTTTGACCCCACCGATGCCTGGTAAGCAACTCAGCTTAAGCCAGGCAGCAAGGTCACTGTCGTTATTGCGTGGTTTCATTGGTGGTCGACTCTTGCGTCAGAGGCGAAACCACAGAGACCTCTTTATTGATGGGTTTAGTGCTGGTTGTGATCAACGCCAAGCTAAAGTACTCATAAGGACGAATGACCAGCAACTCGCCAACTTTGCTTTGAGGTAAGGTTATTTTCTTATCGAGGACACCAAACTCTTTCTTGAATTCATCGCCATCTTTGTAAACCGGATACGCGTCTTCTTTTAAATCAAACACACTGCCTTGTTTCAGACTGTCAGACGTCCCTTTATCAATCACCACGACTTGGTTGGTTGAGCTAAAGCGAATACCTTCGATATTGCCTAGCAACTTTGCAGAACTGCCTTGTGGCGACGGCATAGGGTAGAACGTTGTTGTGAAGTCAGTGTTCTCAACCGATTGATTTGGCAACGCGATATCGTTGCGCAGGATTTCTTGCAATTGAGACGTAATCTTCAAACCAGAATAATCGCTCGAAGCTTCAACGAGTTCGCCTTTGGCAATCAAACGCAGCGCAGTGATCTCTTTAGACACATCGTCACGCGAAAAGGTTTCTACCGGTCGGTAAATAGCCCAGCCTATAGCGGTCTGCTTGCCATCGATGTACAGCACATCTTCTGCCGTCAGATACTTACTGCCTTTGCTGCTGCCCATCACTTTTGCAGCATTGTTCAACGCATCTTGATCCAGCAACCGATCCGATTTGAGATACGGCATCACCAAACCTTCCGCTACCGTTGGTACGGCTTTCTTTTCTGTGATGCGTGCTTTCGGGCTCAGCTTCTTAACCGGTTTTAGGCTCAACACGGGCTGACCGTTAATCCACACCAAAGACAGCTTATCTCCGGGATAAATTAAATGAGGGTTATCGATGTCTGGATTGACTTGCCACAAACGAGGCCACAACCACGGGCTATCTAAGTACATGGCCGAAATATCCCATAGCGTATCGCCCTTCACGACTACATAAGTTTGTGGCGCATCATCTTTAACAGTCAGTGGTTTAGCATCCACATTTGCTACAGCGTTGAAAGAGAAAAGTAACGGCAACGTAACACTGGCAACGTTGCGGAAAATTCGATTCATGACCCTCGTCCTTGGTCTGTTAAGCAGGAACCAGAATGGAAATTGGTGCAAGGATGCTGTCATTTAGGCTATAAAATGTCTAGAATTGAGCCAACAAGGTTTGTGCTGTTTCGGCACAGTTCAATATTTCGAGTGAATATGTCTGTATTACAAGTATTAACATTCCCAGATGATCGCCTGCGCACGGTCGCGAAGCCTGTTGACGCGGTGACTCCTGAGATTCAAAAAATCGTCGATGACATGATTGAAACCATGTACGACGAAGAAGGTATTGGCCTTGCTGCAACGCAGGTTGATATCCACAAACGTATCGTAGTGATTGATATTTCAGAAACTCGCGATGAGCCGATGGTGCTAATCAACCCTGAGATTCTGGAAAAGCGTGGCGAAGATGGCATCGAAGAAGGCTGTCTGTCGGTACCAGGTGCACGCGCACTTGTGCCTCGCGCTGCAGAAGTTACCGTTAAAGCACTGGATCGTGATGGCAAAGAGTTCACCTTTGAAGCCGACGACCTGCTAGCGATTTGTGTTCAACACGAGCTTGATCACCTACAAGGTAAGCTATTCGTGGATTACCTATCACCACTGAAACGCAAACGCATTCAGGACAAGCTAGCAAAAATCAAACGCTTTAACGAGAAGCAGCAAAACGCTTAATCTCGAACCATACCAATTAGAAGGAAGTCTACCTTGAGTCAGTCTTTACGTATTGTCTTTGCAGGTACTCCGGATTTCGCCGCCCGTCACTTGGCGGCGTTGTTGTCTTCGGAGCATGAAGTAATCGCGGTTTACACAAACCCAGATCGTCCAGCGGGTCGTGGCAAGAAATTGGCTGCGCCACCGGTAAAACAACTGGCGCTGGAACACAACATCCCGGTTTACCAACCTGAAAGCTTTAAGTCCGACGAAGCGAAACAAGAACTTGCCGATCTGAACGCCGATCTCATGGTTGTCGTGGCGTACGGTATGCTCCTGCCACAAGCGGTTCTTGATACCCCTAAACTGGGTTGTATCAACGTACATGGTTCTATCCTACCTCGTTGGCGTGGTGCGGCTCCAATCCAACGCTCTATTTGGGCGGGCGATGCAGAAACTGGCGTGACCATCATGCAGATGGACATCGGTCTCGACACTGGTGATATGCTGAAGATTGCAACGCTGCCAATCGAAGCGACAGATACCAGCGCTTCAATGTACGAAAAATTGGCGGAGCTTGGCCCAGAAGCCCTGATTGACTGCCTAGCAGACATTGCTGCGGGTAAAGCAGTGCCAGTGAAGCAAGACGATGAACTAGCGAACTATGCGAAAAAGCTCAGCAAAGAAGAAGCTCGCATCAACTGGAACGATGATGCGGCGCACATTGAGCGCTGCGTTCGTGCATTTAACCCATGGCCAATGAGCCACTTTGAGGCGGCAGAAAACAGCATCAAAGTATGGCAAAGCCGTGTGGCAGAGCAAACCAGTGACAAGCCAGCCGGCACCATCGTGCAAGCAGATAAAACCGGTATTTATGTTGCGACAGGCAACGGCGTACTGGTGCTAGAGCAACTGCAAGTTCCTGGCAAAAAAGCCATGTCAGTTCAGGATATTCTGAACTCACGTGCAGCTTGGTTTGAAGTCGGCACTCTGCTGGTTTAAGCCATACTAGGGGTTATCATCCCCAATAATACGAACTTTTAGAGGGCAGAGATGCCCTCCTTTACTTTAAGGTACTCATCATGAATGTTCGCGCTGCGGCTGCTAACGTCCTGTATCTTGTCGTCGACAAGGGCCACTCACTTTCAAGCGCTCTTCCAGCGGCTCAACAAACGGTACGACCTCGTGACCACGCTCTGCTACAAGAGATCTGTTACGGTGCGCTACGTTACCTACCTCGCCTAGAAATGATCGCAAACCAGTTGATGGATAAGCCGCTCAAAGGCAAACAACGTGTATTCCATCACCTAATTCTGGTTGGCATTTACCAACTGAGCTTCATGCGTATTCCTGCGCACGCAGCAGTCGGTGAAACGGTTGAAGGCACTAAAGAGCTGAAAGGTCCTCGTCTGCGTGGTTTGATTAACGCTGTATTGCGTAACTACCAACGCAACCAAGAAGAACTCGACCAAATGGCCGTCAGCAACAACGCTGGCAAGTACGGTCACCCAAGCTGGTTACTAAAACTGCTGCAAGAGGCCTACCCACAGCAATGGGAAAGCATTGTTGAAGCGAACAACCAAAAAGCTCCAATGTGGCTGCGTGTGAACCATCAACACCACACTCGTGATGAATACCTTGCGCTACTCAAAAATGAAAACATTGATAGCACGCCACACACAGAAGCAATGGACGCCATAAAATTGGCCGCACCATGTGACGTGATGAAGCTACCTGGTTTTGATAAAGGTTGGGTTTCGGTACAAGATGCGGCGGCGCAGCTTTCGATCAACTACCTAAAACCACAAGACGGCGAACTGATTTTAGATTGCTGTGCTGCGCCAGGTGGCAAGACTGCGCACATTCTAGAGCGCACGTCGGGTAGTGAAGTGGTCGCGATTGACTGCGACGACACACGCTTGAAACGTGTGCATGAAAACCTGAAGCGTCTCAACCTTCAGGCAAAAGTGGTTTGCGGTGATGCGCGTAATCCACAAGAATGGTGGCAAGGCGAGCAATTTGATCGCATTTTGCTGGATGCCCCATGTTCTGCGACTGGCGTGATTCGTCGTCACCCAGACATCAAATGGCTACGTCGTGCAGACGACATCGCCGCATTAGCAGAGCTACAAAGTGAAATTTTTGATGCCATGTGGACGCAACTGAAACCCGGCGGCACAATGGTTTACGCGACTTGTTCAATCACATCGCAAGAAAACGTGGAGCAAGTAAAAGCGTTTTTAGCACGTACCGCGGATGCGCAACTGCTGGATTCTGATCCCGACCAGCCTGGTCGTCAAATTCTACCAGGCGAAGAAGATATGGATGGTTTCTACTACGCAGTGCTAACTAAAACACACGCGTAACAGCATGCTAAATAGGGCGATTGGAGTGATTTCAATCGCCTTTTTCAGATAACGAGAAAAGAGTATGAAGATCATTATTCTTGGTGCAGGTCAGGTTGGCGGCACACTGGCAGAAAACCTAGTGGGTGAAAACAACGACATCACCATCGTCGACAACAATGCCGACCGACTGCGTGAATTGCAGGACAAATACGACCTGCGTGTGGTCAATGGCCATGCGAGCCACCCAGACGTGCTGCACGAAGCTGGTGCACAAGACGCCGATATGCTCGTCGCAGTAACCAACACTGATGAAACCAACATGGCCGCCTGTCAGGTCGCGTTCACTCTATTCAACACCCCAAACCGCGTTGCACGTATTCGCTCTCCAGAATACTTGGCAGAAAAAGAAGCCCTGTTTAAATCTGGAGCCATTCCTGTCGATCACCTTATCGCCCCAGAAGAACTCGTTACGAGCTACATCGAACGTCTGATCCAATACCCAGGCGCGCTGCAAGTGGTGAGCTTTGCTGAACAGAAAGTCAGCCTAGTGGCGGTAAAAGCCTACTACGGTGGCCCGTTGGTGGGTAACGCGCTGTCTGCTTTGCGTGAGCACATGCCGCACATTGATACCCGTGTGGCAGCGATTTTCCGTCAAGGCCGTCCGATTCGCCCGCAAGGCACCACCATTATTGAAGCCGATGATGAAGTGTTCTTCGTCGCCGCAAGCAACCACATTCGCTCTGTAATGAGTGAGCTACAGCGCCTAGAAAAACCTTACCGCCGCATCATGATTGTTGGCGGGGGTAACATCGGCGCAAGCTTGGCAAAACGCCTAGAGCAAACTTACAGCGTGAAGCTGATTGAGCGCGACTATCAACGTGCAGAAAAGCTGTCTGAGCAATTAGAGAACACCATCGTGTTCTGTGGCGATGCCGCAGACCAAGAGCTACTGACTGAAGAAAACATCGACCAAGTTGACGTATTCATCGCTCTCACCAACGAAGATGAAACCAACATCATGTCCGCTATGCTGGCAAAACGCATGGGCGCGAAGAAGGTGATGGTACTAATCCAACGTGGCGCGTACGTTGACTTAGTCCAAGGCGGCGTGATTGATGTGGCCATCTCACCACAGCAAGCGACCATTTCCGCCTTGCTAACACACGTTCGCCGTGCAGACATCGTAAACGTGTCGTCTCTGCGTCGCGGTGCGGCGGAAGCTATCGAAGCCGTAGCGCACGGTGACGAAACCACATCGAAAGTGGTTGGCCGAGCGATTGGCGACATTAAACTGCCACCGGGAACCACCATTGGTGCTGTCGTTCGTGGCGAAGAAGTTCTTATCGCACACGATCGTACCGTCATCGAGCAAGATGACCACGTCGTGATGTTCTTGGTCGACAAAAAGTACGTACCAGACGTCGAAGCGCTGTTCCAGCCGAGCCCATTCTTCCTCTAGGATTTTCCTATGGTCAACTTACGTCCCGTACTGTTTGTTATCGGGCTGGTTTTATCCAAACTGGCCCTTTTTATGTACGTGCCGACTTTGGTCGCTTTCTTCACAGGTACGGGCGGTTTCCTCGATTTCGCCCAAGCCGTTGTGATCACGCACCTTGCCGCCTTCATTTGTTTGACGATTGGCCGAACCGCCAAGTTCAAACTCAGTGTGCGCGACATGTTCCTCATCACCAGTTTGGTCTGGACCATCGCCAGCGCGTTCGCCGCGTTGCCATTTGTGTTCATTAACCACATCAGCTTCACCGATGCCTACTTCGAAACCATGTCGGGGATCACCACCACGGGCTCCACAGTGCTCAGTGGCTTGGACAACATGGCGCCGAGCATTTTGTTATGGCGCTCCATCTTGCAATGGCTGGGTGGCATTGGCTTTATCGTAATGGCGGTGGCAATCCTACCCATGTTGAACGTCGGTGGTATGAAGCTGTTCCAAACGGAATCGTCCGACTGGTCAGATAAAAGCAGCCCAAGAGCCAAAACCGTAGCGAAGAACATCGTGTTGGTGTATCTGATCTTAACGGGCATGTGCATTGGTGGTTATGTTCTGACGGGCATGAACCTGTTTGAAGCGATCAACCACGCCTTTACCACCCTATCTACCGGCGGTTACTCGACCTCCGATAGCTCGATGAACAACTTCTCCAACGGTGCGCACTGGGTCGCGACCACTTTCATGTTCTTGGGCGGTCTGCCATTTCTATTGTTTGTTGCCGCTCTACGCAAACGCAGCATCGATATTCTGGTCAAAGATGCACAGGTACGAGGCTTTGCTTACTTGTTCTTGTTCTCAAGCTTGGTGGTTGCCGCTTGGCTAGTGATTCGCGATGGTTACACCATTTTGGATGCCCTGCGAGTGTCGATGTTCAACATCGTTTCTGTGGTGACAACCACTGGGTTCGGCTTGGAAGATTTCACCGCTTGGGGCGCTCTGCCAACCACGCTCTTTGCCTTCTTAATGATGGCTGGGGCATGTTCTGGCTCAACCGCAGGCGGGATTAAAATCTTCCGTTTCCAAATTGCTATGACGCTGTTGAACAAACAGATCATGAAACTGATTCATCCATCCGGCGTTTTCGTGCAACGTTACAACCAACGTCCTGTGAACGACGACATCGTGCGCTCTGTGGTGGCGTTTGGGTTGATGTTCTTTATCACCATCATCTTTATCGCTGGCTGTTTAAGTGCCCTTGGTCTTGATCCCGTGACCAGCATTTCTGGCTCAATCACCGCCGTTGCCAACGTGGGTCCTGGCATGGGTAGCGTGATCGGCCCAACCGGTAACTTCGCGCCACTACCAGATGCCGCTAAATGGCTTCTAAGCTTTGGTATGTTGATGGGCCGCTTGGAGATTCTGACTATTCTTGTACTGTTCTTCCCTGCGTTTTGGCGCCGTTAAGCAGACACAAATAAAAGGTATGACAATGAAAACATGGATCACTCTGGCGACCCTACTCGCCACCTCATCCGCCTACGCCGCTGAAGTCGTCACTTTAGTCGACGGTCGAGAAGTGAAGTTGAACGATGACTTTACTTGGGAATACGTGATGACAAGTTCTGCGCCAAAAGAGGCCGTAGCCCAAATCACAACAAGCGCGGTTGAAACTGTCGCAGCTCCTGCGATTGCGACAATTCCGGTCGTAACAAAAACCGTCGGTACAACCGTGGTTGTGAACGCGAAAAAGCCAACCATGCAGCTGTCAGACTCAGGGGTTGACGTACTGATTGGCTCTGCGAGCTACGAAGGTGGAGAACTGGTACTGCCAACGTCTATCACCAACCAAAGCTCTCAATCTGTCATTCAGGTGGAAGTTGAGGTACAAGTGTTTGATATGTCTGGCAAGCAACTGGCGAAAGAAAAGGTCACGGTTTGGCAATCCATCAAACGAATGGCGGATACCTACCTGCGACCACAGCAAGCAGAACAAGGTAAGAGCATTAAACTGGCCGTACCGCAATCTCAGCAATACCAGTTTTCTGCCAAAGTATTAGAAGTGAAAACTCGCTAATACGGGTCTGATATTCTTTGTCGAGCGTATCTTGCCACGCTGACGCGTGAGGCTTAGGTCGCTAAGTTTAGATAGGCTCGACAAAGTAATAAATCGCGAAGAAGTGACACATACACCCCGCTAAAACGAAGCCGTGCCAAATCGCATGGTTAAAGGGAATGCGCTTCGCTACGTAGAAAATCACCCCTAGCGAGTACACCAAACCGCCCACCGCAAGCAGCGTAAGTCCACCGATATCCAGATTGATCGCCAACTGATAAATCACAATTAACGACAGCCATCCCATCACCAAATAAGTCATCAGCGACAACTTCTTAAAGCGATAAACAAACGCGACCTTCATGATGATGCCGAGCAGAGCAATGCTCCAGATAACTATCATCAAGCCAAACGCAAGTGGCGTGCGTAAACTCACCAACAAAAATGGCGTGTAACTGCCAGCAATAAGCAGATAAATAGCGCAATGGTCGAAGGTTTTCAGCCAGCGTTTCGCTTTAGGGTGAGGGATCGCGTGGTACAGCGTTGAGGCTAAAAACAGCACAATAATACTGGAGCCGTAGATCGCCATGCTTGTCACGGTCAATGTGTCAGCTTGGTGGTTTGTCGCTTTGATTAACAACAGGATTAACCCGACAATGCCGAAAATCATCCCAATACCGTGCGTGATGGTGTTGGCAAGCTCTTCACTTTGACTGTATTGAGGTTTCTGCGGTGAGGACATCAATGCGCCTATACTAGAGTTTTGAATATTCGCTCTAGTATGGCACATTAAGCGTACACGTGTAAGCTAAAATTAAGACTCGTGAATCGCGGTCGTTTGGTCGAGGTAATTGAGGACAAGCTCACCCACTTCTTCCAAGTTTGTTGTCACCGGAATACACAGTTCGCGCTTGAGTTTTCCACTGCCGAGCAAGCTGGCAAGCATACCGCGAGAGCCACTGCGAGTGCGGTCAATCTCAAACCAAAGCTTGAGGTTTTGCTCATCGCGATGCGCGACAAACTCTAACTCGCGCCATACGCCATGATACGGGCCATCAGTGGGCACCATTTCAAACTCTTGTACAAATGGCAGTTCGAAACCTTTTACCTCTTCGCATTCGACTTGGCGAATACGCAAGCCTTGGGCTTCAAACGCTGACAATATGGCATCCATAAGTGGGTCGGGTCTAACGGTGAGAATGTCTTTGTCGGTAGGGTCAAGCGCCATCGCCACATCTAAGCCGGTTTCTAGCCAGACTTTTGCATCGCCGATGGTCACTGGCGTGTTCCAAGGCACGTCGAGTTTGACGTCGAAGGTGCGCTCTTCACCAGGATGAATCGTAAAGGCGTACGGGAGATTCCATTTCGCCAAGACATGCGTTTGCGGTACTCGACGCATGCTGTGCCCTTCTCGCGCACCACGGTCGTCCGGAGCCTCTGCGATGTAGCGGCAACAAAGCTTCATATCGATATTATCGATCGCTTGTTCTGTCGCGCCACCATAAACGTGAATAGAAACATCCACACTTTGACCGGGATAAAGCACATCCTGATTTAGAATCGAATCTACCTTAGCGCTGCCGATCCCAAAGCTCGCAAGTGTCTTCTTCAAAAATGACATATGCACCTCCTTTGTCGAGATCTCATACTACTACTGCTGATCATGGGATCAAAACAAATTTTTGCGTCGATCCGAGCGACAAAATAACAAAATCGAGAGAATTCAATTGCTCAACTATCGACCAATTATAACAAGGGTGCTAACCTATACATGATATGCATGCATATCGGTATTCCTGACTCATTTATTGGACTGGCGAAAGCCAAAAGAGCCACCCTTCAAGCAGTTGAAGCTCAACTCATAATGAATCAGGCCATTACATCGGCAATGGATATGCCTGGCAGTTAGGTAATCGAATGCGCCCAACTACAGTCAGGTTCGCACACACCAATACAAGTGCAATGCGCCGCCGCAGTGGCTTCACTACTGCATCTAAGGCAAAACAAGTTGCGCCAGCTATGACACTGGTTGAGAAGACAGCAATAGTGTCGAGTGTTACAACCAAAGTTATCAAAGCAGCTTAACCAAAAGCGCGGCGCCAGCTGCGCTTTTTCTTTTCCTTCCTTTTCTATTTGTCTTCGCGATGCAATTTGATACCTTAAGCGCAAATACTTATAAATATTGTGGAGAAAGAAATGAAGTGTCATCGCATAGAAGAGCTACTTGAGCTATTAGAACCTGAGTGGCAAAAAGACCAAGAAATGAACCTGCTGCAATTCATCGTCAAACTGGCGCAAGAGGCGGGCTACGACGGCAAGTTGGAAGATCTCTCCGACGACGTACTGATCTACCATCTTAAAATGCGCAACAGCAGCAAAGACGAAATGATCCCAGGCCTGAAGAAAGACCAAGAAGATGACTTCAAAACCGCCATCTTACGTGCTCGCGGCATCATCAAATAAACACGTCTCACGACTTTCAAAGCGACTCCTCAGAGTCGCTTTTTTTATAACTAAATCAAATAGATTTTTAATACAGTTATAACTGTTCAGCCGTTTATTAAGTTAACTGTACTGACTTTTGTTGTTAAACGTAGACTGCGTTAAAGAAAAGGAATTGTTATTGCTTGTATAATCGCCGTTTATCAGTATTAACTAAAATAATTAATAGCAATGTCACAGAGCGACATCACCAGAAATGCCGCCGTACATTATAAAAAAGCCTAAGAAGGATGAGTGCATGAGTCAGGATAAGATCGATATCAAAGATGTGACTCCCAAGACTTTCAACCCGAAAACCCATAAAGGAAACGGGGATCGTTTTAACCCAAGCAATCGCATCTACGTTCGAGAAAGTAAAGGGACTTACCAAAAACTGCGTCGCTACGGTGGTTGGTTCTTACTGCTACTGTTTGCTTTGGTACCGTGGATCCCATACGGCGAGCGACAAGCGATCTTGCTTGATATCGGCAACCAGCAGTTCAACTTTTTCGGCACCACGCTTTATCCGCAAGATCTGACCCTACTCGCTTTGCTCTTTGTGATCGCAGCGTTTGGCCTGTTCTTCATTACCACCTTTTTAGGCCGAGTCTGGTGTGGCTATCTCTGCCCGCAAACCGTGTGGACCTTCATGTACATCTGGTTTGAAGAAAAACTCGAAGGCAGCGCGAATAAACGTCGCAAACAAGACGCCAATAAACTCACCGCCAACTTAGCTATGCGTAAAACACTCAAGCACATCGCTTGGTTTGCTATCGCGCTCGCCACAGGATTCACCTTTGTTGGTTACTTTGTGCCGATGAAACAACTGGTGATTGATTTCTTCACCTTCAACGCGAACTTCTGGCCAGTATTCTGGGTGATGTTCTTTGCCATCTGTACTTACGGCAACGCAGGTTGGATGCGCTCAATCATGTGTATTCACATGTGTCCTTACGCGCGTTTTCAATCAGCGATGTTCGACAAAGACACGTTCATCGTCGGTTACGATACCAAACGTGGTGAAAAGCGCGGTCCGCGTTCACGTAAAGCCGATCCAAAACAACTGGGCTTAGGTGACTGTATTGACTGTGATCTGTGTGTGCAGGTGTGTCCAACTGGCATCGATATCCGTGACGGCTTGCAGTATGAATGTATTAACTGTGGCGCTTGTATTGATGCGTGTGACAACACTATGGATCGCATGGGCTACGAAAAAGGCTTAATCAGCTACACCACCGAACACCGTCTATCGGGCAAACACACCAAAGTGATGCGACCTAAGCTACTGGGCTATGGCGCGGTACTCTTGGTGATGATTGGTCTGTTCTTCGCTCAAATCGCCGCCGTCGATCCTGCAGGCATGAGCGTGATTCGCGACCGTAACCAACTGTTCCGCGTGAACAGCGCTGGCGAAGTAGAAAACACCTACACCCTAAAAGTGATCAACAAAACTCAACAAGTCCAAGAATACAATCTGGATGTAAAAGGATTGAACGATGTGAGTTGGTACGGCAAACAAACAATTCAAGTTGAGCCAGGGGAAGTGTTGAACTTGCCAATGAGCCTTGGTGCCGATCCTGACAAGCTAAACTCTGCGATCACCACAATTCAGTTTATACTCACCGATAAGAGCAACGAATTCACTATCGAAGTTGAAAGTCGGTTTATCAAAAAGCTGTAACGACAACGTCGACAATTAATGGAAAAAGGCTCAGTAATGAGCCTTTTTATTTATATGTCCCAAAGTATGTTTAACTTTGACGCCCTCACCCCTGATTTCATGTGGTACGCGTTAGAAAGCATTGGCATTCGTGCTGAATCGGGCTTTCTGCCTCTCAACAGTTACGAAAACCGCGTGTATCAATTTACCGATGAAGAGCGTCGTCGCTACGTCGTGAAGTTCTATCGTCCGGAACGTTGGAGCAACGAGCAGATTCAAGAAGAGCACGATTTCACGCTTGAGCTGATTGATAACGAAATCCCCGTCGCCCCACCCGTACGCATCAATGGCAACACCCTACACCACTATCAAGGCTATGGGTTCGCTCTCTTCGAAAGCGTAGGCGGTCGTCAGTTTGAAGTCGATAACTTAGAGCAGCTTGAAGGAGTTGGTCGCTTTTTAGGACGCATCCATAAAGTCGGCAGCCGACAAGCTTTTCAACATCGCCCTACCATTGGTTTGCAAGAGTATCTCTACCAACCACGTGAGATTTTGCAAAACGCCAATATGATCCCGATGCATTTAGAAAACAGCTTTTTCAATGACTTGGACATGCTCATCAAAGCCATCGAAAACCACTGGCAAGGCAGCTTCGCAACGATTCGTCTGCATGGCGATTGCCATCCGGGTAACATCTTGTGGCGCGACGGCCCAATGTTTGTCGATTTAGATGACTCGCGCAACGGCCCTGCCGTACAAGATTTGTGGATGCTACTTAACGGCGAACGCCAAGATAAGCTGATGCAACTGGACATCATTTTAGAGGCATATCAAGAGTTTTGCGATTTTAACGCCGCGGAATTGAAACTAATCGAGCCGCTTCGCGGTCTACGAATGGTGCACTATATGGCATGGCTAGCAAAACGTTGGCATGACCCGGCATTTCCACTCGCTTTTCCATGGTTTAATGAGCCAAAATACTGGGAAGGTCAGGTCCTTGCATTTAAAGAGCAGATTGCCAGCTTAGAAGAAGCACCACTGTCTTTAATGCCTCAATGGTAAGTCAGGCCGAACAATTCAAAATGGAGATATTTAGATGAAAAAACTGTTCGCACTGTTTTCTATGCTGATGCTAAGCCTGTCGGCACATGCAGCGCAATTCAAAGAAGGTGAACATTACAAAGTATTGGATCTTGAGGTATCAAAGAAGCCTTTAGTGACTGAGTTCTTCTCATTCTACTGCCCACACTGTAATACCTTTGAACCAGTTATCCAGCAGCTTAAAAAGCAGCTACCTGAAGGCACCAAACTGCAAAAGAACCACGTGTCTTTCATGGGTGGCAACATGGGCCCTTCAATGAGCAAAGCATTCGCCACGATGGTCGCAATGAAGGTTGAAGATCAAATGGTGCCAGTGATGTTTAACCGCATCCACAACATGCGCAAACCACCACGTGACGACGCTGAACTTCGCCAAATCTTCCTAGATGAAGGCATAGACGCGAAGAAATTTGACGCGGCTTACAACGGCTTCGCGGTTGATTCAATGGTTCGTCGTATGGACAAGCAGTTCGAAAACAGCGGTTTGACAGGCGTTCCTGCGGTTATCGTAAATAACAAATACCTAGTTCAAGCACAAAGCATTAAATCAATGGATGAGTACTTTGCACTGGTGAACTACTTGCTAACGCTAAAATAAGCGCAACGCACAAATAAAAAGGGGAGCACATGGCTCCCCTTTTTATTTGTGAATCTCTTGTAGCAGTTGGTCTTTCTCTTGCCACACATCCCCTAACCATTGCTGGAATTGGCGCTTGTACGGCTTGTCGTTGAAGTAATCCCCTAACACCTGCTCATCAACTGGCAACACTTTCACATGGACCACGATCTTAGTCATGCGCCCCATCAGCATGTCTTTAAAAGGTTTGTCCGTATTCTCTGGATACGCGAGGGTCACATCAATGATGTTCTCAAACTGCTCGCCCATTGCCGCCAATGTGTAAGCAATACCGCCTGACTTGGGTTGCAACAGGTATTGGTAGCCCGCTTTGCTTTTACGCTGCTTCTCTTCAGTAAAGCGTGTACCTTCCACGTAGTTCACAACCGTGGTTGGAGTATGCTTGAACTTGGCACACGAACGACGTGTGGTTGCCAAATCTTGGCCACGTTTGTGAGGGTTACGAATTAAATACTCACGAGAGTAACGACGCATGAAAGGCATGTCTAACGCCCAACATGCCATACCAATAAACGGCACATACAGCAGTTGTTGTTTGAGGAAAAACTTCGGCATTGGAATGCGATCTTTAAATACGCAGCACAGCACAACAATATCCGTCCAACTGAGGTGATTGCTGATCAGCAAATACCAACCATCTTTTTTCAGATTCTCGATGCCTTGAACGTCCCACTCCACACGGTTAGACAAGGCAAGAATCCCCGCATTGACGGTCGCCCAAATCCACATCACTTTGTTGGCAGCTTCCGTCCCTTTAGCTTTTAACTGTGTGGTCGGAAGTAGGATCTTAAAAATAGCGATGACACAAATTACGAGTGAACAAATCGCAGAATTGAGGATCACAAAAGAAGCGTTAAAAAAAAATAACAAATATGCCAACATGATAACCAAACAACAGTGATAAGGTGTGAGTAATAAAACAGCGTGTAATTATACTGCTCCGTTGCCACATTGGAACATTTGTGAGAATGGTCAGATTTGTTTTATGTAAAACCAGACTCATATCAAAATCACAATATTCATTCGACAACAAGGAGATAACGAATGAAACCAAGGCTAACCCTTTTGCCTTTGGCCTTTGTCGTCAGTGCTGCTCAGGCTCAACTCGCTGAAACTGCAGGGTTCAGCGGCGAAATCTCAATCAATGCTGGTGTGATTTCATCGGAATCGAACTTTAATACCGACAACAGCAAAACCATCGACTCGTTAAACCAAAGCGCTGAAAGCGACACAACCGTCATCGCAGCGCCGCTCGGAAGTGTCGCCTACACGTTTGGTCACCAGCTCAACTACCAAGTGTATGCTGGTACAACGCGTTCCGATGTGGCAGTCGGTACGCTGGCTTTTCAATTAGGCTATCAGTACGAACTGCCGTCAGGCACAGTATTGGATGTCTCTTACCTTCCGACCGTCCTCAAAGGCGAAACGTGGCGTAATCCTTATCAAGTGGGTACGGCTCGTCAAACAACGGATGAAGGTGGTAACGCCTATCGATTTCAAATCAAAGGTTTGATCGATAGAAACTTCACCCTCGATTTAGCTTATGCCGATAAAGATGTCGAACAAGATGAAGTCACCGATCGTTCACTCGCGCGTGATGCCAGTATTTATTACGTAAAAGGCGAATATCGTATTTCACTAGACCAAACATCGCTACTGCAACCCGCGTTCACCTACATCAACCAAGATGCGGATGGAAAAGCAGAATCGTATGACTCTTATGCCTTTGACGTAAGTTGGTTTAAGTTTATCAACCGTCATCGTTTAGCCTTAACCGCAGGCTATGCACTCAAAGATTATCAATCGGCTAGCCAAACTTTTGCGAAAACGCGCAGTGATGACACCTTGAGCTTGTTTGCCGCTTACGAATACCAAAACGTGTTTGATTGGCAGAACTGGTCGTTCATTTCCTTCGCGGGTTATAGCCAAACCGATTCAAACATCACCTTTTATGACGAAAATGAATACCTTTTGTCGTTAGGCTTTAACTACAGCTTCTAACATGGTTCTCGCGGCGAACATGTGAATACTCGCCGCGAACTCCTCTCAAATGACCACTATACGGCTTGAGCCGTGAGTTGTTTCAGCAATCGGTCCATCGCGCGATACCCGAGCGCTTCCGCCAAATGAGAACGTTCAATCTGCTCAGCACCTTCTAAATCCGCTATCGTGCGGGCCACTTTAATGATGCGATGATAGGCACGAATCGATAATCCCAGCCGATGGAGTGCAGTTTCGAGAAATTCCGCATCGCTTTTTTGCAATGGGCAAAATGCCTCAATCTCACAGCTGCCGAGCAGTGCGTTTACTTTGCCGTTTCGATTGAGCATGCTCTCGTGAGCAAGACTGACGCGCTCTTTGACGAGTTCTGTGGGTTCACCTCTATCACCACCTTCCGCCAACGTGCCTTTCGGTAAGGATGGAATTTCTAACGACATATCAAAACGGTCGAGAAGCGGCCCCGATAAACGACCTAAGTAACGCAAAATAGCTTGAGGGTTAGTGCGAGCTTGATTCCCTTCGTAATAGCCAGTTGGGCTTGGATTCAACGCGCCCACCAGCTGAAAACGAGCAGGAAAACGCGTTTTTCCTTGTGCGCGCGAAATGATGATCTCACCCGATTCCAGTGGTTCTCGTAACGAGTCCAACACTTTACGGTCAAACTCCGGCATTTCATCAAGGAACAATAACCCATTGTGAGCCAAAGAAATCTCACCCGGTCTTGGCACCGAGCCACCACCAACTAATGCCGCCATCGAACTGGAATGGTGCGGCGCACGAAACGGACGCGACTTCCAGTTGTGCTCATTAATCTCACTTTGCGTCAGTGATGCGACTGAAGCCGTTTCCATCGCTTCTTCGTCGCTCATCTCCGGCAGTAAGTCGCATAAACGCGACGCCAGCATGGTTTTTCCTGTACCAGGAGGACCAAGGAAAAGTAGGTTGTGGTTTCCAGCCGCCGCAATTTCTAGAGCACGCTTGCCTTGTTGCTGGCCAATGATGTCTTGTAGATCTCGACCATGCTTTTCAACCGTTTTTCGCTTCGGAGTTTGATAAAGATTGAGACGATGCTGACCACATAACTCCGCACACACCTCAAGTAAGGATTGCGCTGACTTATGTTGCTCTTTGCCCACCAGCGCTGCTTGATCACCATTGACATGAGGCACCACCAAATGACGTCCTACTTTGCTTGCAGCCAACGCGGCAGGAAGCACACCTTTGACAGGTCTTAATCCTCCAGACAGGGCTAATTCGCCAACAAATTCGTAGTTTTTGAGCCTATCTGTCGCGATTTGCTCTGAAGCCGCCAAAATACCCAATGCGATAGGCAAATCAAAACGACCGCCTTCTTTAGGTAAATCCGCCGGAGCCAAATTGACCGTAATGCGCTTGGTTGGAAACTGGAAATTTGAATTGATGATCGCACTGCGTACACGATCTTTGGATTCCTTTACCGTAGTCTCCGGCAACCCAACGAGAGTAAAGCCGGGCATGCCATTACTGATATGCACTTCCACACTAACTGACGGCGCTTGCACCCCGACACTTGCCCGACTATGAATGAATGCCAGCCCCATAAACTCCCCAATCTATTGAACACTATATAAACAAATGTTTTATCTATGTGGTTATGTTATATACCGCGTCCAAATTGAGAGTTAATGTGAAAAAAGAATGACTTTTTGCTTGTCATGCAGCGGATTTGTGTGATACCACTAATGACGCAAACATTTTCGTAGAACATTACACAATACTATTTAACGAAAAAAGAACGACAGACAGATGAACCTATTCGCTCACATCAACACACTGCTAGCCCTGATTATCGTGGTCATTATTGGCACCGCGCGGGGGCTTGTGGGCGAAAGGTAACCACAAATTACAAAAAACCCCCGCGCTGAAAAGTCCGGGGGTTTTTTTACAACTACAAGTTGTCATCTGTCTAACCCTCGGACAGTTTAACGGGAAGAATGGGAGCGCACATGAAGTGCAACACACATGGCAATCGCTACGAGCCACAACGTAGCAAAGGAGGTTTACGATGACTGGTGCACAACTTGTCGTAGCCGCTTTAAGACAGCAAGGCATCAAGACGGTATTTGGTTATCCCGGTGGAGCCATCATGCCAATCTATGATGCCTTGTATGACGGGGGTGTCGAGCACATCTTATGCCGTCATGAACAAGGGGCCGCCATGGCCGCCATCGGTATGGCTCGATCCACTCAAGATGTTGCCGTGTGCATGGCAACTTCCGGCCCTGGGGCCACCAACCTTGTTACCGGCCTAGCCGACGCTTTCCTTGATTCCGTTCCTTTGGTAGCCATCACAGGTCAGGTTGCCAGCTCTCATATCGGTACCGATGCGTTCCAAGAAATGGATGTGATTGGTATGTCTCTCGCCTGTACTAAGCATAGTTATCTCGTTACTGACATTGAAGATCTTGCCCCTACGCTAGCCGAAGCGTTTGAAGTGGCCAAAACGGGTCGTCCGGGCCCGGTCATTGTCGATATTGCGAAAGATGTTCAGCTTGCTCAAGCCCCAACAGAATTACTGCCACCTTACGTTGCACCTGAAATCGAAGACGTCAGCGCTGAAGACATTAAACGCGCGCAAGACGTACTGGCGGCATCCACTCGCCCGGTATTGTATGTCGGCGGCGGTGTGCAGCTAGCGAAAGCAACAGATGCAGTGAGAGAGTTCTTACGTCTGAATCCGATGCCAGCGGTAAGCACTCTGAAAGGCTTAGGTACGATTGAACGCCATGACCCTCACTACTTAGGCATGTTGGGTATGCACGGAACCAAAGCGGCCAACCTTGTGGTTCAAGAAGCGGATCTGTTGATTGTCGTAGGTGCGCGTTTTGATGACCGTGTGACGGGCAAACTCGATACCTTCGCGCCGTACGCCAAAGTCATCCATATCGACATCGATGCGGCAGAAATCCATAAGCTTCGCCACGCAAACGCACCACTGCGAGGCGACATCAATACCATTCTTCCTCAATTGGAGCTGACTCAAGATATCTCATCGTGGGTTCACCACAGTGAAAGTCTGCGTAGCGGCTTTAAGTGGCGTTACGACCACCCTGGCGAACTTATCTACGCGCCGCTGCTGCTTAAGCAGTTATCTGACATGATGCCAGACAGCGCCATCGTCTCGACTGACGTAGGCCAGCACCAAATGTGGGCAGCTCAGCACATTCAGCCACGCGATCCGCAAAACTTCATTACTTCCGCAGGCTTAGGCACCATGGGTTTTGGTTTGCCAGCTGCAATGGGCGCATCAGTCGCGCGTCCGGATGATCAGTCTATCCTTATTACAGGTGACGGTTCATTCATGATGAACGTACAGGAGCTAGGCACGCTAAAACGTCGCCAAATTCCAGTGAAGATTGTTCTCCTAAACAACCAACGTCTTGGCATGGTTCGCCAATGGCAATCACTGTTTTTCGACGGTCGCCACAGTGAAACCATTCTTGATGACAACCCAGATTTCGTGATGTTGGCAAAAGCCTTCGACATTCCGGGCAAAACCATCACCAAGAAAGAAGAAGTCGAACCTGCACTTAAAGAGATGCTAGCGAGCGAAACTTCTTACATGCTTCACGTTTTAATTGATGAAGAAGAAAACGTGTGGCCACTTGTACCACCTGGTGCATCAAACAGTGATATGTTGGAAAACACGTAGGAGACATCACATGGACAGATATTTACTCGACATCAAAGCCGACGACAAACCGGTACTGTTAGAGCGCGTTCTACGTGTGATTCGTCACCGAGGCTTTGTGATCAAACAGGTGGCCGCTACTCAAAACCACGAAAGTAAAGTAGCCAGCGTCGAGATCATCGTCGACAGCGATCGACCAATCTCGTTTTTGATCAATCAAATTGAGAAGTTGTGGGACGTTCGTAAAGTTGAGGTGCTGAAAATCCGCAACGATGAACTGCCAAATCACAACTTACAACAACACGTAAGTGCATAAGGAAGGCAACAAATGGCAACGAAAACTGCAGATTTCATTTGGTTTAATGGTGAGATGGTTCCATGGGCAGAGGCGAACGTGCATGTTCTCACTCACGCCATGCATTACGGCACCTCGGTATTTGAAGGGGTACGCTGCTACAACACACCAAAAGGCCCAATTGTCTTCCGTCACCGTGAACATGCACAGCGTTTAAAAGATTCCGCCAAAATTTACCGCTTCCCTATTCCATACTCTGTTGAAGAAATCATGGAAGCAACGCGTGAAACTCTGCGTCAAAACAAACTCGACAGCGCTTACATTCGTCCATTGGGATTTGTGGGCAATGTCGGTTTAGGTGTGTGTCCTCCAGTAGGCACCGAAATGGAGCTGATCATCGCGGCGTTCCCATGGGGCTCGTACCTTGGTGAAGAAGCACTAGAAAAAGGCGTGGATGCGATGATTTCAAGCTGGAATCGCGCGGCACCTAACACCATCCCTACCGCTGCAAAAGCGGGTGGTAACTACCTTTCTTCACTACTCGTTGGTGGTGAAGCACGTCGTCATGGTTACGACGAAGGTATCGCACTGAGTGTTGACGGTTACTTGTCAGAAGGCGCGGGCGAGAACATCTTTGTCATCAAAAATCGCGTGATCACCACACCACCAGCAACCAGCGCTATCCTACCGGGCATCACTCGTGACTCGATCATGACCATTGCTCGCGATAAAGGTTACGAAGTCCGTGAAGCTAACATTGCTCGCGAAGCGTTATACCTTGCGGATGAAGTATTCATGACTGGTACCGCAGCAGAAGTTGTGCCTGTGGCAACCATCGACAAAATTGAAGTGGGCAGCGGTAAACGCGGTCCGATTACCAAAGAATTGCAAGAAGCCTACTTTGGCCTATTTAACGGCACCACGGAAGATAAGTGGGGCTGGTTAGACTATGTGTACCCAGAGCAGCAGTAAGAAGGATTTAAGAAATGCCAAAATATAGATCAGCAACCACCACACATGGTCGTAACATGGCGGGAGCTCGTGCGCTCTGGCGTGCAACCGGTGTAAAAGATGAAGATTTCGGTAAACCAATCATCGCCGTGGTGAACTCATTCACTCAGTTCGTACCAGGCCACGTACACCTTAAAGATTTAGGCCAACTTGTTGCTCAAGAGATTGAAGCGGCAGGCGGCATCGCAAAAGAATTCAATACCATCGCCGTCGATGATGGCATCGCAATGGGTCACGGCGGCATGCTTTACTCGCTGCCATCACGTGAATTGATTGCCGACTCGGTCGAATACATGGTTAATGCGCACTGTGCAGATGCCATGGTGTGTATCTCTAACTGTGACAAAATCACTCCAGGGATGCTGATGGCGTCAATGCGTCTCAACATTCCAGTTATCTTCGTATCTGGCGGCCCAATGGAAGCGGGCAAAACCAAGCTTTCAGATCAGATCATCAAGCTAGACCTTGTCGATGCCATGATCCAAGGCGCCGATCCAAAAGTGTCTGACGAACAAAGCGAACAGATCGAACGCAGCGCGTGCCCAACCTGTGGATCGTGTTCAGGCATGTTCACTGCAAACTCAATGAACTGTCTGACGGAAGCTCTGGGTCTGTCTCAGCCAGGCAACGGCTCGCTGTTGGCCACGCATGCCGACCGTAAAGAGCTGTTTATCAATGCAGGTAAACGCATCGTTGAACTCACCAAACGCTACTACGAGCAAGATGACGAAACGGCTCTACCACGCAATATCGCGACCAAAGCCGCATTTGAAAACGCGATGGCACTCGACATCGCAATGGGCGGCTCGACCAATACGGTGTTACACCTTTTAGCTGCGGCGCAAGAAGGTGAAGTCGATTTTGATATGACGGACATCGACCGCATGTCTCGCCAAGTACCACACCTTTGTAAGGTGGCTCCTTCAACGCAAAAATACCACATGGAAGATGTACACCGTGCGGGTGGCGTTGTCGGTATCCTTGGTGAACTGAACCGTGCAGGTCTGCTGCACAATCAGTCTAAGACAGTACTAGGACTGACTTGGGAAGAACAGCTAGCCAAATACGACATCATGCTGACCGATTCAGAAGAAGTGAAATCATTCTACCGTGCTGGCCCTGCGGGTATCCGCACCACACAAGCATTCTCGCAAGATTGTCGCTGGGATACCCTCGATGATGACCGCGCGGAAGGCTGTATCCGCACCAAAGAAAACGCGTTTAGCCAAGATGGCGGCCTTGCCGTTCTGAAAGGCAACATCGCGCTGGATGGTTGTATTGTAAAGACTGCTGGTGTGGACGAAAGCATCCTGAAATTTACTGGCCCTGCAGTAGTGTTTGAAAGCCAGGAAGATGCGGTAGACGGCATCCTTGGCGGCAAAGTGAAAGCGGGCGATGTAGTTGTGATTCGCTACGAAGGTCCAAAAGGTGGCCCGGGCATGCAAGAAATGCTCTACCCAACCACTTATCTAAAATCGATGGGCTTAGGTAAAGAGTGTGCGTTATTAACTGACGGCCGCTTCTCTGGTGGTACCTCTGGTTTGTCTATCGGCCATGCTTCTCCAGAAGCGGCCAATGGCGGTGCGATCGGCTTGGTTCAAGATGGCGATTTGATTGCGATTGATATTCCAAATCGCAGCATCTCTCTTGAGATCTCTGAACTGGAACTTGCAGAGCGCCGCGTAAAACAAGACGAACTTGGTTGGAAACCAGCAAATCGTCAACGTGAAGTGTCTTTCGCCCTAAAAGCGTACGCCAGCATGGCAACCAGTGCTGACAAAGGTGCAGTACGAGATAAATCGAAGCTAGAGGGCTAGCCATGATGGAATCTCAACCCGAAAAAAAAGCGAATCAATCTGGCGCAGACTATCTGCGCCAAATCCTTCGCGCACCTGTTTATGAAGTCGCAACAGTAACGCCACTGCAAGAAATGCCTCGTTTATCTGCACGTATCGGGAATAACGTGCAGATCAAGCGTGAAGACCGCCAACCCGTGCACTCGTTCAAACTGCGCGGTGCCTACAACATGGTGGCAAGCCTAACTGAAGCACAGAAAGCCGCAGGCGTGATTGCAGCATCGGCTGGTAACCACGCTCAAGGCATGGCACTGTCTGGCACCAAACTCGGAATCAAAACCACGATTGTTATGCCAAAGACAACGCCAGACATCAAAGTCGATGCGGTACGCAGTTTCGGTGGCAATGTGGTGCTGCACGGCAGCAACTTTGATGAAGCAAAAGCCGAAGCCGAACGCTTGTCAGAACAACACGGTTATACGTTCGTGCCTCCTTTCGACCACCCATTGGTGATCGCAGGTCAAGGCACCATCGGCATGGAAATGCTGCAGCAAAATGGTCATCTCGACTACATCTTCGTGCCAGTTGGAGGCGGAGGCTTGGCGGCTGGTGTAGCGGTTCTGGTCAAGCAACTGATGCCAGAAATCAAAGTCATCGCCGTCGAACCGGAAGACTCGTCTTGTCTGAAAGCGGCGCTTGATGCTGGTGAACCGGTGGTGCTCGACCAAGTCAGCATGTTTGCCGATGGTGTGGCGGTAAAACGCATCGGTGAAGAAACGTTCCGCTTGTGTCAGAAATACATTGATGGTCATGTGGCGGTTTCAAGCGATGAAATCTGCGCTGCCGTAAAAGACATTTTTGAGGATACTCGCGCGATTGCTGAACCATCCGGGGCGCTTGCGCTTGCTGGCTTGAAGAAGTTTGTTGAGCAAAACCAACTGGAAAACAAAAACCTTGCCACGGTGTTGTCTGGCGCGAATACCAACTTCCATGGTTTACGCTATGTTTCAGAGCGTTGTGAATTAGGTGAGAAGCGTGAAGGTCTATTAGCCGTGACGATTCCAGAACGCCAAGGCGCTTTCTTTGAATTCTGTAATCTGATTGGCGGCCGCGCTGTCACCGAGTTTAACTACCGTTACAACGATGATGAACTGGCGAATATCTTTGTTGGTGTACGCCTGCAAGGCGGTCAGGAAGAGCTGGATAACATCATTCGCGATCTACGCGAAGGTGGCTACCCAGTCGTGGATTTGTCCGACGATGAAATGGCCAAACTGCACATTCGTTACATGATCGGTGGCAAGCCCTCTAAACAGCTGAAAGAGCGTCTCTATAGCTTTGAATTTCCTGAGTATCCAGGCGCACTATTGAAGTTCTTAAGCACGCTTGGCACCCATTGGAACATCAGCCTATTCAACTACCGTAACCACGGCGCCGACTACGGACGCGTTCTATGTGGTTTCGAGTTAGATGAAAGCGATTTAGCCCAATTTTCAACGCATTTACGAGAACTTGGCTACCAATGTAAGGATGAAACCGATAATCCATCCTACAAGTTTTTCTTGTCTTAATTCGCCTTATCAACACCTCGCTGCGGCGAGGTGTTTTGTTTCCAATTTACGGTTTCATGGACCAAGTGATGAGCTAATACTGAGATCGGATGATTCTTTTGACTAACACTGCAACCAATCTTGATGCAACTGATTCGGTGATCCCAAATAATCCACCATCCATTGGATCAACTTATGATCGTCATCTTTACGCCATACCAAACAGCATCGGCTCAATGGCTTGTCATCTTGCAGCAGTTTCTCCACCAGCACACCTTCATGAATAAGTGGCATCGCAATATGACGCGGCATATACCCGACTCCAACGCCATTTTTTAAACATTCAATCGCACTGTACCAATTCGGCAATAATAAACGACGCTGCTTGGCATAGTGACTTGTGTGTCGTTTTGGCAGTACGTTCGATGTGTCATCCAGACAAATCGCGGGGAACTGGCTAACAAACTCTTCGGTGAGAACCTGCTGACGTACGCAAGGATGAGCAGGCGACATGACAAACGCCCAATCCAACACACCCATGTCTTTCACTTCGAAATCCCCGCCGACTGGAACTGCTGAAGTGGCTCCGACGACGATGTCGGCACGACCTTGAGCGATCGCCTCCCAAGAGCCGTTAAAGACTTCCATGTTGATTTGCAGTTCCGCAAATTCAAACTCACGATAGAAATCTTCCACTAACGGCTTGAGCTTTTCGAGCTTCACTACGTTATCTAGCGTCAGTTTCAACGTTGTTTTCCAGCCGTGCGCAGCTCGACGAGTTTGTGCTTTCACCTCTTCCATCTGACGCAGTAACGAGCGCGCTTCAGCCATGAATAGCTCACCCGCTGGTGTTAATTCAACTTTCCTTGGTAAGCGGCGAAATAGCACGACATCCAAATCCTGCTCTACCTGTCGCACGCCATAGCTGATCGCCGAAGGAACTTTGTGAAGCACTTCAGCAGCGGCCGTGAAACTACCTAACCGAGCAACCGTATCGAGCATTTCCAATGATGCTTTGGAGAACATGATTTCTGACCTTTCAAAAAATTTGATTGATAACCAACAATTTTAGCGTTTTATTTTCTCAAAATCGAAAAATAGAATAATAAGGTAAATAAATCAGGGTTGGCGCCAACTGATATTGATTAAAAAATGATTAAATAATTTGATTGGTTGAATCATGAAAATATCAAAACTACAGCTCGTTTATCTTGCAGCTTTATCTATGCTTGGCTTTGTTGCCACTGACATGTACTTACCTGCGTTCAAAGCGATGGAAATCGACTTTGCTACAGGTCCCGAACAAATCGCACTTTCTCTGACCGTATTTCTTGTAGGTATGGCTTTTGGTCAGTTGATGTGGGGATTGGCATCGGATAAATTTGGTCACCGCAATACGCTGGCCGCAGGTCTGGTACTCTTTACCATTGCCTCATTCGGCTTAGCATTCTGCGATGAAGTTTGGCAGCTACTGACACTGCGCTTTGTGCAAGCAATCGGCGTTTGTGCTCCTGCGGTTATCTGGCAAGCGATGGTAATCAAGCGTTACTCCAGCAGTAGCCAGCAAATTTTTGCAACCATCATGCCGTTGGTGGCACTATCACCAGCACTTGCACCTCAACTGGGTGTGGTTTTAGCGGATAGCTTTGGTTGGCACAGTATTTTTATCGCATTAACGCTTGTTGGCGTGGTGCTGGTTGCTGCCACCATGGCACAAAAGAACGAACAAGCCGAAATCAAACAAACCAGCATGTCTGCGGATATTAAAGCGTTACTAGGTTCAAAAACTTACCTAGGTAACGTGTTTATGTTCGCAACCGCTTCGGCAGCGTTCTTTGCTTACCTTACTGGTATGCCAGAAATCATGTCTCAACTCGGCTACGAAGCAAAAGACATCGGTTTGAGCTTTATCCCACAAACCATTGCTTTCATGGTGGGTGGTTACCTAGGTAAAGTTGGTGTTCGCAAATTTGGTGATGAAAAAATTCTACGTCAGTTGATCGGTTTATTCAGTGTTGCCGCGTTGTTGATTTTCGTCGCTTCACAGTGGGAGCTCACGTCAATCTGGCCAATTCTTGCGCCATTCTGTTTGATTGCCGTTGCAAATGGTGCGCTTTACCCAATCGTCGTAAACCGTGCCCTAGCTAGTGCACACCAAAGCCCAGCGACAGCAGCAGGTCTACAGAACAGTCTGCAAATCTGTGTGAGCAGCTTATCGAGCGCATTAGTTGCCGCGATGGCAAGCCAAGCTCAAGTGGTTACGGGCGTGGCAATCGTCATTTGTATGGGTGGCTTGTGGATGGGTTACATTCTGTCGAATCGTGAACTCTCTAAGCATTTCACTACACCTGACAACGCTCGCGTCGTCAGCGAAGATGAACTTTAAGTCAGTACTTCAGTCCATCCGATCATAATAAGAGCCGCGTAATGCGGCTCTTTTCATTTATAAACTTTTCAGCCCCCACTTCTGAGCAGTCTGCTTAAAGAAGCCTTGTGTTTTTTTTAACTCCACCCAGTGATTGATGTAGTTAATCCAGACTTGGTCGTCTTGTGGTAACAACATGGCAATTGGAGTCGGTCTGCGAGGAGCTTTCACAGGCACGATCGCCAACTGTTTGAACTTGTCCACCAGCGTCGCCGCTTCCACATTGGAAGTCACAGACACATCCGCTCTGCGAGCCAACAGCTCTTGGAAATCTCGCGCGGGGGCTTCAATCACAATATGCTGCGCCGATGGGAAGAACTCTTTCACCATTTTTTCTTGTACCGTACCTAACGTCGCAGCCACTTTCACATCGGGTTTATTAAAATCCGCCCAATCAGAGAATTTGGCGAGATCTTTTTTCTGCACCACTGGCACAAACGCCAAGTAGAAATAGGGTTGGCTATAACCGGCTACTTTCGCACGCGACATGTTTAAAGACGCACTGCCAGTGATATCGTACTTGTTGGCCGTAATGCCATTAACCAGCGTTTTCCAATCGGTGGCAATGTACTCCACTTTGACACCCAAATCTTTAGCAAGCTCGGTTGTGACATCAATATCAAAACCACGGTAACTGTTCGTGGCTGGATCTTTCATTGTCATCGGATTCCAGTCCCCAGTCGTCCCTACTCTCAACACGCCTTTATCCAGAATCTCTTGAAGACGGCTCTGAGCATGAACAACTTGAGTGACCATAAGCAGACATATTCCTAGCGCAAACAAAATCTTTTTCATTTTTATTCCCTTAAAAATAATGACCTTATACGGTTTAATTATTAACCTTTATTACAACCCCATTGATAACATAGCAGTAACAATGGAAGTTTTTTAGTTAATTCAGGGAGTAAATGTGACCTTTCGAACTCTATGGCTGATTTCGCTGCTGTTGCTAACGGGTTGCTCAGATTACCAATGGGGCTGGTATGTACTCGACCCGTCAACGGAACAAGGGATAACCAACCTAAAGTTTTTAGTCGCGGGGTTTAATGACACCATTCAAGTGTCACTCTTGAGTATGTGTTTTGCCATGACGCTTGGGCTGCTGATTGCATTGCCTGCACTTTCTCGCTCCCCAACGCTCAAATGGATGAATCGCATCTACGTTGAGGTGATCCGCTCAATCCCAGTATTGGTGTTGCTCTTATGGGTTTACTACGGCATGCCAACGCTGCTCGATGTCTCTCTCAATCATTTTTGGGCGGGGGTAATTGCACTGACTATCGCTGAAAGTGCGTTTATGGCAGAAGTATTTCGCGGTGGGATTCAAGCGATCAACCGAGGTCAGCATGAAGCGGCAGAATCACTTGGTTTGAATTATTGGCAGAAGATGCGCTTGGTGATTCTTCCGCAAGCATTTCGACAAATTTTACCGCCGTTAGGGAATCAGTTTGTCTACATCCTCAAAATGAGTTCTCTGGTGAGCGTAATCGGTTTAAGTGACTTAACGAGACGTGCCAACGAGTTGGTGGTGAATGAGTACTTACCGTTAGAAATTTATACCTTCTTGGTTCTGGAGTACTTGTTGCTCATTCTATTCGTTTCTCAAGCAGTACGTTGGTTAGAAAAGCGTATCGCGATTCCCAGTTACTGATACTTGCACTAAAAACGACAAAGCCGCTCTCACTGGAGCGGCTTTGAGAATTCAGGTAAAGCTTACTTTTGCTTAACTGGACGTTGCCAACCAGTAATCTTACGCTCTTTAACGCGAGTGATCACTAACTCACCCTCTTCCACGTCTTTAGTCAGTGTGGTACCAGCACCAATAGTGGCACCATCAGCAATAGTGACAGGTGCCACCAGCTGGCTATCAGAGCCAACAAACACGTCGTTACCAATGATGGTCTTGAACTTATTTGCGCCATCGTAGTTACACGTAATCGTGCCCGCACCGATATTAGTGCGTTGGCCGATTTCCGCATCACCAAGGTAAGTCAGGTGGTTTGCTTTAGAGCCTTCACCAATGCGCGCGTTTTTCACTTCCACGAAGTTACCGACGTGCGCGTCGTTACGTAGCTCAGCTCCAGGACGCAGACGAGTGAATGGACCGACGGTACACTCTTCACCAACGGTTGCACCTTC
Source organism: Vibrio sp. S457-15 (assembly GCF_000960545.1). Classification (NCBI taxonomy): domain Bacteria; kingdom Pseudomonadati; phylum Pseudomonadota; class Gammaproteobacteria; order Vibrionales; family Vibrionaceae; genus Vibrio; species Vibrio sp. S457-15. The sequence continues at coordinate 45,749 of NZ_JYOQ01000135.1, read as the reverse complement.
AATCACACTGTAAGGACGAACGATAGTATTATCGTCGATTTCACAATCTTTCAGCACACAACCTGTGCCGATAATCACGTTATCACCCAGCGATACGTTACCTTCGATGATCACATTGGCATCGATTTCACAATCCATACCGCACTGAAGCTCACCGCGTAAGTCAAAACGCGCAGGGTCACGTAGCATCACACCTTGTTCAAGTAGTTTTTGTGCTTGCATAGATTGGAACGCACGCTCTAGACGAGCAAGTTGAGCGCGATCATTAACACCTTCTACTTCAATGGCATTCACTGGGTGAACCGCTTCAACGGCACGCCCTTCGTCGTGCGCAGCAGCAATAACGTCTGTTAGGTAGTACTCACCTTGAGCATTGTTGTTGTTTAAGCCAGACAACCAACGCTTCAGATCACCACCAGTCGCAACCATTACGCCAGTGTTGATCTCTTTAATTTGCTTTTGTTCTTCGCTTGCGTCTTTTTGCTCAACGATAGCAACTACTGGACCATTTTTACGAATGATACGGCCGTAACCAGTCGGGTTATCGAGCATTACAGTAAGTAACGCTATGCCACCTGTAGGTTGCGCATCAAGTAGGTTTTCAATGGTTTCAGGAGAAATTAGTGGGACATCACCATAAAGAACTAGGATCTTTTCATCGTCTTCGAAACGTGGAGAAGCCTGATCCACCGCGTGGCCAGTACCAAGCTGATCCGCTTGAAGTACCCAGTTGACAGTCTCATCTGCAAGTGTGGTTTGCATTTGATCACCACCGTGACCAAAGACTAGGTGAATGTTTTGTGCGCCAAGGCCAGTACAAGTATCGATAACATGTTTAACCATTGGCTTCCCTGCCAAAGTGTGTAGCACTTTAGGCATATTTGAGTGCATACGGGTACCTTTACCCGCTGCAAGAATCACAGCACTGAATTTCATTGATAACCTATTGACGTTTTCTGTTAATTGGCCGTTATTTTAAACAGCTCTTTTTGAATAGTTAATGGAATTAAGTAAATTTCCAACTAAAAATAATCAAAAAGGCGACCACTTTGGCCGCCTTTTGTCATGCAACGTTGCTAATTGAGCTTAGCGACGCTTTTTGGTCAGCTCGATAACTCGAAGCTGAGCAATGGCTTTAGCCAGTTCGCTGGCCGCTTGTGCGAAGTCCATGTCACCATGCTGATTCTGGATTTTCTCCTCAGCGCGGCGCTTGGCTTCTTCTGCCTTCGCTGCGTCTAGATCTTCACCACGAATCGCTGTATCAGCCAGTACTGTAGCAGTACCAGGCTGAACTTCGACCATACCACCAGAGACATAAATGAACTCTTCGTGGCCGTGCTGTTTCACAATACGCACCATACCAGGCTTAATAGCGGACAGCAGCGGAGTGTGGCCGTGGAAAATACCCAGCTCACCTTCGCTACCGGTCACCTGAAACGTTTCTACGCGACCAGAGAAAATACGTTTCTCAGCGCTCACTACGTCTAGGTGAAAGGTTATTGGTGCCATATCGCCTCCTAGTTAGCCTTATAGCTTCTTCGCATTCTCGATAGCATCGTCAATCGTACCGCAGTACATGAACGCTTGCTCTGGAATGTCATCGTACTCACCAGCTAGTAGACCTTTGAAGCCACGTAGAGTCTCTTTAAGAGGTACGTAAACACCAGGGTCGCCTGTAAATACTTCTGCTACGTGGTAAGGCTGAGTTAGGAAACGCTCAATCTTACGTGCACGAGATACAACTTGCTTATCTGATTCAGATAGCTCGTCCATACCTAGAATCGCAATGATGTCTTTCAGCTCTTTGTAGCGCTGAAGTGTCTGCTGAACGCCACGAGCGATGTCGTAGTGATCTTGACCAACAACTAGTGGGTCTAGCTGACGAGACGTTGAATCTAGTGGGTCGATCGCTGGGTATAGGCCCATTGCTGCGATGTTACGGTTAAGTACAACCGTTGCATCCAAGTGCGCGAACGTTGTTGCTGGAGACGGGTCAGTCAAGTCATCCGCAGGTACGTATACCGCCTGTACAGACGTGATAGAACCTTGCTTAGTTGACGTGATACGCTCCTGTAGTACACCCATCTCTTCTGCAAGAGTTGGCTGGTAACCTACCGCTGAAGGCATACGACCTAGAAGTGCTGATACCTCAGTACCTGCAAGTGTGTAACGGTAGATGTTATCAACGAACAGTAGTACGTCACGACCTTCGTCGCGGAAACGCTCTGCCATTGTTAGACCAGTCAGAGCAACACGTAGACGGTTGCCCGGTGGCTCGTTCATCTGACCGTAAACCATCGCTACTTTAGATTCTTCAGGATTCTCAACGTTTACAACGCCCGCTTCCTGCATCTCGAAGTAGAAATCGTTACCTTCACGAGTACGTTCACCAACACCAGCAAATACTGATAGACCTGAGTGTTGAAGTGCGATGTTGTTGATAAGTTCCATCATGTTAACGGTCTTACCTACACCTGCACCACCGAATAGACCGATTTTACCACCCTTAGCGAATGGACAAACCAAGTCGATTACTTTAACACCAGTTTCTAGAAGTGCTGTTTCGTTTGATTGCTCTTCGTAGCTTGGTGCTTCACGGTGGATAGAGTAAACCTCTTCTGCACCGATCTCACCACGCTCATCAATCGCGTCACCTAGGACGTTCATGATACGACCTAGAGTTTTAGTACCTACTGGTACTGAAATTGGAGCGCCAGTGTTAACCACTTCAACTCCACGACGTAAACCATCAGAGCTACCCATTACGATACAACGAACTACGCCACCGCCTAGCTGTTGTTGAACTTCAAGAACTAGACGCTCTTTTGAGTCCGTTACGTTTAGAGCGTCATATACACTAGGTACTTCGCTCTGTGGGAACTCTACGTCGACTACCGCACCGATGATCTGTACGATCTTACCTGTAGCCATCGTTAATCCTCTAAACTATTTCGTTTTACCTAAGCTTAAACCGCAGATGCACCACCAACGATTTCCGACAGTTCTTGTGTGATCGCAGCCTGACGGGCTTTGTTGTACACAAGTTCCAGATCTTCAATCAAGTTGGTTGCGTTATCCGTTGCAGCCTTCATCGCAATCATTCGAGCCGCTTGCTCACAAGCAAGGTTCTCAACCACACCTTGGTATACCTGAGACTCTACGTAACGCACTAATAGTGTATCCAGTAGAGGCTTTGGCTCAGGCTCATAGATGTAGTCCCATGAGTGCTCACGCTGCATCTCTTTGCTGTCCGATTTAGGCAAAGGTAGCAATTGATCGATCGTTGGTTGCTGAACCATAGTGTTCACAAACTTGTTGAACACTACGTATAGACGGTCCAGTTCACCTTCATCGTATTTCTTAAGCATTACGCCAACAGAACCGATTAGGTCTTCTAGGCTAGGGCTGTCGCCAAGGCCAGAAACCTGTGCCGCAACTTTTGCGCCACCATGTTTAAAGAAAGCTGTTGCTTTCGAGCCAATCACTGCCAGCTCAATTTCAGCGCCTTTCTCTTTCCATGTTTGGATGTCTGTAACGGCTTTTTTGAACACGTTGATGTTCAAACCACCACACAGACCACGGTCTGTCGAAACGATGATGTAACCAACACGTTTCGCTTCACGCTCTTCTAGGTACGGATGACGGTACTCTAAATTTGCGTTTGCCACGTGACCGATCACTTTACGCATTGTTTCAGCGTATGGACGAGAAGCTTCCATTGCATCTTGAGAGCGACGCATTTTTGAAGCTGCTACCATTTCCATCGCTTTCGTAATTTTCTGCGTGCTTTTAACACTACCGATTTTATTACGTATCTCTTTTGCGCCGGCCATCGTTACTCTCCGTTAGTTGGTGGCAGAAACTGCCACCGACCTAATTACCAAGTTTGGGTTGCTTTGAAGTCGTCAGTCAGTTTCTTCAACTGAGCTTCGATTTCATCGTTGTAAGCACCAGACTTGTCGATCTCAGCTGCTAATTCAGCGTATTGACCGCGAGCGTACGATAGTAGAGCCGCCTCGAAATCTAGAACTTTGTTCAGTTCTACATCGTCAAGGTAACCGCGCTCTGCCGCGAAGATAACTAGTGCTTGGTCAAATACAGACATTGGAGCGTACTGCTTCTGCTTCATTAGTTCTGTAACTTTTTGACCATGGTCTAGCTGTTTCTTCGTTGCTTCATCAAGGTCAGAAGAGAACTGAGCAAATGCTGCTAGTTCGCGGTATGCAGCTAGTGCTGTACGAATACCACCTGATAGTTTCTTGATGATTTTTGTCTGAGCTGAACCACCTACACGAGAAACTGAGATACCTGGGTCAACCGCTGGACGTACACCTGCGTTGAATAGCTCAGTTTGTAGGAAGATCTGACCATCGGTAATCGAGATTACGTTAGTCGGTACGAATGCTGAAACGTCACCTGCTTGAGTTTCGATGATAGGAAGAGCAGTCAAAGAACCAGTCTTACCTTTCACTTCACCGTTAGTGAAACGCTCTACGTACTCTTCGTTTACACGAGCAGCACGCTCTAGTAGACGTGAGTGTAAGTAGAACACGTCACCTGGGAATGCCTCACGGCCTGGTGGACGTTTTAGTAGTAGAGAGATCTGACGGTAAGCTACCGCTTGTTTAGATAGATCATCGTAAACAATCAGTGCGTCTTCGCCGCGATCGCGGAAGTATTCACCCATCGCACAACCTGCATATGGCGCTAGGTATTGTAGCGCTGCAGATTCAGAAGCAGATGCAACAACAACGATAGTGTTTGCTAGCGCGCCGTGCTCTTCTAGTTTGCGAACTACGTTAGCGATAGTCGATGCTTTCTGACCGATTGCTACGTAGATTGAGAAAATACCAGAGTTTTTCTGGTTGATGATCGCATCGATCGCCATCGCTGTTTTACCAGTCTGACGGTCACCGATTACAAGCTCACGCTGACCACGACCGATTGGGATCATTGAGTCAACTGATTTGTAGCCAGTTTGTACAGGTTGGTCTACCGATTTACGGTCGATTACACCTGGTGCGATCACTTCTACAGGTGAAGTCAATTTCGCTTCGATTGGACCTTTACCATCGATAGGCTCACCCAGCGTGTTTACTACGCGGCCTAGTAGTTCTGGACCAACTGGCACTTCAAGAATGCGGCCAGTACCTGTAACTTTCATGCCTTCCTTAAGGTCAGCATATGGGCCCATTACTACCGCACCAACCGAGTCACGCTCAAGGTTAAGTGCCAGTGCATAACGGCCACCCGGTAATTCAATCATTTCACCTTGCATCACGTCCGCTAGGCCGTGGATGCGGATGATACCATCGCTTACCGATACGATAGTACCCTCGTTGCGAGCTTCACTAACAACATCGAAAGATTCGATACGCTGTTTGATCAGATCGCTAATTTCCGTGGAATTAAGTTGCATGCTCCAATCCCCATTAAGACTGCAATGCATCGCTCAGGCGGTTCAAACGACCACGCGCTGAGTCATCGATGACTAGGTCTCCGGCTCGAATAATAACCCCACCAAGTAGGGTCTCATCTACACTGCAATTCAGCTTCACTTTGCGTTCAAGACGCGCTTCAAGTTTGCTGCCAATATTTGCAAGTTGTTCATCAGAAAGTTCTGATGCTGAAATGACTTCAACATCGATTTCTTTCTCATGCTCTTTCTTCAGAATGAAGAATTGCTCACAAACATCAGGAAGGGCCGCTAAACGACCATTCTCAGCCATAACCTTAAGAAGGTTTTGACCGTGCGCATCAACTTGTTCACCACAAACTGCAACAAAGATTTCTGCCATTTTTTCAGCAGAGAATGAACTGGTTAGAAGCTCATTCATTTGTTCGTTTTTGGCAACTTCAGCAGCAAAAGACAGCATTTGACCCCATTGGTCTAGCTGGCCCTTATCTACCGCAAAGTCGAAGGCTGCTTTAGCATAGGGGCGTGCGATTGTAGTCAAATCAGACATATGCGCCCCCAGACTTAAAGTTTTGCAGTAATGTTGTCGAGAATATCTTTTTGCGCATCTTTATCGATTGTACGCTCAAGGATTTTCTCAGCACCAGCTACAGCCAGAGTAGCAACTTGTTTGCGCAGCTCATCGCGTGCACGATTACGTTCAGCTTCAAGTTCTGCTTCCGCTTGCGCTAGGATTTTCTGGCGTTCTGCCTGAGCTTCCTCGCGAGCTTCATCAATAATTTGAGACTTACGCTTGTTCGCTTGTTCGATGATCTCAGTTGCTGTGCGCTTCGCTTCTTTCAACTGATCAGAAGCGTTGGCTTGTGCTAGATCCAAGTCTTTAGCAGCACGTTCAGCTGCTTGAAGACCATCAGCGATTTTTTTCTGACGTTCTTCAATCGCTTGCATCAATGGTGGCCATACATACTTCATGCAGAACCACACAAATAGTGCGAACGAGATTGCTTGACCTAGCAGAGTTGCGTTTATGTTCACAACAGCTACCCCTCTATTTGGACTTAGTGTTAATCAGTGACAAGCTAAAACTTGTCCCGAGTTAAAGGTGATTAACCTAGTTGACCAACGAATGGGTTTGCAAATGTGAATAGTAGCGCGATTACGATACCGATCATTGGAACCGCATCAAGTAGACCTGCGATGATGAACATCTTAACTTGTAGCATAGGAGCCATTTCTGGTTGACGTGCTGCACCTTCTAGGAATTTACCACCTAGTAGTGCGAAACCAATCGCTGTACCAAGAGAAGCAAGACCGACGATAATACCTACGGCGATTGCAGAAAAGCTCAGTAAAGTTTCCATTACTATCTCCAATTTATAGTTGTTGGCTTAGTGCCCAAATAAAAAGCTTAAAAAATTAATGATCAGAGTCTTCGTGTGCCATTGACAGGTAAACAATTGTCAACATCATAAATACGAAGGCTTGAATCGTAATAACCAAGATATGGAAGATTGCCCACGGTAGTGAACCCATCCATTGTAAGTACCATGGTAGCATTGCCGCACAAAGAATGAATACAACCTCACCCGCAAACATGTTACCGAATAGACGCATACCAAGTGAAAGAGGTTTCGCAAGTAGCGATACCACTTCGATCAGTAGGTTAAACGGAATCATCAGTGGGTGATTGAATGGATGTAGTGCAAGTTCTTTTGCGAATCCACCTAGACCTTTCACTTTGATGCTGTAGTAGATCATCAATGCGAAAACGCCTAGAGCCATAGCCATGGTGATATTCACATCAGCAGAAGGTACGACCTTAAGGTAAGGAATACCTAGCCAATGCTCTGCTGGGTATGGTAAGAAGTCGATCGGGACTAAGTCCATCACGTTCATCAAAAATACCCAACAAAAGATAGTCAGTGCTAAAGGCGCGATCAGTGGGTTGCGTCCATGGAACGTGTCTTTGACGTTATCGGCGACAAATTCAACGATCATTTCTACAGCACACTGAAGCTTACCCGGTACACCCGCTGTTGTTCTCTTTGCTACTTTGTAAAAAATTCCGAGGAAGATTAAACCAGTAAACCAAGAAAAAAACAGGCTATCGATATGTACGTTCCAGAAACTTGTCTCCGACCCTACTAAGCCTAACTTATACAGCGATAGGTTAGAAAGGTGGTGGGCAATGTATCCGGACGATGTTAGCGCTTCACCTGGCGCAGCCATAACTCATCCTATTTTTTGTTGTTAATGAATAGCACTGGTGCACAGATATTAATACCTAGTACCAGCAAATAGGTTAGTTTGAGGGGAACGAGTTCCACCTGCATATACATGTAGGCAACGTAGAACAGTGCAACCGTGATGAGAATTTTCAATACTTCGCCCGTGTAGAAGGACGCAGCGATGCGCTTGGCAGCGCGAGCCCCACTAAACATAAAAGCACATAGCGCGAATACTGCATTGGCGACAACAAAGATGCCACCACCAATCAACGCTGAAATTCCCCATTCAGGATTTACGGCTACCGCCATTCCTGCTGCCACAAAAATAACCGCGCCAGACTGGATCATTAACAATTGCCTTGCGAGCTCTCGTCCTGGTCTAGCTAACGCAGCTACCATGTATTCGTACCTCTAGTAATATCCACTTCGCACTAATTCTCTATGTGCAGGGAAATTGGCGAAAATTATACGTTCAGTCGGAGTTAATGCAATTATATTGCATCAAAAACTTACAGTTTTGTTTACAAAACGACAACTTTCGCACAAAATTCGATTAATTAGATTAATTAGATTAATTGACCTAAATCAATTATCTCATCTAGGCCTCTAGCTTGGCAATTAGTTGGTCTAATTTGTGAGGCTCATCAATACTTATCGTCAACTTCGCTTTTCCGTTTGCAGAACGGCTTAAGGAAACCTTCGCATCAAGTAGTTGACTCAATTTATGCGACATTTGCTCGGCTTCGGTATCTTCTTGTTGAGCTTTTTGCTCATTTTGTGGGGCTAAGCACTTTTTTACTAACTGTTCGGTTTGTCGAACCGTCATTTGCTTTTTTGCCACCATTTGAGCCACTTCGACTTGCTGTTCACCTTCCAGTGCCAGCAGCGCACGAGCATGACCCATTTCAAGTTGTTTCTCCGCCACCAAGCGTTTGACGTCGGCATCCAATTGGTTGAGACGCAACAAGTTACTCACGGTAGTTCTTGACTTACCAATCACATCCGCCACTTGCTGATGCGTTAGCGAGAACTCATCTTGCAGGCGCTCCAATGCTTGCGCCTCTTCAATCACATTCAAGTCTTCACGCTGAATGTTTTCGATCAAAGCCATAGCAATAGCTGCGCGGTCTTCAACTTTCTTAACCAAGCAAGGCACGCGTTTCAGGCCTGCTTGTTTCGCGGCACGCCAGCGGCGTTCGCCAGCGATGATCTCAAACTGTCCGCCAACAACCTGACGAACCACGATCGGCTGGATAATGCCTTGCGATTGAATAGAAGCTGCTAATTCTTCAAGCGCTTCAGGTGCCATATCTTTACGCGGTTGGTAGATCCCCGGCTGTAATTGGCCAATGGCTAATTCAGTGAGTTCACCGTCTGCTGACAAGGCTTGGCTTTGCGATGCAATTTGCTGTTTTTCACGAGCAAACGAACTGGTCGACAACAACGCATCCAGTCCTTTTCCTAGACCACGCTTAGACATGGATTGAATTCCTTAGGTTAGAGTTAAACTGGGATTTCTTCGCGGCGGAGCATTTCGCCCGCTAGAGCAAGATACGCTTTGGCGCCAGCTGAGTATTTGTCGTAGTACATCGCTGGTTTACCGTGACTTGGGGCTTCTGCCAAACGCACATTACGCGGGATGACAGTCCGGTAGACTTTATTGCCAAAGTGCTTTTTAAGTTGGTCGGATACTTCATTAGACAGGCGGTTGCGCGGGTCGTACATCGTACGCAGTAAACCTTCAATCTTGAGGTTTTCGTTTACCACAGCCGCTAACTTGCTGATCGTATCCATAAGAGCAGTTAAACCTTCTAACGCAAAGTATTCACATTGCATCGGCACCAGCACAGAGTCGGCTGCAGCCATAGCATTGATTGTAAGAAGGTTTAGAGAAGGAGGACAATCAATAAAGATGAAATCATAGTTATCGCGAACTGTCGACAGTGCGTTTTTCAAACGAACTTCTCGCGCGAATACTTCCATCAATTTGATCTCAGCAGCCGTTACGTCTCCGTTGGCAGCAATTAGATCGTACTTCCCTGTCGTTTGAGTACAGACCACTTGATCAAATGGGGTTTCTTCCACCAAAAGATCGTATGCGGTGGCATCAACCATGTATTTGTCGACACCACTGGCCATCGTAGCATTGCCTTGAGGGTCGAGATCGATCACCAAAACCTTGCGCTTTGTTGCCGCCATCGAAGCCGCTAAGTTAATGCACGTTGTTGTTTTGCCGACCCCACCTTTCTGGTTGGCGATTGCTACAATTTTACCCACGACTACCTCGCTAATTTTCCTTGCGCGATAAGATTACTAGATGACGATCGCCTTCCAACTCAGGAACAGCTAAAGATATGATCTCGGTCACACTACACCATTCAGGAAGCAGATCCATTTCATCTTTAGGGTGCTGTCCTTTCAACGCAAGAAAGACGCCGTCTTGTTCTTTCGGCAAATGGTGGCACCATTCCACCATGTCCGTCATTGAAGCAAAAGCTCGACTCAAAACGCCATCAAATTTTTCTTCCGGTTGGAATTCTTCGACGCGACTTTGAATTGGTGTCACGTTTTTCAAACCTAACGTGTGGACAACTTGCTTGATAAAACGGATGCGCTTACCGAGGCTATCGAGCAGAAAGAACGTTTTCTCCGGATGCATGATCGCCAAAGGAATACCTGGCAATCCTGGGCCAGTGCCCACATCGATAAAACGTTCACCTTGCAGATGCGTGCCGACCACGATGCTATCAAGGATATGTTTCACTAACATCTCTAAAGGATCGCGAACCGAAGTTAGGTTGTACGCTTTGTTCCACTTATCGAGCAGCTCAACGTAACCGACTAACTGCTCTCGTTGTTTTTCTGAAACGTCTAAATCGGTCTGTGCAATCAGTGAATCAAGCTTGGTTCGTAGTGCACTCATTACTCTTCCTCGCCTTTTTTCAGCAAGCCGTGCTTCTTCAGATGCACAAGAAGAATTGAAATCGCTGCAGGCGTAATGCCGGAAATACGCGAAGCAATGCCAATACTTTCCGGTTTGGCTTCGCTCAGTTTCGCAACCACTTCGTTCGACAAACCTTTTACGTCTTTGTAATCCAAATCCGCAGGCAGTTTTGTGTGTTCGTGGCGAAGTGATTTTTCGATCTCTTCTTGCTGACGCTTGATGTAACCGTCGTATTTCACCTGAATTTCTACTTGTTCTGCCGCTTGTTGATCTTCAAGAGCAGGAGCAAAGGCATCAAGTTGAGTCAATTGTGAGTATGAGATCTCTGGACGACGTAGAAGATCCTCACCACTTGCTTCACGCGCCATTGGCGTTTTCAGCAGTTTGTTCAGTTCATCAATGCCCGCCGAGTTTGGGTTTACCCAAGTAGACTTCAGACGCTGACGCTCGGTTTCCATGTTCTCGATTTTTTCGTTGAAACGCGCCCAACGAACATCATCAATCAAGCCAAGTTCACGAGCTTTTTCTGTCAAACGAAGGTCGGCGTTGTCTTCTCGAAGCAATAGGCGGTATTCCGCGCGAGAAGTGAACATGCGGTACGGTTCTTTGGTACCCATGGTCGACAAATCATCAATCAGAACGCCCATGTATGCTTGGTCACGGCGTGGGCTCCAGCCTTCTTTGCCTTGGCTGTACAAGCTTGCGTTCAAGCCCGCCATTAAGCCTTGTGCCGCAGCTTCTTCGTAGCCTGTTGTACCGTTGATTTGGCCAGCAAAGAATAGACCACTGATGAATTTAGTCTCGTAAGTTTGCTTTAAATCACGTGGATCGAAGAAATCGTACTCAATCGCGTAACCAGGACGAACAATGTGTGCGTTCTCGAAGCCTTTCATTGAACGAACGATTTGAACTTGAACATCAAACGGCAAGCTGGTGGAAATACCATTCGGGTATAACTCGTGCGTGGTAAGACCTTCAGGTTCAATGAAAATTTGGTGGCTGTTCTTATCCGCAAAGCGCATCACTTTGTCTTCGATAGACGGACAGTAACGTGGGCCAATTCCTTCGATCACACCTGCGTACATTGGGCTACGATCTAGGTTATTGCGGATCACTTCATGAGTTTGTTCATTGGTATGCGTAATGAAACAAGGAATTTGACGCGGATGGTGTTCGCGCTTACCCATGAATGAGAAAACTGGTGTTGGGTTGTCACCGTGTTGCGCTTCTAGCACTGAGAAATCAACCGTGCGAGCATCAATACGTGGTGGTGTCCCCGTTTTTAGACGATCCACTCGGAATGGCAACTCACGTAAGCGATCCGCCAATGCGATCGATGGTGGATCCCCAGCGCGACCGCCTGAAGAACTTTCCATACCAATGTGGATCTTACCACCAAGGAAGGTACCTACGGTCAGCACAACCGCTTTGGCATGGAATTTAAGACCCATTTGAGTCACAACGCCAACAACGCGATCTTGTTCAACAATCAGATCATCAACTGATTGCTGGAACAGAGTTAGGTTTGGCGCGTTTTCTAATGTGTTGCGTACGTACGCTTTGTACAGAGCGCGATCGGCTTGAGCTCGAGTAGCTCGTACTGCAGGACCTTTCGAAGCATTTAGTGTACGAAATTGAATACCTGCATGGTCGATAGCTTCTGCCATCAAACCGCCCATAGCATCCACTTCTTTTACTAAGTGACCTTTACCGATACCACCAATCGCCGGATTACAAGACATCTGGCCTAATGTATCGATGTTATGGGTAAGGAGAAGAGTTTTTTGTCCTGTGCGTGCAGATGCGAGCGCGGCTTCCGTTCCTGCGTGTCCGCCACCGACAACAATGACGTCAAAGTTTTCGTGATAAAGCATGAACTGACCTCAGGTATTCAAAGGATTTAATGGACAGATAAAGGAGCAGTATTTTACCTGCTTTATGCCAGAGAGAAAATCGTTTTCTCGTTTTTACGTTTTAGGCTTCAAGATAAATATATATAAGATCTATATATATGATCTTTTATTGGATCTATTATTAGGATCGACTACTTCTGTGGATAAGTGAAAAATGATCAACAAGATCATGGATCTTCTTTGGATCATATCTTGTGATCATGGTTGGATCTGATCGAGGATTACCTGGGATCAAAAATGGGGTTTATACACAGGGGCTAAAATGGATCAAAGTTGTTATTTGGATAACTAAAGGAAAACCACTGGATCTTACCTGACTTATCCACAGACGGTTTGGGTGTTTTTTGTTCAGTTGAAAAGATTTTTTCTACGGAAGGTTATTCACAGAGGGAAATCAGAGCCGCATCGCGACTCTGTAGGAGATGAGTATGGGGTTAAAAGCGCTCGATATTCTCTTTTAACCATGCTTCTGCAGCATCTTCTGGGACGTCATGAGCCAGTACATCAATCAACAAGCAATCTGCAATCGGCGTTGCGCCAATATCTTCTAACAAGTCGTAAGCGTGCTTACCGGCAGCGCAGAACGTATCGTAGCTCGAATCACCAATCGCAATGACTGCAAACTTTACGTCGGCCATCTTAGGTGGTGTATTTTGCAATGCTGCGATGAAAGGTTGAATATTGTCTGGATATTCCCCCGCACCGTGGGTGGAGGTGATCACAAGCCAAGTCCCTTGGTTATCGATCTCGTCTAATGATGGTTGGTTGTGAATCGTGGTTTCAAATCCTTGTTCAACGAGCAGATCGCTCAGGTGATCACCGACGTATTCCGCACCACCAAGAGTGCTACCTGTAATAATGTGGATCATACTTCTTCCTTTTGAATGCAATGGACACGATGTGAGTCGCGAATGGATGTGTCCATATAAAAAGAAACGCGGCACTAAAACAAGGTTTTGTGCCGCGTATTGGATTATTTACCGATACAGAATGAAGAGAAGATGCGCCCGAGTAGGTCGTCAGAACTGAACTCCCCGGTTATCTCATTCAGATGCTGCTGAGTGATGCGTAGCTCTTCGGCAAGGATTTCACCTGCCATATAGCCTTCAAGCTGCTCTTGGCCGATTTGCAGATGCTGGGCTGCACGTTCTAGTGCGTCCAAGTGACGACGGCGCGCCATAAAGCCACCCTCAGTATTACCTGAGAAACCCATGCACTCTTTTAGGTGGTTACGCAGCGCATCGACACCCGCCCCGGTTTTTGCTGAAAGGCGAATCAGAGTAGGATCGTTCACATGACAGATCCCCATATCTTCACCTGTTTGATCCGCTTTGTTGCGGATCACCGTCATGCCAATGCTTTCTGGCAGGCGATCGACAAAATCGGGCCAAATTTCTTTTGGATCGGTGGCGTCGGTCGTCGTGCCATCCACCATAAACAATACGCGGTCGGCTTGCGCGATTTCATCCCAAGCGCGTTCGATACCGATTTTTTCGACTTCATCAGAAGCGTCACGCAAGCCAGCAGTATCGATGATGTGCAAAGGCATACCGTCGATATGGATGTGCTCACGCAGCACGTCACGCGTGGTACCTGCGATGTCTGTTACGATTGCGGACTCTTTGCCCGACAGCGCGTTCAGTAGGCTTGATTTACCCGCATTTGGACGACCTGCAATCACGACTTTCATGCCTTCGCGCATGATCGCGCCTTGGTTCGCTTCTTTGCGTACCGCATCGAGGTTATCGATGATAGCTTGCAGATCTCCTGCAACTTTACCATCGGCAAGAAAATCGATTTCTTCTTCAGGGAAGTCGATGGCCGCTTCCACATAGATGCGAAGATGAATCAGTGATTCCACCAGCGTTTGAATGCGCTGCGAGAACTGGCCTTGTAGCGATTGTAGCGCCGATTTTGCTGCTTCTTCAGAGCTAGCATCAATCAGGTCGGCAATCGCTTCTGCCTGAGTCAAGTCCATCTTGTCGTTCAAGAACGCACGTTCCGAGAACTCACCTGGACGGGCAGCTCGTACGCCAGCTATACCCAGAATACGTTTAATCAGCATATCCATGACCACAGGGCCACCATGACCTTGCAGTTCTAATACGTCTTCGCCCGTGAACGAGTGCGGGTTAGGGAAGTACAGTGCAATGCCTTGGTCGAGCACCGTGCCATCTTCGGCTTGAAACGGTAGGTATTCAGCGTAACGCGGTTTTAGAGTTTTCCCTGTGACTTCCAATGCCACTTGGTTGGCCTTAGGGCCTGAAACACGAATAATGCCGACACCACCACGACCGGGTGCAGTAGCTTGAGCGACAATCGTATCTGTAGTCATAATCTTGCCTTTTGAGCTGGGCTCGGTGGAGCCATCACTATTAATTAGCTGAATTGTAATCAGCCAAAAACAAAAAGGCGACCTTTTGGCCGCCTTTCTTATTCTTTTGTTAAAAGGTTACTTAGTGTGTAAGCCTTTTTTCTCCAGCGCTTTGTAAATCAAGGTTTGCTGGATCAGAGTAACGATGTTCGACACCAACCAGTACAGAACTAGGCCTGATGGGAAGAACAAGAAGAAGAAGGTAAACATAACCGGCATGAAGGTCATGATCTTCTGCTGCATTGGATCCGTTACGGTTGTTGGGCTCATCTTCTGGATTAGGAACATTGAAGCACCCATCAGTAGTGGCAGGATGTAGTAAGGGTCCTGCGCTGAAAGGTCATGAATCCAACCGAAGAATGGAGAGTGACGAAGCTCAACCGATTCCATTAGCGCCCAGTATAGTGCGATGAAGATAGGCATCTGTAGAACAAGAGGAAGACAGCCACCCAGTGGGTTTACTTTCTCTTTCTTGTACAGTTCCATCATCTCTTGGCTCATGCGTTGACGGTCGTCGCCAATACGCTCACGCATAGCTTGCAGCTTAGGCTGTAGCATGCGCATTTTCGCCATAGACGTGTATTGCGCTTTTGTTAGTGGGTACATTGCACCACGAACGATGAAGGTCAAACAGATGATTGCTACACCCCAGTTACCGACGAAGCTTTGGATGAAAGCAAGCAGTGAGTGAAGTGGTTTAGCGATGAACCATAGCCAGCCGTAGTCCACTACTAGGTCTAGGTTTGGTGCCACTGCTGCCATTTCTTGTTGTAGCTTAGGACCAACCCAAAGTGTTGCTTCAAACTTCGCTTGGTCACCCGTCGCGATCGTTTTGTTCGGCATACGTACGCCGATATCGCCTAGGTTGCCAATTACGCGAGTGTAAAGGTTAGTTCCTGGTTCGTTACGAGGGATCCAAGCAGCTGCGAAGTAGTGTTGGATCATTGCTGCCCAACCTTGGCCATCTGCTAGGTTGATAGACAGGTTACGATCCTGCATATCTTCAAAGCTGTATTTTTTGTAACGAGTATCTTCAGTTGAGTAAGCACCGCCACGGTAGGTTGGCATTGTGATGCTACCACCAGCGTCCATTAGGTTTTGACGTAGGTGTGCGTACATACCGAAGGTTGCGTTGTTACCAGAGTTGTTCGCTACATCGTATTCAACGTTCAGCGCGTAGCTGCCGCGTTTTAATACGTAAGTTTTTGTGTATTCGATGCCGTTTGCAGTAAATGTCATCGGAACGCGTAGTTCGTCTTGACCGTCAGCTAGAGTGAAGCTGTCTGCGCTCACATTGTAGTGAGGACGGTTAGAGCTGCTTAGATCGATACCTTGAGGACCAACAAGACCGCTTTGTGCGATGAATTGATGACCTTGTGTGTCTTTTAGCAGAACGAATGGGTCTGATGAATCAAGTTCAGCAGAGTATTGGTTTAGGTCGGCATGTACCACATCGCCACCAACGGTGTCGATCGACAGAGTTAAAACATCAGTCGTTACTGTGATAGTTTTTGCAGAAGCTTGCTGTTGACTAGGAACTGGGTCCAGCTCATCAGCAAAAGATGGTGCAGGTAGAGTGCTGCTTGATTGAGCCTGTTCAACCGCTTGAGGTGCTGGATTCTTTGCGACTTGCCATTGTTGAAATAGCAAGAAAGAAACCAGTGCCAGAGCGATGAGCAGGATATTACGTTGAGAATCCATCGTTAGTTATCTCTGTCTTGTTTTTGGACTGGTGGAACGGGGTCATACCCCCCTTCATTCAAAGGGTGGCATTTTAATAGACGTTTGCCTGATAACCAACATCCTTTTACAAAACCGTGAGCTCTCAAAGCTTCTAGCGCGTAAGTGGAACAAGTTGGTGTGAACCGGCAACGAGGACCAATCAGAGGGCTGATAAACCAGCGATAAAGATAAACGAGCCCAATGGCTATCCACGTGAAGGGCGAGACAGGCGTTGCCATAGCTTATCAAACAACTTAAAAATTTCCTCATTGCTTAAATCTTGCGCGCTTTTCTTCGCGATCACAACAAAATCTTTGTTTGGAAGTTGATGTTGAGAGTTACGAAAGCTTTCACGAGCCAAACGCTTAAAGCGGTTACGACCGACAGCAGTTTTGATTTGCTTTTTCGGAACAGCTAAACCTAATCGTGGATGAGAAAGTTTGTTATTGCGAGCAATGATGGTGAAATGAGGCGAGCCAGCTCGGTGAGCTTGCTGGAAGACGTTTTGATAATGCTCGGGAGTTAACAAGCGTAACTCCCGATTAAACGCGTACGTGTTCAAAATAAACTAGCGATTATTTTGATAGGCGCGCACGGCCTTTTGCACGACGTGCGTTGATAACTTTACGACCGTTCTTAGTTGCCATGCGAGCACGGAAGCCGTGAGTACGCTTGCGCTTTAGAACTGTAGGTTGAAAAGTGCGTTTCATGATAATTACCTTTACTGATCAGTAGTTTTAGGTTCTTGTTAAACCCGGCGTGGGCATCTGTTTTCTTTATAAAGAAGCTCTTTATATAGAGAAGAACAACCGACGCCTCTCAACAAAGAGGCGGAATTGTAATCACACTCACATAATGTGTCAATGACTCAATGAGTACGAAATTCCGGCCGGGCGATTATACGTAGTGTGAGTAAAATCTCAAGGATCAATCGATCCTGTTGCTTGATCGTTACTCTATTCCTACTTGGTTAAGGAATTTTTTCAAACGAGGATCTTGTGGATTATCGAAAATATCCTGTGGAGAACCTTGTTCGACGATGTTGCCTTCCGCCATAAAGATCACCCGATCGGCGACTTCTTTAGCAAATTGCATCTCGTGTGTTACCACCAGCATGGTTTGATGCTGATTGGCTAACTTCTTCATTAATGAGAGAACTTCACCGACCCATTCCGGATCCAGCGCGGAAGTTGGCTCATCAAAAAGTAACAGTTCTGGCTGTAACGCCATAGCGCGGCCGATGCCGACACGCTGCTGCTGGCCACCAGATAGAGCTGCCGGGTAGCTGTCACCTTTCTCGCCAAGGCCAATATCATCCAGAATCTGCTGTGCACGAGTCAGAGCTTCCTGTTTCTTCCAGCCACGCACGGTAATCAAACCTTCGGCAATATTCTGGCGAGCCGTCATGTGCGCAAAAAGGGCATAGTTTTGGAAAACAAACCCAGTACGGCGACGCAGCGCCAAGACTTCGGCTTTCGTGTGCTTTTGTGTATCGACAGAGATGTCGTCGATAGTGATACGACCTTCGTCGGCTTGCTCAAGGAAGTTAACGGTGCGCAACAGGGTCGATTTACCCGTACCGCTAGAGCCGATAATCACGATGATCTCACCCTGTTTGATATCGAGATCAATGCCTTTCAGGACTTCAGTATCGCCAAAGCGCT
The DNA here is from genome assembly GCF_000960545.1 of Vibrio sp. S457-15. Taxonomy (NCBI): domain Bacteria; kingdom Pseudomonadati; phylum Pseudomonadota; class Gammaproteobacteria; order Vibrionales; family Vibrionaceae; genus Vibrio; species Vibrio sp. S457-15. The sequence goes on along the minus strand of NZ_JYOQ01000135.1, from coordinate 27,488 downwards.
TGTGGATATTTTCTAATTTGATCATCGTACGTACGCCTTATTCAGTTTCGCTTCAGCCCAAATTTGTACTCGAGTCAGAATCACCACCACGCCCCAGTAAATCAGAGCGACGGCAAGGAAAGCTTCGAAGAAGCGGAAACTAGAAGAGGCTTCCATTTGCGCTTTAGCCATGATTTCTGCCACGCCAAGCGTAAAGGCGAGGGAAGTCGACTTAATCATATCAATGAAGTAGTTCATCAATGAGGGCAGTGCTACTCGTGTTGCTTGTGGCAGAATCACGCGACGCATCGCTTGTGGCGTTGTCATGCCGACCGATAGGCTCGCTTCCATTTGGCTACGATCAATACCGATGATTGCAGCACGAATACTCTCGGCCATATAAGCGGCAAAGTGCAATGTTAAACCAATCACTGCGGCAGAAAATGCATCGATACCCACCATCACAGGGAAGATTTGTGGCAAGCCGTAATAAAGCAGGAAAAGTTGTACTAACAGTGGGGTACCACGGAAGAAGCTGATGTACAGTTGACTCAATTGGTCGAGAACTGGCAGCTTAAATACGCGAATGTTCGCCAAAATGACGGCTAAAATCAGTGAAAAGACCAAGCCCCATGTGGCCATTTCCATGGTTGTGCCAAGATATTTGAGCAATATCGGCAGCAGTTCCAACATGTAATTAAAATCAAATCCCATACGGCTTACCTAAAGGCTAGAGAAAAGAAAAGGTGGAAAACAATGTTCCACCTTCACATGAGTTTATTTTAGGTCGAGAGTTGCGATTGTTCGCATTCTCGAAAGCAAAGTAGCATTACTTCGTGATGTCAGCACCAAACCACTTCACTGAAATCTTTTCTACTGTACCATCTGCACGCATCTCTGCTAGTGCTTTATTCACTTCCGCTTGTAGCTTCTGACCTTTTTCATTGTTGACGAAAGGCCATGCGTTTTGAATGGTTTCAAACGGTTCACCAGCCAGTTCTAGTGGCAGACCGGTTTTCTTGATCAGCTCTAGCGCGGACAAACGGTCCATCACGAAAGCGTCTGCACGGCCAAGCGCAACATCATGCTCGATACCAGTGTCGTAAGTTTTGATGTTGATTTTGCCATCTTTGTCGTATTGGCGTAGTAACTGCTCAAAGTTAGAACCTAGGTTAACCGCAACGGTTTTGCCTGCTAGATCGTCTACACCTTTGATGCTGTCGTTGCCTTTACGTACCGTGATTTGCGCGCCGTCGATCACATAAGGGTCTGCAAACAGGTATTTCGCTTTGCGCTCATCTGTCATGGTGACTTGGTTTGAGATTGTATCGATGCGGCCAGTTTCTAAAAGACCAAACAAACCTGAGAAGTTCGACGTCACGTATTCGATCTTGTAGTCGTTACGCTTACCGATCTCATCCCACATATCCACCTCAAAGCCTTGTAGCTTGTCTTGCTTCACGAAAGTGAATGGGAAGTAACGGCCAGACATGCCCACCTTGACTTCAGTTGCGGCTTGAACAGTCGCGGCAGATAGTGCGATGGCTGCAACGGCAACCTTAACCCAGTTTTTCATAATACATCTCCATATTTTTATAGTTGGAAATACTACTGTTAGTTAGCTCAATTAAATAAATAACCAAGAGCAATAACCTAGACCAGAGAGTAATAAGTTCTCATTTGGTTTAGATAATAGACAATTTGGCAAGGAGGCGATGGAAAAACGATCGAATCAAAGCGAAAGGATCTAAAAAAGAGGCGCTGGAAAGAAAATAATACACAGAGTTATCACCAATCTGTCGATCTCGCTAAATTTGCCCAAATGTGGATCAATGTGTGGGCAAATTTGGGGCAAGGTGTGTTGATCTCACCAAGTTTGGCGAAATAATTGTGAATAACTTAGATCTTATTCACTTGATCGTCGATCAATTGCTGGCGATCTTGGTTATCAACAGGTAAAATTGCCAGTCTTTTCCGATAATTCAATTACTCAGTGGGGGCACCGTGTCATCTTCGCTTTGGCTGCAATGTTTGCAGCAGCTTCAAGAAGAGCTACCAGCTACAGAATTCAGTATGTGGGTTCGTCCGTTACAAGCGGAGCTCAATGACAATACTCTCACTCTATTCGCGCCAAACCGCTTTGTGTTGGATTGGGTGCGTGATAAGTATCTGAACAGCATTACTCGTTTACTGCAGGAATACTGTGGTAACGACATCCCGAATTTACGCTTTGAAGTGGGCAGTCGCCCAGTTTCTGCGCCTAAGCCAGCACCGACACGTACGCCGGCGGATGTGGCTGCGGAATCTTCAGCGCCTGCGCAGTTGCAAGCACGTAAACCTGTGCACAAAACATGGGATGACGACCCTCAAGCGATTGCAGCGATCAATCACCGCTCAAACATGAACCCAAAACATAAGTTCGACAACTTCGTAGAAGGTAAATCGAACCAACTGGGTTTGGCTGCGGCGCGTCAGGTATCGGATAACCCAGGAGCTGCCTACAACCCACTGTTCCTTTACGGTGGTACTGGTCTAGGTAAAACTCACTTGCTTCACGCTGTGGGTAACGCGATTGTGGATAACAACCCTAACGCGAAAGTGGTGTACATGCACTCTGAGCGTTTCGTGCAAGACATGGTAAAAGCACTGCAAAACAATGCTATTGAAGAATTCAAGCGCTACTACCGCAGTGTGGATGCACTCCTTATCGATGACATCCAATTCTTTGCCAACAAAGAGCGCTCACAAGAAGAATTCTTCCATACCTTCAACGCATTGTTGGAAGGTAACCAACAGATCATCCTAACTTCTGACCGTTATCCAAAAGAGATCAGCGGGGTAGAGGATCGTCTGAAATCGCGCTTTGGTTGGGGTCTAACGGTTGCGATCGAGCCGCCTGAGCTAGAGACGCGTGTGGCGATCTTGATGAAGAAAGCTGAAGACCATCAAATTCATTTGGCTGACGAAGTTGCGTTCTTTATTGCAAAACGTCTGCGTTCCAACGTTCGTGAATTGGAAGGCGCGTTGAACCGAGTAATTGCCAACGCGAACTTTACTGGCCGCCCAATCACCATCGACTTCGTTCGCGAAGCGCTGCGCGATCTGCTGGCGCTGCAAGAGAAGTTGGTGACAATTGACAACATTCAAAAGACGGTTGCTGAGTACTACAAAATCAAAGTGGCGGATCTGCTGTCTAAACGTCGTTCTCGCTCCGTTGCACGTCCTCGTCAATTGGCGATGGCACTGGCTAAAGAGCTAACTAACCACAGCTTGCCAGAAATCGGTGATGCGTTTGGTGGCCGAGACCATACGACCGTTTTGCATGCATGTCGCAAGATTGAGCAGCTGCGTGAAGAGAGCCACGATATTAAGGAAGATTACTCGAACTTGATTCGCACCCTGTCTTCTTAATCGGTTAGAATAACGGTATTCTAAGCAAATCAATTTTTGAGCTGACAGCGTAAAGAGCCAAGCATGAAATTTACTATTGAACGTAGTCATTTAATCAAACCGCTACAACAGGTTTCGGGCGCTTTGGGTGGCCGACCAACCCTGCCTATTTTGGGCAACCTACTGATTAAAGTAGAAGAGAACGTGCTATCAATGACCGCGACTGACCTAGAAGTGGAATTGGTGAGCAAAGTGACTCTAGAAGGGGATTTCGAAGCGGGTAGCATTACCGTTCCTTCGCGTAAGTTTCTCGATATTTGCCGTGGCTTGCCAGACGATGCGATCATCACTTTCGTGTTAGAAGGCGATCGCGTGCAAGTTCGTTCTGGTCGCAGCCGTTTCTCACTGGCAACGCTACCAGCGAATGACTTCCCGAACATTGAAGATTGGCAAAGTGAAGTTGAAGTATCACTGAGCCAAGCGGACCTGCGTACGCTTATCGACAAAACTCAGTTCTCGATGGCAAACCAAGACGTACGTTACTACCTCAACGGTATGTTGTTTGAAATCGATGGCACGACACTGCGTAGTGTGGCGACCGACGGTCACCGTATGGCAGTATCGCAAACTCAACTAGGTGCTGACTTCGCCCAAAAGCAAATCATCGTGCCACGCAAAGGTGTGCAGGAATTGGTTAAGCTGATGGATGCGCCAGAGCAACCTGTCGTTTTGCAAATTGGCAGCTCAAACGTGCGTGCAGAAGTGAACAACTTTATCTTCACGTCTAAACTGGTTGATGGCCGTTTCCCTGACTATCGCCGCGTATTACCGCAACATACCAACAAAACACTGATCGCAAGTTGTGATGAATTGCGCCAAGCGTTCTCGCGTGCTGCGATTCTTTCTAACGAAAAGTTCCGTGGTGTGCGTGTTAACTTAGTGGGCAGCGAAATGCGCATTACGGCAAACAACCCAGAGCAGGAAGAAGCCGAAGAGATGCTGGATGTGACCTTTGAAGGTGACCCAATCGAAATCGGCTTCAACGTTAGCTACGTGTTGGATGTGCTGAACACGCTACGTTGCGAGAAGGTACAAGTGTCGATGTCGGATGCCAATGCCAGTGCATTGATTGAAAATGCCGACGATGACAGTGCCATGTACGTGGTGATGCCAATTCGTCTATAAGCCAACTGAATGCCTCTTTCTCGTCTCATCATTCAGCAGTTTCGCAACATTAAAGCCTGTGATATTCAGTTATCAGCAGGCTTTAACTTTCTTATTGGACCGAACGGTAGCGGCAAAACCAGTGTCCTAGAAGCGATTTATTTACTCGGGCATGGTCGCTCATTCAAAAGCTCTCTCACTGGTCGTGTGATTCAAAATGAGTGTGATGAACTGTTTGTTCATGGTCGTTTTTTGAACTCGGATCAATTTGAGCTACCTATCGGCATTAATAAGCAGCGCGATGGCTCGACAGAGGTTAAAATAGGCGGTCAATCTGGGCAAAAATTGGCGCAATTGGCGCAAGTGTTACCGCTGCAGTTGATACATCCAGAAGGGTTTGATTTACTGACGGATGGTCCAAAACACCGCCGTGCATTCATCGATTGGGGCGTGTTTCATACCGAGCCTGCATTTTATGATGCATGGGGTCGTTTTAAGCGTCTCAACAAACAGAGAAACGCGTTGTTGAAGACCGCGAGTAGCTATCGTGAGCTCAGTTATTGGGATCAAGAGATGGCGCGTTTGGCGGAAAACATCAGCCAGTGGCGTTCACTGTACATTGAACAGATGAAAACCGTCGCAGAAACGATCTGTCAGACATTTTTGCCAGAATTTGAGATCCAATTGAAGTATTATCGTGGTTGGGATAAAGACACCCCATACCAAGAAATACTAGAAAAGAATTTCGAGCGTGATCAGTCTTTGGGGTACACCTTTAGTGGCCCGAATAAAGCGGATTTGCGCATTAAAGTGAATGGAACACCCGTCGAGGATGTTCTGTCTCGCGGTCAGTTAAAGCTCATGGTGTGTGCGTTGCGTGTGGCGCAAGGGCAACATCTTACAGCGATGACCGGTAAACAATGCATTTACCTAATTGACGACTTTGCGTCGGAATTAGATAGCCAACGTCGCAAGCGTCTTGCAGATTGCTTGAAAGAGACAGGCGCACAAGTATTTGTAAGCTCTATCACTGAAAACCAAATCGCCGACATGCTCGACGATAATGGCAAATTGTTTCATGTGGAACATGGCAGGATAGAGTCAAACTAGAAGAGAGAAACTCATGTCTGAAAATTACGATTCATCGAGTATTAAGGTACTGAAGGGTCTGGATGCGGTACGTAAGCGTCCAGGTATGTACATCGGGGACACGGACGACGGCACCGGCCTTCACCACATGGTTTTCGAGGTGGTGGATAACTCAATTGATGAAGCGTTGGCAGGTCACTGTAAAGACATCGTTGTGACAATTCATGAGGACAACTCGGTTTCCGTTAGCGATGATGGTCGTGGCATTCCAACAGAAATGCACCCAGAAGAAAAAGTATCAGCAGCAGAAGTTATCATGACGGTACTTCACGCTGGTGGTAAGTTCGATGATAACTCGTACAAAGTATCGGGTGGTCTGCACGGTGTGGGTGTGTCGGTAGTAAACGCACTGTCAGAAAAAGTGGTACTAACCATCCATCGTGGCGGTCATATCCACACGCAAACTTACCGTCATGGTGAGCCTGAAGCGCCTCTAGCGGTTGTGGGTGATACGGATAAAACCGGTACACAAATTCGTTTCTGGCCAAGTGCAGAAACTTTCTCTAACACTGAATTCCATTACGATATCCTAGCAAAACGTCTGCGTGAACTATCGTTCTTGAACTCAGGCGTTTCTATCAAGCTTATTGATGAGCGCGAAGCGGACAAGCAAGACCACTTCATGTATGAAGGTGGTATTCAAGCGTTCGTTCAGCACTTAAACACCAACAAAACTCCAATCATCGAGAAAATCTTCCACTTCGACTTAGAACGTGAAGACGGCATTTCGGTAGAAGTGGCAATGCAGTGGAACGATGGTTTCCAAGAGAACATCTTCTGTTTCACCAACAACATTCCACAGCGCGATGGTGGTACTCACCTTGCTGGTTTCCGTGCGGCACTAACACGTACGCTAAACAGCTTTATGGATAAAGAAGGCTTCTCGAAGAAAGCGAAAACGGCAACGTCAGGTGACGATGCGCGTGAAGGTTTGACAGCCGTTGTTTCAGTAAAAGTGCCTGATCCAAAATTCTCGAGCCAAACTAAAGATAAACTGGTTTCTTCTGAAGTGAAATCAGCGGTTGAATCGGCGATGGGTGAGAAGCTATCTGAGTTCTTGGTCGAAAACCCAAGCGAAGCGAAGATGGTTTGCTCGAAAATCATCGATGCAGCACGTGCACGTGAAGCTGCACGTAAAGCGCGTGAAATGACTCGTCGTAAAGGCGCGCTAGACCTAGCAGGCCTACCAGGCAAACTTGCAGATTGTCAGGAAAAAGATCCGGCACTCTCTGAACTATACATTGTGGAGGGTGACTCTGCGGGTGGTTCAGCTAAGCAGGGTCGTAACCGTAAGAATCAGGCAATCTTACCGCTGAAAGGTAAGATCCTAAACGTAGAAAAAGCACGTTTCGACAAGATGTTGTCTTCGCAAGAAGTTGCAACGCTTATTACAGCACTTGGCTGTGGTATCGGTCGTGACGAGTACAACCCGGACAAACTGCGTTACCACAACATCATCATCATGACCGATGCTGACGTCGATGGTTCGCACATCCGTACGCTACTGTTGACTTTCTTCTACCGTCAAATGCCAGAGCTTATCGAGCGTGGTTACGTGTACATCGCTCAGCCACCACTATACAAAGTGAAGAAGGGCAAACAAGAGCAGTACATCAAAGATGAAGAAGCGATGAACCAATACCAAGTATCATTGGCATTGGACAACGCATCACTGCACGTAAACGCAGAAGCTCCAGCTCTAGCTGGTGAAGCGCTAGAAAAACTGGTTCAACAATACAATGCAGGTATCAAGCTTGCTGATCGTATGAGCCGTCGTTACCCTCGCGCCTTAGTGCATGAGCTTATCTACACATCTCGTCTAACGGCTGAGCAGTGTCATGATGCAGCAGCAGTAGAAGCTTGGACAAAACAACTTGTTGAGCAACTAAACGCGAAAGAAGTGGGTGCAAGCCAATACAGCTACGAAGTGGAGCTGCACGCAGAGCTTGGTTTGAGCCTGCCGAAGATCATCGTTCGTACACACGGTGTGACTCACGAGCACTCGCTAAGTGTTGATTTCCTAAACTCAAAAGAATACGGCAAACTGGCGGACCTTTCTGAAGTCCTAGACGGTCTTCTAGAAGAGGGCGCGTACATCAAACGTGGTGAACGTACTCTGCCAGTATCAAGCTTTGCTGAAGCACTTGAGTGGTTGGTTAAAGAATCGATGCGTGGCCTAAGCCGTCAGCGCTACAAAGGTCTAGGTGAGATGAACCCAGATCAGCTTTGGGAAACCACAATGGACCCAGAGACGCGTCGCATGATGCAAGTAACGATTGAAGATGCGGTAGGCGCAGACCAATTGTTTACAACGCTAATGGGTGACCAAGTTGAACCTCGTCGTCACTTCATCGAAGAGAACGCACTGAAGGTTGCAAACCTAGACGTGTAGCGACAAGCGTTTTTGGATAGAAAAAAGCAGCGAGTCATCGCTGCTTTTTTGTTTCTTGGTGGTATGAAAATCACCACTTTATGCCAAGACTTTGGCTTTTCTGCTACTAACTGCCAGAGGCTTGAGTAGCGGCACCATTTTGTTTCCCTTTTCTGTTTTTCTTGCCATTTTGTTCGCTTGAGTGCTTTTGCTTTCTTTTTCCTGCTCGCTATAGTGCTGTAGAGCTTTCCAATCATACGAGGTTAGAAAACATGGTGACGATTTTCCTGAACTAAGCCGGAGGTGACGCACTTCCGGTTCAATGCACTGCAATTATCTGTAAGACAAGGCATTAAGAAGGAAAATATCATGTTTGAACGCTGGTTCACTGCGTACTGCTTAGCGCTGCGAACTTGGTGGTTAACCAGTCGCTTTTTAACCTATCAATCACCACTAAGATTACTGTCGCTGTTTGAAGTCTACGAACAGCAAATCCAGTGTCGCAACTTAGCCCGAATTGCGATTGGCGACACCGTTCGCTTAGTGGATCTTGACCGCTCCTATCAATATCGCATGACGTTAGTTGATTCACGTAAGAGCCAACCTCTTGCGGGGATGCTAGCTGTTGATTCGTACTTAGGTTCCCGATTGTTGGGGCGCTCTCAGGATGAGGTCTTAGAACTCGAGATATTCAACCAGCGCCGCTGCTTTGTGATTACCGAAATCATTCATCAATCACAGCCACCAACACCGCATCTGGTGTGTAGCTGTATGCTATGTCAGTAAAATAGAGGTGAAGTCATGAGTAAAAAAGACAAGAAGCAACCCCAGTTAAGCTTGAAAGAAAAACGTAAGTTGAAGCAAGAGAAAGCGGCCGAGCAAGGGATGGTGAAAGCGCGTAAACCATCTCGCAAATAAAAATTGCGGCTTATAAGCCCGCCGTAAGAGGTGGGCTTTGTATTGTTGTCGCGTAGGAAAAGCGAGCTTAATTTGAGGTCTTTAATAGGCGCGTTGAAATTTTTTTCATTTTGTCCCTTGAAAGCGATTTTTGATGACCTTATATCTAGTTGTGAAGAGGATGACTGGCTTGCTAGAGACTAGAAGACCAGCCCTCTGGAATCGCTAAAACGAGATCGCTCAAAAGAGGATATGGTGTTTTAGCACACAACTTAAACCTTTAGATTCAATATCATGTCTCCGAGCCAAACCAAGGCCAGTGGAATGATAAGAATCTCTTAGTTCGGCGTCGGTTTTTGCATAAACACGCCAGTAGGATGAATTTCATCCGAACTAAGACTATTGCTTAATTAAGAGGATAGATTTATGCGTAACGTAGATTTCTCACCACTATACCGTAATGCAATTGGCTTTGATCGTCTGCTAAACCTGATGGAAGCGAATACAGCGAAAAATACTTCTGGCGGTTACCCTCCGTACAACATCGAGCAAAAAGATGAGCACAACTACCGTATTACTATGGCAGTTGCTGGTTTCTCTGAAGACCAACTCGATCTAACTCAAAATGAAAACATGTTGATCGTGAAGGGCGAGCGTAAAGCAGAAGAAGGCAAAAACTACGTGTACCAAGGCATTGCAGAGCGCGATTTTGAACGTAAGTTCCAATTAGCGGACTATGTAAAAGTGACTGGCGCTTCAATGGAAAACGGCCTATTACACATTGACTTGGTGCGTGAAATTCCAGAAGCAATGCAACCACGTAAAATTGCTATCGGTGGCAACAACCTGCTAGAAAGCAACTAATCAGCAAGTTATTTGCCCTATAGAGTGAGAAAGAGCGCCAGTTGGCGCTCTTTTTAATTTGTGTCTTTGATGCGGGAGTTTGCTTTACTGACCTTGTTGGTAAGCCTTTTCGACTTCTTCCGCGATAATCGCGATACCTTTCTGCATCATCTCATCGTCTTGAACGTAGTTCATGCGTAAGCACTGATGAGCATGGTCCCACTCGTCTTTCTGACCAATAAAGAAGTACTCACCCGGAACAATCAATACGCCACGCGCTTTCAAGCGTTGGTACAACTCCATTGTCGTAATTGGCAGCTCATCAAACCATAACCACAAGAAGATCGCCCCTTCAGGTTTGTGGATACGGAATCTCTCATCGGTAATCGCCTGTTGTAGCAGTTCTACCGCGCGTTGTGATTTCTGCTTGTAGAACGGCTTAATCACCTCTGAACTCAGTTTGAGTAGATCGCCTTTAGCGATGATGTGGTTTGCCAATGCTGGGCCAACACTGCCTGGCGCTAAGCTGATGATGCCATTCATATTGGTGAGTGCTTGGGTGATTTCTTCACTCGCAATCACAATCCCACATCGCACACCCGGTAAGCCAAGTTTAGATAAGCTCATGCACAGGATGGTGTTTTCATTCCAGAACGGTTCGACATCTTCAAAAATGATGTTCGGGAACGGCAAGCCGTACGCATTGTCGATAATCAGTGGGATGTTGTTCTCGCGCGCCAATTTGTCCAGTTTACGCACTTCTTCGTCAGTCAGTACGTTACCTGTTGGGTTGGTTGGGCGAGATGCACAAATTGCTGCGACGGAGTCATCGACGGTGAGCTTTTCAAAATCAACGTGATATTTGAATAGGCCGTTGTCGAGTAGCTCGATTTCTGGATGGTACGAAACAAAAATGTCTTCATCGATACCTGCATCACCGTAGCCAATGTATTCCGGTGCGATAGGCAACAGGACTTTTTTGTGCGAACCATCTGGCTGCTGACCAGCAAACAAATTAAATAGGTAGAAGAACCCGCTTTGGCTGCCATTCGTCAGGCTAATATTCTTCTCACTAATGTCCCAGCCGTATGTTTCACGAAACAGCTGAGCGAGCGCTTTGACGAACACGTCTTTACCCTGAGGGCCATCATAATTAGTGAGCGCGGCGACGAGTTCGCCACTGGCGAGCATTTCTTCACTGGCTTGGTGAAAGTAATCGAGCATGGCAGGAATGGCGGCCGGGTTACCCCCACCGAGCATGATGGCACCTGGCGTGCGTAGGCCATCATTCAAATCGTCCATTAACTGCGTAATACCTGAATACTGATTAAATTTTTCACCAAACTTTGAGAACTGCATGCTTACATATACCTAATTCATTGTGATTGCTTTATGTGTCTTGATTGCTGACGAAACATCAGCTTATAGAGTAATACTTGACCTTACCCTAATGTTATTACGACGCAAAGTGTGAATTTACTCGAAGAAGAAAAAAGTTTGTCATCAGACCAGATGGAGAGGATGTGGAATTAAAAAAGGGAAGCGAAATGCTTCCCTTGCTGGTGGAGTGAGTCGGTTATTCGCCAGTGTAAACAATCAGTACTTTGTCGTCTTGGTATTGGCGTTCGAATGCGTAGTAGCCTTCTTGATTACGAGTGATGTGCTTACCTTGAGCAACCGCTGGGTGGCGTTGACGGAATTCGCCCAATTTCTGCCAATGTTGTAGTAAGTCTTCACGCTCGCCATGAATCTTGTCCCATGGCATGTCGGAACGTGTACCTTGGGTCGGATCGGATCCAGTCACGCCAAAGTCACGGGCAATCTCATCGCCGTAGTAGATTTGTACTGCACCCGGTGCCAGCATTAACGCATTGGCGGCGCGAGCTTGGTCGTCAAAGCTGCGGCTGCGTGCCGACCAAAACAGTTGAGTATCGTGCGAAGACAGGTAACTCAACACGTTGAATTCAGGATCGGAGTTAATACGCTCTGCATAGCGGCGGTAATCATTATCAAGTTGAGCGAAACACTTTAGCGCTTTTGGTGCCACGTCAGATTGGAACTCGAAGTTGATGATCGAATCGAAGCCGTTATCGAAATACGGGCTCTTCACCACGCTGTGTGCCCACACTTCGCCGGTCATCCAAAATGGCAGATCGTCGAGTGCTTTGTCGGGGTGGTTTTGTTTCCATTCGGCGAGGGCTTGAGTGGTACTTGCTTTGAGCTCTGCCCAGGCTTCCATCTCAACGTGTTTGGTGGTATCGACGCGGAAGCCATCAATGCCGTAATCACGTATCCAATCCGATAGCCATGTGATCAGATGTTCTCGTGGGGTTTTCAACTCATCTTGCGCATTGGTGTTTTTATTGCGGAAGAAGTTTGGTAGTCCGGTTTTCTGCGTCGATTCGGTTTTGAGATCCGGTAGGTAGTTCAAAGACATGGTGATGTCATTGTAGCCCGGCGCATCGTAGTCACCAATGTCGGTGCGGATCCAATCTTTGCCCCACCATTTTTCCCACGCTTCACTATCACCGTATTTGATGTAGTCGTTGAAGCTGTGCCAGCTTTGTCCCGATTTTGGTTGCCAGTCGGTCCATTTTTCACCAAGGACTTCTTTGGCTTCTTGGTCATCAAGGTAAAGTTGACCAAAGCCGAATTCCTGCATGTCGGCTAATGTTGCGTAGCCAGTATGGTTCATGACCACATCCCAAATCACGCGGATGCCTTTCTTGTGCGCGGTATCGATGAAGGTTCTCAGCTCATCTTCGGTACCCATGTTGGCATCAAGCTTGGTCCAATCTTGGTGGTAGTAGCCGTGATAGCCGTAGTGTTTAAAGTCGCCTTTATCGCCGCCGCCAACCCAGCCGTGGATTTGTTCCAGTGGTGAGGTTATCCAGATGGCATTCACACCAAGTGATTCGATGTAATCGAGTTTTTTCGTCAGACCCGCTAAGTCACCACCGTGGAAGGTACCAATCTCATATTTTCCGTCTTTGTTGCGACCGTAGCTGTTGTCGTTGTCCGGGTTGCCGTTATAGAAGCGGTCGGTCATGACAAAATACACCGTCGCGTTGTCCCAGCTGAAAGGTTTTTCGGCTTGCTGATCAACCTCTTCTAACAGCAATAGACCTTGGCTAATCGGGCCTGGTTGCATGGTTACGCTGCCATTGGCGACGGTGGCTTCTTGCCCGGTTAAGGCGTCACGAACAACAGTGCCATCAGTAAAGGTTTGGGCTACGTTGATGGTTTTAGCTGTGTCGGTTGCAACAGGGCAAGAATAGGTGATGTCCTGACTTTGTTTTGGTTTGATTTTAACGGTTAGCTCATTGGTGTCTGGATTGAGCGTGAAGAGGTAGGTATTGGCTTTGAAAATGCGCAGAGGCATAGATGTGTCGGTTGCACAGTTATCCATTTTTAATGGTGTATTGAATTTGATGCGACTTTCTTCCGCTAGCGCAAAGCTGTTGCCACAGGTTTGTTTGCTGTCGGCAATGGTAAAGGTGTAGTTGCCTTTTTCTAGTTTTTGCTCTGCGACGAGTAAACCGTCTGAGTTTGGTTCGAAGACGGCAGTATCGTCTCCAACGCTTAATACGATGGCATTTTCTGGAATTTGGCTGCAGGCGCTCAGTAGGCCGATAGAGAGTGCGAGAATTGTTTTTTTCATTGTGTCCTTCCCCCGAATAAACAACCCAGTTATAGCAAAACTGTGCCTCTACAATCCGAGCTCTGCACCAACAAGTTCAACGCGTCTCACCCTACAAATTTTTGCCTTGTTCACAAAATGAATAATAAGAACCGGTTATCTCCGTTTGAAGGCAACAAAAAAGGGAAGCTGACGCTTCCCTTTTACTTATCTCTTAATCACTTCGAAGAGTAATGAATTACTTTTGAAGCAAAGAAATGTCTGCGATCTGTAGGAACAGGTTACGCAGGTTGTTTAGCAGTGTCAGACGGTTCTTCTTAAGTGCTTCGTCGTCTGCCATTACCATTACGTTATCGAAGAACGCATCCACTGGTTCACGTAGGTCAGCTAGCTTGCTTAGGGCTTCTTGGTAGTTACCGGTTGCAAATGCTGGCTCTAGTGCTTCTGTCATGACTTCAACGCTTTCTGCTAGTGCTTTCTCTGCGTCTTCTTGTAGAAGTGCTAGGTCAATTTCTTCTGCTAGTTCGCCGTCGAATTTCGCTAGGATATTACCTACACGTTTGTTCGCTGCTGCTAGAGACTCTGCCGCTTCCAGTTCACGGAAGTGAGAAACCGCTTTTACACGTTGGTCGAAATCTGCTGGTTTCGTTGGGCGACGCGCTAGTACCGCTTGAATGATGTCTACGCTGAAGCCTTCGTCTTGGTACCAAGCACGGAAACGACCAAGCATGAACTCGATAACGTCTTGTTCAACGTTGTCGTTGGTTAGACGCTCACCAAACAGTGACTTCGCTTTCGCTACTAGGTCAACAAGATCTAGGTTGTAGCCGTATTCAACGATGATACGTAGTACACCTAGAGATGCGCGACGTAGTGCGAATGGGTCAGAACCTTTAGGCGCTTGACCAATACCGAAGATACCGACGATAGTGTCTAGCTTGTCTGCCATTGCAACTGCGGTTGAAACGCCGTTTGATGGCAGTTCATCACCTGCGAAACGAGGCATGTATTGCTCGTTCAGCGCGACTGCAACTTCTTCTGCTTCACCGTCGTGACGAGCATAGTGCATACCCATCACACCTTGAGTATCCGTGAATTCGAATACCATTGAGGTCATTAGGTCACATTTTGCTAGTAGACCAGCACGCTTTGATTTCTCAACGTCAGCACCGATTTGCTCAGCAATGTAGCCAGCAAGTTCTGTGATGCGGTCTGTTTTGTCTTTGATCGTACCCAGTTGCTTTTGGAAGATCGCTTGTTCTAGCTCAGGCAGACGGTCGATAAGCGGACGCTTACGGTCTGTGTTGAAGAAGAATTCTGCGTCAGCAAGACGAGGACGAACTACTTTCTCGTTACCTTCAATTACGTAACGAGGCTCTTTTGATTCGATGTTCGATACGAAGATGAAGTTCGGTAGTAGCTTCTTGTTTTCATCGTAAACAGGGAAGTATTTTTGGTCACCTTTCATAGTGTAAACCAACGCTTCAGAAGGCACTTTTAGGAACTCTTCTTCAAACTTCGCTGTTAGAACTACTGGCCATTCAACCAGAGACGTTACTTCTTCGACTAGGTCATCTTCTAGGTCAGCGATACCGCCAACCGCTGCTGCTGCTTTTTGTGCGTCAGCTAGGATGATTGCTTTACGCGCTTCGTAATCTGCCATGACTTTACCGCGCTCTTCTAGGATTGCAGGGTATTGCTCAGCAGAATCGATAGTGAACTCTTTTTCACCCATGAAGCGGTGGCCACGAATAGTGCGGCTTGATGCTACGCCTAGGATCTCGCCTTCGATTAGGTCGCTGCCCATTAGCATGGTTAGCGTCTTAACTGGACGGATAAATTGAGTCGTTTTGTTACCCCAGCGCATTGGTTTTGCGATAGGTAGGTTTGCTAGTGCTTTTGCTGCAAGTTCAACTACGATCTCAGACGTAGGCTGACCTTTCACTTCTTGTTTGAACAGTAGCCATTCGCCTTTGTCGGTTACCATGCGATCAGCTTGGTCAACAGTGATGCCACAACCGCGTGCCCAGCCTTGAGCTGCTTTGGTCGGGTTGCCTTCCGCGTCAAATGCTGCAGAAACCGCAGGACCACGTTTTTCAACAACTTTGTCTGATTGGCTTTCTGCCAATGCTGCGACTTTTAATGCAAGACGACGAGGTGCCGCGAACCATTTTACGCCTTCGTGAGCAAGCTCAGCGCCTTTTAGTTCTGCTTCGAAGTTTGCTGCGAATGCTTCAGCTAGAGTACGAAGTTGCGTTGGTGGTAGCTCTTCTGTACCTAGCTCGATTAGAAATTCTTTTGCCATGTGACTCTACCCCTTACGCTTGTTCTTTCTTACACATTGGGAAGCCAAGAGCTTCACGCGATGCGTAGTATGCTTCTGCTACTGCTTTAGTCAGATTGCGGATGCGCAGGATGTAACGTTGACGCTCTGTAACCGAGATTGCTTTGCGTGCGTCTAACAAGTTGAACGCGTGTGCCGCTTTCAAGATGCGCTCGTAAGCAGGCAGAGGTAGCGGTTTTTCTAGCTCGAGTAGTTCTTTCGATTCTTTTTCACACTGGTCGAAGAAGCTGAATAGGAAATCAACGTCTGCGTGTTCGAAGTTGTAAGTTGATTGCTCAACTTCGTTTTGGTGGAAAATGTCACCGTAAGTTACCTTGCTGCCGTCTGGCGCGATGTTCCAAGTTAGGTCGTAAACCGAGTCTACTTCTTGGATGTACATTGCTAGACGTTCGATACCGTAAGTGATCTCACCAGTCACTGGTTTACACTCAAGGCCGCCAACTTGTTGGAAGTAAGTAAACTGAGTTACTTCCATGCCGTTTAGCCAAACTTCCCAGCCTAGACCCCATGCGCCTAGTGTTGGGTTTTCCCAGTTGTCTTCTACGAAACGGATGTCGTGTACAAGTGGGTCAATACCAAGAACTTCAAGGGAGCCAAGGTACAACTCTTGAATATTGTCAGGCGATGGTTTTAGCGCTACTTGGAATTGGTAGTAGTGCTGAAGACGGTTAGGGTTTTCACCGTAACGGCCATCAGTAGGACGACGTGAAGGTTGTACGTAAGCTGTCGACATTGGCTCTGGGCCAAGCGCTCGTAGACAGGTCATTGGGTGAGAGGTACCCGCACCCACTTCCATATCTAGCGGTTGAACAATGGTACAACCATTTTGAGCCCAATAATCCTGCAGCGCGAGGATCATTCCCTGGAAGGTTTTGATATCGTATTTTTGCATAAGTCAGGTTCGCGCGATTCTCTAGTTACTCATTAATTCGTCTCGTATGCCGAGTTTTTCAACTCAAACAAGGGCGATAAAGAGTAATTACGGTTGAATAAAATAACAATCAAGTATAACCAGATATTGAGCATGGGAGTAGAGCTAATCTTGATTAATTCGTGGGCAATTTTCTCCTTTAATGAATTTTTACCGCGTTATCTGCTGTATTTTTCCTAAAAGGGAGTTTTCACCTGCTTTGACTCTTGTGATGCGCAACAAAGGTGGCTAGAATTGCGCCTGTCTTTGGGGAGTAGCTTACCTGATGAAGTCTCTGTTTCATCCGGTTCGTTCGTCAACATAATTGGTGCAAAATCACCATGGCGTTCGAGACTTGAAGCCTTTCAAGTTTAGCAAGACCTTAGACAAATCATCATGAACCGGGGTGGGGCGTGAGGTTTGTCTATGGTTAAAATAATTATCCCGCCCCAATGAGCATGTCGTGAGCGTTTTAGCTATTTCAATCACTACTGTGGCGTTAGCAGAAATTGGCGATAAGACCCAATTGCTATCCCTATTACTTGCCAGTCGTTACCGCAAACCCATTCCAATTATTGCAGCCATCTTTTTGGCGACCATTGCCAACCACGCTTTAGCTGCATGGTTAGGTGTGGTAGTGGCCGACTATCTATCTCCTGATGTTTTAAAATGGGTGCTGGTGGTCAGTTTTGTTGCCATGGCAGCTTGGGTTCTGATCCCAGACAAACTGGATGACGACGAAGAGATATCGAATCGTGGACCATTCATTGCCAGCTTTATTGCCTTCTTTGTTGCTGAAATCGGTGATAAAACTCAGATTGCGACTTCCATTCTAGGCGCGCAATACGCGGATGCGCTGAGTTGGGTCATACTTGGCACTACCATTGGTATGCTGTTGGCCAACGTACCAGTGGTGTTGATTGGTAAGCTTTCAGCAGACAAGATGCCATTGGGTTTGATCCGTAAAGTAACCGCTATTTTGTTCGTGTTGTTGGCGATTGGTGCGGCCTTCTTTTAATGGTTTGAAGCGGATAACGTAGCCTGAAAAGGAAAAACGTTATCTGCGAACAATCGTTAAAATGGTGCGAATTATCAATAACTAGCGAATTAGTGGCGCAGCTCAAACTCTGACTTAAAATCGCTCCGTAGCGTGACGGATGACATATTAGTGTCATACTTGTCATGGTAGTTTAATGGTGTGAATGATAGCGAGAGGGCAAGTTTATGCTTACACGTTACATGGGGATGACCCCAAAGAGTCAGAGTTATTTATTCACCTTTGGTTTGGCGCTGTGCTTGTTAGCGATGGTACTGACTGATATGTGGTTGCCGATTGTGGCAGGGACGTTCATTCTTACTGGCTTGACGGTTGAAGCGTGGATTCGGGTGGCGCACATTATTCCAATGCATGAAGAAATACGTGCGATGCAGAAACAACTTAACAAGCTCCAATCTGAAGTTCGCACACTAGAATATGACGAATAAACAAACGGCAGCCCACTGGGCTGCCGTTTGTGATCTCACTGAGATTATTCCAAACCTTTCTTAATCAGGTACTGATAAGGCAGTTGTTCTGTTTGCGCTGCAATCAACTGGTGATCCATAAAGCGGCAGAAACTCGGAATATCTCGAGTTGTCGATGGGTCGTCCGCTTTTACTAGCAAAACCTCACCATCTTGCATGTTGCGAATTGTCTTCCTGACCATCATCACTGGCTCTGGGCAGCGCAGTCCTTCCGCCTCTAATGTCTTTGTTGCCAGTTCAGGATTAAAGCTCATAGTGTGATTCTCGTAACTAACTTAGCGGTGAATTTTACGTTCGTTGAAAAAATATTCAATAACCACTTGGCAAACGGATTTTTTTGTTTTACCTTAAATTAACAATTTGGTAACAACTGGCAAGGAGAGGCGATGTTAACAGTGTTAGACAGACTCACGATTTACTCAGTGCTGTGTTTTATCTCGTTCTGTGCATTGGTACTTAGAACGCCAGCTGAAACCTCATTGATGCCTTTAGCAGGCATGAGTGCAACCATTATTGGGATTTGGATTGAGATGCACAAATGGTCAGGTGCATCAGAGCAAGAGAATTAGCGCCTCTTGCCTCAATCAAACATGATCAATACTGCTCACCTATTTTTACCAACACTTCATTCCGACACTATCCCCATTTTTCTTGGGCTTCCCCGCTGAAAGGCGGGATTTTTTTTGCCTGAAGAGTACAATTTGATAAACCCCTCGCATTGTAAGTGGCAAATCGTGGAACTAGAAGACATCTATCGCCGAGATCTGAATTTATTAGTCGCGTTGCGTGTACTGATTGAAGAAAGCAGCGTCAGTAAGGCGGCAACTCGCCTTAATTTAAGCCAATCGGCGATGAGTCGTGTGTTAGGACGATTACGCGATCTGCTTGGCGATCCGCTGTTTACGCGCCAAGGTCAGCACTTGATCCCAACCCAAAAGGCGTTGGAAATTGATCGCTCCTTAGGTGAACCGTTGGAATCGCTGCGCCAATTGTTGTCGCCCGTCGAGTTCGATCCTCAGGAGTGCGATCAGACGTTCACTATCGCGACCACGGACTACGCCATGCAAACCATTCTGCCGTTCGCTTTACCGCGCATTTATCAAGAAGCGCCGAATGTGTCGTTTAACTTTTTGCCTTTGCAGCATGACCGTTTATCCGATCAGTTGACTTATGAAGGGGCTGATCTCGCCATTTGTCGCCCAACTGGCCCCGTAGAGCCGCTGCGTAGCGAAATTCTTGGCCGCGTTGGCGTGTTGTGTTTACTGTCCAAACAGCATCCGTTGGCGAATCAAGAGATGAGTTTGGACGATTATTTGAGCCACCCTCACGCGATGATTGCCATCAGTGACGGAGTGAAAGCGTTGATTGAGCAGGCTCTGATCGACAAGCCGCAACGCAAAATGGTGCTGCGTGCGTACCATTTAGAAGCTGCGCTGGCGATTGTGGATACACTACCTATCATCATTACCGTTCCGGCAGATTTGGCGTATCTGGTTGCTGAGCGTTATGACCTAGTCGTAAAACCGTTGCCATTCCAATTTACGCCTTTTGATTATTCGATGATTTGGCATGCGCGCTGTGAGCATTCTCCTGCTCAAGAATGGCTGCGCTCCGTTGTGCGTGAAGAGTGCAGCAGGCTGATTGCAAAGCGAATCGAAGACATGGGATTGAACTGATAACAAAAGAGCCAGCAACGCTGGCTCTTCGTTTGTTTACGCTGAGTCAGTGTTTATAGCTTGATAACCACACGACCTGTTACTTGACCGTTGGTGATGTCTTCTGCGTATTTTGGTGCTTCTGCTAGTTCTACTTCAGTACACGCTTGCTCGAAATAGCTGTCTGGTAGTAGTTCAACCAGTTTTTCCCATGCTGCGATGCGTTTCTCTGTTGGACACATTACTGAGTCCACACCTTGTAGACGAACGTTACGTAGGATGAACGGCATCACTGTAGTTGGTAGATCAAAACCACCTGCAAGACCACACGCCGCGACGGCGCTGTTGTAATCCATTTGCGCCAATACTTTTGCTAGTACTTTGCTGCCTACGGTATCTACCGCACCTGCCCATACTTGCTTTTCAAGTGGGCGTGCAGGCTCTTCAAATTCAACACGGTCGATGATGCGGCTTGCGCCCAGTTTTTCTAAAAGCGGACCGTTTTGTTCAACACGACCGGTAACGGCTGCCACTTTGTAGCCCAGTTGAGCCAGAAGTGTCACTGCCACCGAACCTACGCCGCCACTGGCGCCAGTGACAAGGATTTCGCCAGCTTCAGGTTTGATGTCAGCATCCAGCAGAGCTTGAACACACAGCATTGCGGTAAAGCCAGCTGTACCGACCATCATTGCTTTTTTGCTGTCTAAGCCTTTTGGTAGAGGAACCAACCAATCCGCCTTTAGACGTGCACGTTGCGCCATACCGCCCCAGTGGTTTTCGCCGACACCCCAGCCAGTAAGAACGACTTTATCGCCTGCTTGGTAGCGTGCATCATCAGAGCTTACGACCGTACCTGCTAGATCAATGCCTGGTACCATTGGGAAGTTGCGGATGATTTTACCTTTCCCTGTGATCGCAAGGCCATCCTTGTAGTTTAACGATGAGTAATCAACGTCAATCAATACGTCGCCTTCCGGCAGTTGTGTTTCATCGATTTTTTCGATGTTTGCGATAGTACGTTTGTCTTCTTGGTTTAGAACTAGAGCATTAAACATAAGGTTCTCCGAGTGTGCGATAGCGCGGCTGGAATGCCACGAGCAGCAAGCCATTAACTGCCTGTAAGTGTATGCCTTCTTTATTTATGAATAAAATGAAACTTCATCATCTAATTTATGTGTTTTGTGCATAAATTATAGGGTGCCTAATAAAAGAAAAGGCGACATAAGATGCCGCCTTAAGTGTAATACCAAATTTTGCTGGTATTGGTTGATTACCTAACTGGTGATGTTAAGGGCTACGGGCGCTCAAAGACTGTCGCGATACCCTGACCAAGACCGATACACATGGTCGCAAGGCCGTATTTGGCGTCCTTGGCTTCCATTAGGTTGATAAGCGTTGTCGAGATACGTGCGCCAGAACAACCCAATGGGTGACCTAGAGCAATCGCGCCGCCATTCAGGTTCACTTTTTCGTCCATCACCTCAAGCAGACCTAGGTCTTTCGCACATGGCAGAGATTGCGCTGCAAACGCTTCGTTTAGCTCGACAACGTCCATATCTTCAATTGCAAGACCTGCACGTTTCAGCGCTTTTTGCGTTGCAGGTACAGGGCCGTAACCCATGATGGATGGATCGCAACCTGCGATCGCCATGCCTTTGATTCGTGCGCGAATCTTCAAACCAAGTTCATTGGCTTTCTCTTCGCTCATGATCAGCATTGCGGATGCACCATCGGATAGGGCTGAAGATGTACCGGCTGTTACGGTACCGTTCGCTGGGTCGAATACCGGGCGAAGTTGAGACAGACCTTCAACGGTGGTCTCTGGACGAATCACTTCATCGTAATCTAACTGGAACAATGTACCGTCTGCTGCGTGGCCTTCGGTTGGTAGGATTTCGTTTTTAAAGCGACCTTCCAATGTTGCTGCGTGAGCACGAGCATGAGAGCGCGCCGCAAACTCATCTTGTTGCTCACGGCTGATACCATGAAGCTTACCAAGCATTTCAGCGGTTAAACCCATCATGCCAGCGGCTTTGGCGACGTTTTTCGACATGCCAGGGTGGAAGTCCACACCGTGGTTCATTGGTACGTGACCCATGTGCTCGACACCACCGATCAGGCAAATTTCCGCGTCACCTGTCATGATTGCACGAGTACCATCATGCAGGGCTTGCATAGATGAGCCACACAGACGATTCACGGTTACTGCGCCAATCTCAATTGGTAGGCCAGCAAGCAGCGCTGCATTGCGCGCGATGTTAAAGCCTTGCTCAAGCGTTTGTTGCACACAGCCCCAGTAGATGTCTTCAATCTCACTTGGGTTCACTTGTGGGTTGCGTGCCAGAATGCCTTTCATTAGGTGTGCAGAAAGGTCTTCTGCACGAGTATGACGGAAAGCACCACCTTTAGAGCGACCCATTGGGGTACGTAGACAATCGACTACGACAACGTTTCTGGTTTGATTAGTCATTTTTGGAATCCCTCCTTAGATAGAGCCTTGCTGTTGCGCGCCGTAGAAGCTTTCGCCTTTCGCCGCCATATCAATCAACATTTGCGGAACATGGTACATCGCGCCTAGATCAGCGTGCTGTTTTGCCATTTCAACAAATTCAGCAATACCTACGCTGTCTAGGTAGCGGAATACACCGCCGCGGAATGGAGGGAAACCAAGGCCGTAAACCAGCGCCATATCTGCTTCTTGAGGAGTTGCAATAATGCCTTCTTGCAGACACAGCACCACTTCGTTGATCATCGGAATCATCATACGTTGGATGATGGTCTGCTCATCGAACTCTTGTTTATCCGCGCAGACGTCTGCCAGTACTGGCAAGATATCTTCAGTGAAGGTTTTCTTAGGCTTACCTTTTTTATCAATGGTGTAGCTGTAGAAACCGTTGCCATTCTTCTGACCGTATTTGTTGGCTTCGAATAGAGCATCAATCGCGTCACGACCTTGTTTTCCCATTCGCTCAGGGAAACCTTCTGCCATCACCGCTTGTGCGTGGTGCGCAGTATCGATGCCGACTACATCAAGCAAGTACGCCGGGCCCATCGGCCAGCCAAATTTGCGTTCCATGACTTTGTCGACTTTAGTGAAGTCTGCACCGTCACGAAGCAACATGCTGAAACCGCCAAAGTACGGGAATAATACGCGGTTGACGAAGAATCCCGGACAGTCGTTCACGACGATTGGGGATTTACCCATTTTCGCTGCGTAAGCCACTACGCGGTTGATGGTTTCATCAGAAGTTTTCTCACCACGGATGATTTCAACCAAAGGCATGCGATGCACAGGGTTAAAGAAGTGCATACCACAGAAATTTTCTGGGCGTTTAAGTGATTGTGCCAATAGGTTGATTGGAATCGTCGATGTGTTTGATGTAATGACGGTGTTTTCACCAACGTGCGATTCGACTTCGCTCAGTACCGCTGCTTTTACTTTTGGATTTTCGACAACGGCTTCAACAATCACATCTGAGTTTTCGATGCCTGCGTAATGTAGGCTTGGGGTAATTGATGCCAAAATGCCCGCCATCTTGAAGCCGTCGATACGACCTTGAGCAAGGCGTTTGTTTAGCAGTTTAGACGCTTCGGTCATGCCTAAATCGAGAGATGGTTGGGCAATGTCTTTCATCAATACTGGCACGCCTTTCAGCGCAGATTGGTAAGCGATGCCACCACCCATGATGCCTGCACCTAATACCGCTGCTCGCTCAGTATCTTTGCTTGCTGATTTCGCCGCTTTTTTCGCGATGCCTTTGATGTATTGGTCGTTGAGGAACAGACCAACCAGAGCTTTGGCTTCTTCTGATTTCGCGAGTTTAACGAAGTATTTGCGTTCAATGTCGAGTGCTTCGTTACGTGCAAAGCGTGCGCCTTCTTCAATCGTAATAACTGCAGTCATTGGCGCAGGGTAGTGTGGACCGGCTACTTGTGCCACTAGGCCTTTTGCCATTGTGAAGCTCATCATCGACTCTAGCTTGCTGAGTGTCAGTGGCGAGGTTTTTTGTTTACGACGTGCTTGCCAATCGATCTTTTCGTTGATAGCTGAAGTCAGTGTTTGCAATGCGGATTCATACAACGCATCAGTTTCAACCACGGCATCCAATAAACCAATCTTCAATGCTTCATCTGCACGACATGCTTTGCCTTGCGTGATGATTTCCATCGCGCTATCTGCACCGATAACACGCGGCAAACGCACGCAACCACCAAAGCCTGGCATGATGCCCAGTTTGGTTTCTGGTAGGCCAATGCTGGTGGTTTTGTCACCGATACGCATGTCGGTAGCCAGTACGCATTCACAGCCGCCGCCAAGTGTGTGACCTTTAAGTACTGAGATTGTCGGAACGGGTAAGTCTTCTAGTTTATTGAAGATGCTATTGGCAAATTGTAGCCATTGATCGAGCTCGGCGTCTGTTTTAGCGAAGAGGCCCAAGAATTCAGTGATGTCTGCGCCAACGATGAACGCGTCTTTATCTGAAGTGAGCATTAAGCCCTTTAGACCTTGATGTGAAGTCAACGCATCAAGAGCCTTATCGAGAGACTCTAGCGTTGCTAGGTCGAGCTTGTTTACGGATTTAGGGGAGCAGAAGCTCAGCTCTGCTATGCCATCTTGTATTTCCTTTACCTGTAGGGTGTCGGCTTGGTAAATCATTGTCTATCTCCATGACATACAATCGTGGATTGTCTGTATACCTATTGTTAGTGCTAAATTCGTCGGCAAATAAGTATCGAGGAAGTCGTTTATTCTTATTCTGGTTTGACCAGTAAAGTTAGTTTGGATCGCGGATTGTTTAATTTCAATACATTTTTTAAACAAGTGTTTAACATTGTGCGCTGTGGCAGATCTTATGCGACTCTGAATTCACTCTCGTGATAGACTTCGAGCAAAGTAAACATTGACCTAATGCTATGAATGACCAGCCTTATCTGATTCCCTCAGCGCCTGCTCTGTTTGAAGAAGAAATCAAAAAAAGTGTCTTTATTACCTACCTCGCACATACGCCAAGCGTTGATGCGGCGAAGGCGTTTGTTGATCAAATTAAAGCCAAACACTCGGATGCAAGACACAATTGCTGGGGATTCGTAGCGGGCAGACCTGAAGATTCAATGAAATGGGGCTTCAGTGATGACGGCGAGCCGTCCGGGACTGCTGGCAAGCCAATTTTGGCGCAGCTATCGGGTTCTCGCGTGGGAGAGATCACTGCGGTAGTGACGCGATATTCAGGGGGCATCAAGCTTGGTACTGGCGGTTTAGTCAAAGCTTACGGCGGCGGGGTGCAGCAAGCTCTCAAGCTGCTTCAAACTATTGAGAAAAAAATAACCACAAAACTCAGACTAACGTTAGACTATGGGTTTATGCCTATCGCCCAGTCGATCATGCCTCAATTTGGAGCGGTAGAAGTCGCTGCTGAATATAGCGATCAGGTAATATTAGTGGTGGAAATTGAGCTTCGTGAAGTGAGCGCGTTTACCCAAGCTATCATCAATAAAAGTGGGGCAAAGGCAATTGTAACCCCACTCGACGGACAATAATGAAAACCAGGAAGCAACAGGGACAGCTTCGCTAGTCAATTAATCCATGCAATTTCGTTCAATTATTCGAATCGTCGGGCTTTTGCTCGCGCTTTTTAGTGTCACCATGTTGGCACCTGCACTGGTTGCGCTTCTTTATCGAGACGGCGCTGGTGTACCTTTTGTCACGACTTTTTTTGTGCTGCTTTTTTGTGGAGCGATGTGTTGGTTTCCTAACCGTCGGCATAAACATGAGCTCAAATCACGTGATGGCTTTCTTATCGTCGTTCTTTTCTGGACGGTTTTGGGCAGCGCGGGTTCGCTTCCATTTTTAATCGCAGATAATCCCAACATTTCTGTGACTGACGCTTTTTTTGAATCCTTCTCTGCTTTAACCACGACAGGGGCGACCGTTATTGTCGGCCTTGATGAGTTACCTAAAGCGATTTTGTTCTACCGCCAATTTCTACAATGGTTTGGTGGGATGGGGATCATCGTACTTGCGGTCGCTATTTTGCCAGTGTTGGGCATCGGTGGGATGCAGTTGTACCGCGCAGAAATCCCGGGTCCAGTGAAAGATACCAAAATGACCCCGCGCATAGCCGAGACAGCAAAAGCGCTGTGGTACATCTATTTAAGCCTGACAATCGCTTGTGCGGTTGCTTTTTGGCTCGCGGGCATGACGCCGTTTGATGCCATCAGCCACAGCTTCTCTACTATTGCGATTGGTGGCTTCTCAACTCACGATGCCAGCATGGGCTACTTCGACAGTTATGCGATTAACCTGATTACCGTGGTGTTCTTGCTGATCTCTGCTTGTAACTTCACTCTGCACTTTGCGGCATTTGCCTCTGGTGGGGTTCATCCTAAGTATTACTGGAAAGACCCAGAGTTCCGCGCGTTCATCTTTATTCAGGTGTTACTGTTTTTGGTTTGCTTCTTACTACTATTGAAGCACCACTCTTACACATCACCTTATGATGCGTTTGACCAAGCATTGTTCCAAACTGTCTCCATCTCGACAACCGCAGGTTTCACCACAACCGGTTTTGCAGATTGGCCATTGTTCTTGCCAGTGCTGTTGCTGTTCTCCTCTTTTATAGGAGGATGCGCAGGTTCGACCGGTGGTGGTATGAAAGTGATCCGCATTCTGCTTCTTACCTTACAAGGTGCGCGTGAACTTAAACGTTTGGTTCACCCTCGTGCGGTTTACACCATCAAAGTCGGAGGTAGTGCATTACCGCAACGTGTGGTCGATGCTGTATGGGGATTCTTCTCAGCATACGCATTAGTGTTTGTGGTATGTATGTTGGGTTTGATTGCAACAGGCATGGATGAGTTAAGTGCATTCTCTGCCGTAGCAGCGACACTCAACAACCTTGGCCCTGGATTGGGCGAAGTCGCACTTCACTTTGGTGATGTAAACGACAAAGCGAAATGGGTGTTGATCGTCTCCATGCTATTTGGTCGTCTGGAAATATTTACCTTACTTATTCTACTCACGCCGACGTTTTGGCGTAGTTAAGGGGAAATCGTGGCAAAAGCATTATTTCTATACTCTTCTCGTGAAGGGCAAACCAAAAAAATCTTCCACTATATAGAAGAGCAATTAACAGACTTTGAATGTGAGCTGGTGGATTTACATAATGTAGAGACGATGGATTTCAGCCAATATGAAAAAGTGCTCATTGGTGCCTCTATTCGTTATGGTCACCTAAATAAGAAGCTATACCAATTTATTGAACGCAACCTCACTCAGCTAGAACAGAATAAAGTGGCTTTCTTCTGTGTGAACTTAACCGCCCGCAAAGAAGACCAAGGGAAAGATACCCCAGAAGGAAGTGCCTACATTCGTAAGTTCCTAATCAAATCTCCTTGGAAGCCAACATTAATTGGAGTCTTCGCTGGTGCCCTTTACTATCCGCGTTACGGTTGGTTCGACAAAATGATGATCAAGTTCATTATGTCGATGACTGGTGGTGAAACGGACACGACTAAAGAAGTGGAGTACACCAACTGGGAAAAAGTGGCTCTTTTCGCGGATAAATTCAAAGAACTGTAGAAATAACGTGCTCTTTTAAGTGGTTTTGCTGCAATTTCATCCG
>NZ_JYOQ01000134.1:0-378 GCF_000960545.1 Vibrio sp. S457-15 | reverse complement strand
CCATGTTTTGGGGGATCCGTTTGGAAAAAAAAAACACAAAAAAATGGCCACCTCGCTCAAGTTCGTCGTCAAAGAAAGACGTGTAAAAAAGACACGCTCCCCCCTAGCCCCATAGCTCAAGATCGCATAGGCGTTGGTGAACACTTGATGATAGGTGGTCCGCCGCTCTTTTCATTTCTCAAATCACTTTATCCGTTATCAATAACTCCTCGATTAAGACGCGATTCAGCAATCTCGTTTGAGCTTAATCCATTAGAGACTATTGCCTGACCTAAGTCCTCAACCACAATGGTCTGGTGAGCGTTAGCTTCAGTAGTAATGCTCAAAGACACATTGTCTGTCGTGGCATCGTCCACCTCTTCAAAATAAACAAGTAAA
>NZ_JYOQ01000133.1:0-413 GCF_000960545.1 Vibrio sp. S457-15 | reverse complement strand
CAACCCCCAACCCAAATTATTTTTTAGTTACAAACAGAAAAAAAACAAAAAAACCCGGGGGGGGATGGTGTTTTTTTTAGCTTATTGTGCCCCCCCCTTTCTCTTTTTTTTTTCTTTTCCCCGTGTTGGAGGGGGGTGGATACATTACCCCCTCGGGGGGGGTTGATATAAAAAAAAACAAAAAAAAAAATGAGATATATAATAACACCCCCCACAAAAAAAGAAAATAAAAAAAACCAAAAAAAAAAAAAACAAATACCTTCCCCTTTTGTCATACTTCTCCAAAAAAAAAAAAATTTTAATCAGATTTGTCTTTTTAGTTATCTCCGGGGATATGAGGAAAAAAAAAAAAAAATGTTTTTTTTTAATTTATTTAGTAGTAAAATCAAATATAAATTTTTCCTTATAACAAA
>NZ_JYOQ01000132.1:0-491 GCF_000960545.1 Vibrio sp. S457-15 | reverse complement strand
GAAGGCACTGATTCCGGTGTAGGTACGCCAGCATCGACACCGAGTGTGGACGCGGCAACGGGTGAGCCAAACACGGCAGACGACAAGAATGCCGCGGGCGAAAGCATCCCAACGTTAGCGGGAGGGGCGACCCCAACACACGAAAGTGGAGAGAGCGTACCGTCGGTAGAGTCAGAGCAAGCGTCGTCGGGTCCGGCGAAGCGTTGGCCAGAAGTGAAGACGCCAGCTCGAGTGATCACCAGCGCGGGCAACGCGAGCGTTGATGGCAACCCAGGTTACCGTCCAACACGCGTCGACAGCAATGGTGAGACGATGGGCTATGAGATGCGCGATCGCATACCAGCCTCTTCGACGCCATCGCCAAGCACGGCACCGTCATCGAAGGGCAGTGTGAACGCAGAAGGGAACGCGCCGCAAACGGGCACACCAGCACAAGCTGGCAGCTCGAAGGTTGTGGAGCCAAATGTGGCAACACCAGAGCAGAAACCAAG
>NZ_JYOQ01000131.1:0-91190 GCF_000960545.1 Vibrio sp. S457-15 | reverse complement strand
TTCCCAGAATGAAGATAGGAAAGTATGATTCGACATGAAAACGGTAGTTTGTGTAGGTTTTGTTTGGCGATAAAACTCTATCACTTACTACCGTTTTTAGTTCCCGCTTATCCGCGATGAACCAAAAGAAAGCCCAACATTAATCGTTGGGCTGTCTTTTTGGTATCCGATTGTTATCGCTAATTCGGCAGTCTGTTACGCTGCCTTAACGAACTTTGCTAGGAATGCATCCTTACGCTCATTAAAGCGGTGTACAAGGTCGTCAACGGCATCTTGATCGTATGGCTTCAAACCACTCGCTACCATGCGCTTAATGCCTTTACCGACCACTTCACCGTCTTCTTTGAATGCGAAGTTCAAAGTCACCACGCCGCGCTTACCATCTACATCAAACGTCGCACCAGTGAAATCCACTTCAGGATGTGTAAGGTCTAAGCGCGAAAATTCCACTTCCATGCTTTCATAAATAACCAGTGGACGCTGACAGTTGATCATCATTTGTTTCTCTTCCATAAGAGGAACCATGATGTGCGGAAAGTTCATGCCAGAAAACTGCACGTAGTTTGTTACCACGTGCTCAATAAAAGCCGGGTTGTGGTTGGTTTCGCCTTCACGAGACATGTGCAAGTATTCTTTGCCTGCCTCATCTACGACTGCGCTTTCTTTTTCACACTTATTTTCAATATGCAGCTCAATGCCATCATTTACCATGCCAGAGAAACGAAAGCGCATTTTTTGGCTGATGCCTTCTTTACTTAGTAGAACGGCAAATAGCAGATCGCCAGGCACACAAAAGCGTTTGTTATCTTCATCATGAATAGGGTTGTAATCACCAGCCACGCGCTTAGCAAAGTGACTTGCTTGTTCGCGAGTGAATTGAAATTGATGATTATTGTTTGAAAAATAAGGTGTTAGAAACATAATTATTAAGTAGTAACCAAAACTGTAAGGGATTATATGCGAATATCTGAGTAGCAATGGTCCATCCAGTAGAAAGTTCACTGCATTTTGACAATGCGCACCCAAATCAGCAGATAAACGTTTAAAAACACATGCTTGAATCGCTTATCCATTTATGATGCGAATAAGTGCGTCGCGCGACTCTGATATCACTCACGAATTGTTAAGAGTATAGACACAAAAAAGGCTCCACGAAGAAGTGGAGCCTAGACTGAAGTTTGCTTCTACAGATTAATGTACGCTTGGCAGAAGGTTCTCTGGCATCAGTGCGTTATGTAGAGCGAGTTTCAACAATGTGTTTGCTTGCTCGATATCGGGTGCAAAGTAACGGTCTTTATCGTAGAACGACACTTTTTCACGCAGCATCTGTTTTGCAATTTCGATTCGCTCTGACGATTTATTTGGCGCTCTGAAATCCAAACCTTGCGCCGCCGATAGATATTCGACAGCCAGAATGCCGCGAGTGTTTTCACCCATTTCTTTCAGTCTTCGAGCCGCGAATGTCGCCATTGACACGTGGTCTTCTTGGTTTGCTGATGTTGGTAAGCTGTCTACTGAGGCTGGGTGAGCAAGGGTCTTGTTTTCACTTGCTAATGCCGCGGAGGTTACTTGAGCAATCATGAAACCAGAGTTCACCCCACCATTATCCACTAAGAACGGCGGCAGTTTTGATAGCGCGCTGTCGATGAGAAGTGCCATACGACGCTCAGACAAACTGCCGATTTCTGCAATGGCGAGAGCTAAGTTGTCGGCTGCCATCGCAACAGGCTCTGCATGGAAGTTACCCCCAGAGATGATGTCGTTATCTTCAGCAAATACTAATGGGTTATCAGAAACGGAGTTCGCTTCTACTTGCAATACTTCAGCGGAGTTACGAATTTGCTGCAAACACGCGCCCATTACTTGCGGCTGACAACGCAGTGAGTATGGGTCTTGCACTTTTTCACAGTTGGTGTGCGATTCACCAATTTCACTCGATGTATCCAGTAGGTGACGATATGCGAGTGCCGCGTCCATTTGGCTACGATGGCCACGTACGCGATGGATTCGAGGGTCGAACGGACGTCGGCTACCTAGCGCAGCCTCTACAGACATTGCGCCACACACGGTTGCTGACGCAAAAAGGTCTTCAGCAATAAACAGACCTTCTAGCGCGAATGCTGTTGAAGCCTGTGTACCATTGAGTAACGCTAAGCCCTCTTTTGGCGCTAGTGTGATAGGCTCAAGACCAGCAATTTTTAGTGCTTCGTAGCCGGATACGATTTGGCCATTGTGACGTGCTTGACCTTCACCAAGCAGCACCGTACTCATGTGGGCTAGGGGAGCCAAATCGCCTGAAGCACCCACTGAGCCTTTTTGAGGAACGCATGGATAAACTTGTGCATTGACCAAATCAATCAACATGTTGATGACTTTCAAACGAATGCCAGAAAATCCACGAGCCAAGCTGTTGATTTTTAATACCATCATGAGTCGAACGGTCTCGTCAGACATGAATTTTCCGATACCCGCCGCGTGAGATAAAACAATACTTCTTTGCAGCGTTTCTAAGTCTTCTGGTGCAATTCGTGTGTTTGCCAAAAGACCGAAACCGGTGTTGATACCATAGACGGTGCGATCTTCTACGATGACGCGGTCGACGACTTGAGTACTTTCTTCAATGCCCGGAATGGCCTCTGGGTCCAAAGTAAGGTTGACCGGGGAACGGCTCACTTGACGCAGTTCGTTTAAGCTAATATGACCTGGCTTTAGCGTTAAATTTAACATCTCTTTCATCCTTACTTGAGCTTCTTCAATTCTTCGTTGAGCATTGGTAAATCCAGTCCTTGCTCGGCTGCACATTGTTTGGCGATATCATATCCCGCATCGGCATGACGCATTACACCCGTTGCAGGGTCGTTATGCAGTACGCGAGCAATGCGTTGAGAAGCATCGTCACTACCGTCACAACAAATGACCATACCCGAGTGTTGGGAGAAGCCCATACCTACGCCACCACCGTGATGAAGTGATACCCATGTTGCGCCGCCAGCAGTGTTCAATAATGCGTTTAATAGTGGCCAGTCTGATACTGCGTCAGAGCCGTCCATCATGCCTTCTGTTTCTCGGTTCGGGCTTGCTACAGAGCCTGAATCTAAGTGGTCGCGACCAATAACGATAGGAGCTTTCAGCTCACCATTTTTCACCATTTCGTTGAACGCTTGACCAAGACGTTCACGATCTTTCAAACCTACCCAACAAATACGAGCCGGAAGACCTTGGAACTGAATACGCTCACGCGCCATATCTAACCAGTTATGAAGATGTGGGTTGTCAGGAATCAACTCTTTTACTTTTTGGTCGGTTTTGTAAATGTCTTCTGGATCACCTGATAGAGCTGCCCAACGGAAAGGCCCAATGCCTTCACAGAATAAAGGACGAATATAAGCAGGAACGAAACCTGGGAAATCAAACGCATTTTCTACACCTTCTTCCAATGCCATCTGACGAATGTTGTTACCGTAATCGAGTGTCGCCGCGCCACGGCTTTGCAGATCGAGCATCGCTTGCACTTGTACTGCCATGGATTTCTTCGCTGCTTTTACAACAGCGGCTTCATCTTGCAGACGCATTTCTGCTGCGTGAGACATGCTCCAACCTTGTGGTAGGTAACCATTTAATGGGTCATGCGCAGAGGTTTGGTCAGTAACTACATCTGGTGTGATATTGCGTTCAACAAGCTCTGAGAAAACATCAGCCGCGTTACCTAGAAGGCCAACAGATACTGGCGTGTCTGATTCGGTGATGATTGCGAGTGCTTCGTCTAGAGACGTCGCTTTTTGGTCAACATAACCAGTACGCAGACGGTAATCGATACGTGATTCGTCACACTCAACGGCAATCATTGAAAAACCTGCCATGGTGCCCGCAAGTGGTTGAGCGCCACCCATGCCACCAAGACCACCAGTTAGAACCCAGCGACCTTTTGCATCGCCGTTAAAGTGCTTTTTCGCAACTGACACGAAGGTTTCGTAAGTGCCTTGTACGATGCCTTGTGAACCGATATAAATCCAGCTACCCGCGGTCATTTGGCCGTACATCATCAAACCTTGCTTATCAAGCTCGTTGAAGTGTTCCCAATTTGCCCAATGCGGAACCAAGTTTGAGTTGGCAATGAGCACGCGCGGTGCGTTTTTGTGGGTTGGAAAAACGCCTACAGGCTTACCTGATTGCACTAAAAGCGTTTGGTCATCTTCGAGTCGTTCCAGTACTTCTACAATCTTGTCGTAACATTCCCAGTTTCGTGCTGCGCGACCAATGCCGCCGTATACCACTAATGAATGTGGATGTTCTGCCACATCAGGATCTAGGTTGTTCATCAGCATACGAAGTGGGGCTTCTGTAAGCCAAGATTTTGCGCGCAGTTTATTTCCGTGAGGTGCACGAATTGTTCTGCTTGTATCAAGTCGTGGATCTTGTCCCTGGCGCTGTGTCATTTTCAGACTCCTTTAGTTTCTCGTGATGACCAAGTGCTTGCTTGGTCTTGTTATTCCAAATTCACTTAGGTTTCAAAGTGATGGTTATTTAATAGGCTGACGTTTATGTTCTTTATCCGCCATGGCGTTGGCGATGTCCCAACACAAACGGGCAGCTAAGCGAGCGGTTTGACTATCGACATCGTAATTCGGGTTGTACTCTGCGATGTCGGCTAACATAAGCTTGTTTTTGTAGTGAAGAATTCGTTCTAAAAAAGGTGCGATTGTGTCGTAACTTACACCTCTAGCCGCAGGAGCACTTACGCCTGGCGCGGTTGCTGCTGGGAATACATCCAAATCAATGGTGAGATAGAGATAGTCACAATCGTCGATAAAGTGTTGCAGTTGGGTTAGGTGGTAGCTGTGATTCAAGTAATTGAGTTGACTATCTTCTACATACCATACGTTCAGCTCGTCTGCTTTTTGGAACAATGCTTGCGTGTTACTGCTGCGACTCACCCCCAAACAGGCGTAATGGAAAGCCCAATCGTTACGCTGACAAAAATGATGAATTTGGTTGAATGGCGTGCCTGAGCTTGGTTTTACATCCGCTAATGAACTTTCAAACGCGCGTAAATCGAAGTGCGCGTCGAAGTTAATGATGCCGATTTTTGGCTTTTTCTCTGGATGATGCGTTTTGAAATATTCCGCTAGACCAGAAAACGATGCCCACGCAATTTCGTGTCCGCCCCCCAAAACGATAGTTGGCGTGTGAGGTAGCGCTTCTGAAATGAGGTTTGCACAGCGTGATTGGCTTTCTTCTAACAAGTCATCATCGCAAACGACAGTCCCAAGATCATAAAGCGGGGCATCTTTATGCCAAGCGAGATTCGCTAACGCTCTACGAATCAAATCTGGTGCTTTTTTCGCTCCAATTCGGCCTTTGTTTCTCGCAACGCCTGCGTCGGTAGCAAAACCCAGAATGGATACGCCTTGAGAGGCTCTCTCTAGCTCGCTTGTTTTTTGATGTTTAACGACGTGGTGAATGCGTTGACCCAATTTGCCATCTTCAGCATCATGACGGCCTTGCCAGTGAAATTTTTGCTGGTGTAAATCTGACTGAGACATATTAAAAGCCTCCGTGTGAAACATATTCACCATTTACTATACGACCTACGAGGCGTTTTGCTCCGACTTGGTAACTTAAATCTGCTGGGTGTTCGATATCCCAGATAGCAAAGTCCGCATCGAAACCTGTTTTTATCACTCCTCGTGAGTTGGTGTAGCCAAGTGCTTGTGCAGCATGTTGCGTTACGCCGCGCAATGCTTCTTGTGGCGTGAGACGAAATAGGGTGCATGCCATATTCATCATTAGAGTCAGGTCGGAAAAGGGAGATGTACCTGGGTTTACATCGGTGGCGATGGCCATTGGCACGTGGTACTTCCTTAGTAGCTCAATCGGTGGTAACTGAGTTTCTCTCAAAAAGTAAAAAGCACCGGGTAGTAGTGTGGCTACGGTATCGGATTTCGAAAGGGCGATCACACCGTCTTCATCGAGATATTCGATATGGTCAGCCGAAAGGCCTTTGTATCGTGCAGTCAATTCAGTGCCACCAAGGTTTGATAGCTGCTCAGTGTGGCATTTTATGTGTAAGCCATATTGTTTCGCTGTCGCAAATACTTTTTCGGTTTGCTCCAAATTAAAACCGATAGACTCACAAAACACGTCTACACTGGTGGCCAAGTTTTCCTCTGCGACGATTGGGATGATTTCCTGACAAATATGTTCGATGTAATCGTCTGCGCGACCTTCAAATTCAGGCGGTAAAGCATGAGCGGCAAGAAGGGTGGTTGTGATTTTGACTTTACGCTCTTGTTCTAAGGCTTTTGCAGCACGCAGCATTTTTAGTTCGTCTTTGAGCGTCAAGCCGTAGCCTGATTTTACTTCAACCGACGTAACCCCACTTGCTAACAAGCCATCTAAACGAGGCAACGCGAGCTCAATTAATTGCTCTTCAGTAGCTGCTCGAGTGGCCTTTACGCTGGAAAGGATACCGCCACCTTGCTTCGCTATTTCCTGATAAGGCACGCTGTTTAAGCGCATCTCAAATTCATTCGCGCGATTCCCCGCGTAAATTAAGTGGGTGTGGCAATCAATGAGTCCCGGCGTCAGAAGTTGACCTTGTAGGTCGATAGTTTGCGAATAGTTCTGAGGAGACAGAAGCGCTTCTATTTGAGGGGTGTCACTTCCAACTGGATGAGCACTGATAGCCGCGATGTGACCAGCTTGAATACCAACACGGGCTGGTGGCGTTGGTAAATAACCTGCTTCACCACGTTCCATGCTAACTAGTCGGGCATTCTCAATCAGCAAATCCATTCTCTCATTCCTACTTTGATTTGTATCTTTAAATGTATATACAAATAAATAGGTCAAAAAGAATGCGGTGACAAGCGAGATGTTGCTAAAATGTGATCAAAACGTAGTGAGAAAGGCTATTTATATGCACCTAGAGCAGAACTTTAGAGCTCAGCTTGTACTTGTTACCTGGGTGGTAGAGTAGAGCTGTACTGACCAACTTGTCTTGGCTCCATGTTCTACGATTAAGAAGAAGACAAGGTTCATTGGCCTGCATTTTCAAATCCAGTTTGATGCGATTATCGGGAACAATGGCTTCAACCGTGTGTTCAATCGCGCTCAACGGACAGTTATTAGATAGGTATTGATTAGGAGTAATTTGGGTGAAGTCTTGGTTAAGATAACTCGGGGCATATTGGCTGTTTACCCAACGCAGTTCTAACTGAATAGGTGTGCTGTCTTCATAGTGAATGATCTCACTGTAAAACACCGTTGTACCAAGCATTACACCAAGTTTTATTGCGATGCTATCGTCCGCTTTTATCGCGACTTGTTGAACTACTTTACTGCTGTATTGGCGTCCTCGGTCACTGACTTCTTCCGCTATATTGCGAATATCTAGTAATGGGGATTCTGATTTCTCACTTGGGTCACAAACGAACGTTCCCAACCTTGGGCGACGTTGTAGTTTCCCTTCATTCACCAAATCTCGTATCGCTTTGTTTACTGTCATTCGGCTTACACCAAACTGTTCAGTCAGCTCGATTTCAGTCGCAATGCGCTGTCCGACCATCCAATCTCCGGAATCAATTTTATCGAGGATAAATTGTTTGATTTGCATGTAGAGTGGCGCAGACATAATGATACCTTTTAAATTGACTATACAAATACTGCTCAATTTAAGTACAAATTGCAAATAGTTATCGACAAATACGACATTTAGAGACAAATAACGGGCATTTGCTTGCTGAATGATTTGGCTGATTTGATATTTTTTGAATCGATAATGGAATCAAGCCGTATTCTTGCGGTCTATTGCTTGCAGCTTATAAGGCAATTGTGTAAACAAAGCACAACTAATAAAAACAGTCGCAAAAAAGGAAAGACATGTTTAAGAAATTAAAAGCATCGTTGGGTATTGGATCTGCAAAAGTGGATACTATTTTGGATGAAATGAGCGTGTTTCAAGGTGCGACGCTGAAGGGACATGTTCATATCAAAGGTGGGGATGTTGAACAGCAGATCGACGCTATTACCATTAAATTGAACACAGAAATGAAAGTTGAAGTGGACGATAGCGTAAGTTATCAAACCTTCACTATCGACCAGCTCAAGGCGGTTGAACCGTTTGTGATTCAACCTAATGAAGAAAAACAAGTGCCTTTCGAGCTAAAACTGCATGATGAAACACCTATCACTGCGGTTAGCGCATTGAAGAACCAGTGCAATGTTTGGGTAGAAACCACTCTGGATATTGATTTTGCAATCGACCCACGAGATCGCGATTACATTGAAGTGAAACCACTACCAGTGGCATCTCGCGTTATTCGAGCGATTGAACAAGCTGGTTTTACTATGGTGAAAGCAGATGTCGAAAAAGGCTTTTTGCGCGGCGGCTCTTTTGCCTCCCGTTCTGGTATCTATCAAGAGCTTGAGTTTCGCAATAGCGGGTTTGTGTCTTCAAAGGAAATTGAGCTGTCTTTCATTTTGGAAGGGCAGGTGATGCACTGTTTGGCTGAAATTGACCGTTCTTTGAGTTTCTCAGGTGATCAATATCGCTCATTCACAGTGCCAATCAATGCCACTGATGCGCAAGTGGCAGCCGCAGTGGCACCAACATTGAGTCTATAAAAACTCGCTTTCCGAGTTAGATGAAAACAGGTGCCGATATCCAATCGTGAATGCGATATCGGTACTGTTATCCATATTTCTCGCATTCTCTATCGCCATGATTTCAAGGGTGGAGTTGCCCATGAGATAGCGATATCCCATCACAATTTCATTTGACGCATCGGCAAATTCTGCTGGCCCCTCAGTGGAACCTTGATACCAGTGGTATTCAACAATAAAGTGGTGCTTTTCCCAAGGTGCATAACGATATCCACCCGCCATTGCAGCGGTGTTGTGGCGGTAAGGTAAATCGAGAAGAGCACGATCGTCAGAACGAAAAGTCATCCCGAACATTGAATAGAAAGCGTGTGCTCCGTACAGATAAGAGTAATTGAGTTGCACGCCTTGCTCAAAGTTACTGCCTTTAAAGGTACCGTGCGCGACTTTGTTATAATAGAGGCTTCCTCCTAGCGAAAGACCATGACGTTCATTTTGCAATATTTGGTATTGAACGTACGTCGAGAGGTTGTTCGCGATGGTTTGGCCTTCGAAGCCGTCTTCCAACACATCATATTGCGGCATTGAGATGTAAAAGCGGTTTTTATCAACTTTATCTCGCCCGTTTTGTCCAATTCCAAATAGGTCATGAAAGCTTTCTGTTAAGCCATCCAGATGATTATCCGCAGCAAATACCCAGCGATAATTGAGTTCCCATTGCCATTGAGAACTGACTTGCCACTTAGCTCCAATTTCTAATTGGTTGTGGTAATAATCCAAAGCGTATTCGTTAGTATGAGCCCAAACACTCGCTATTGTCGCCGAGCCATAAGCTTCTCTGTACTCTGAAGGCAAGCTAAACCCAGAGCGGAGATGGTTGGTATGACTGACCACTTGCATTGGCGATTGAGCGTAAGATCGAAGTGGTCCGTAAAGGTCGTTAGAGGCAAAAGTGGAAGCTGGCAACCAAAAAGCAAAAGCCAATATTGTAGGTTGCCATCGTTTTTTCTTCATGATGAATACCTAAATATAGATTACTCAATAAATTAACTATAGTGTCACTCATTGTTTCGTGCTGCTTATTATACCAATGGTGTTTTTCGCCGAGTAGCTTATTTAGTAGTGAACTTTCAATGACAAACTGAAATCGCGCTTTGCAATCTAAATGTGAGCTAGGTACAATTGCTCTTCCGATAGCGGTCCGGTATTCGTGTTACTGAGCGACCTCTATCGCTTCTCAACTATTTATCAACAAATAGCTTCTAAATTTGAATAACATGTGTTGCTTGGTATGCAACACCACTGTAAAGGACATAGCATGCCTATTATTACTCTTCCTGACGGTAGTCAGCGTCAATTTGACAACCCAGTATCTACAATGGAAGTTGCGCAATCGATCGGTCCCGGTCTTGCAAAAGCAACGATTGCTGGTCGTGTTAACGGTAACCGCGTTGATGCGTGTGATCTAATTGAAGAAGACGCAAGCCTAGAAATCATCACAGTAAAAGATGAAGTTGACGGTCTAGAAATCGTTCGTCACTCTTGTGCTCACCTTCTTGGTCACGCTCTAAAACAGCTATACCCACAAGCTAAAATGGCGATTGGTCCTACCATCGACAATGGCTTCTACTACGACATCGACCTAGACGAGTCTCTAACGCAAGAAGATCTTGAAAAGATCGAAAAGCGTATGAAAGAACTTGCGAAAACCAAGTACGAAGTTGTTAAGAAAAAAGTAAGCTGGCAGGAAGCACGTGATACATTTGAATCACGTGGTGAACCGTACAAAGTGGAAATCCTAGACGAAAACGTATCTCGCGATGATCGTCCGGGCCTATACCACCATGAAGAATACATTGACATGTGTCGTGGTCCTCACGTTCCTAACATGGGCTTCTGTCAACACTTCACTTTATTGAATGTTGCAGGCGCTTACTGGCGTGGTAACAGCGACAACAAAATGCTTCAACGTATCTACGGTACTGCTTTCCACGATAAGAAAGCACTGAAAGCGCACCTAACTCGTCTAGAAGAAGCGGCGAAGCGTGACCACCGTAAAATCGGTAAGCAATTAGACCTATTCCACATGCAACAAGAAGCACCGGGTATGGTGTTCTGGCATCACAATGGTTGGTCTATCTTCCGTGATCTAGAAGTGTTCGTTCGTGACAAACTAAACGAATACGATTACCAAGAAGTGAAAGGTCCACTAATGATGGACCGCGTTCTTTGGGAACGTTCTGGTCACTGGGATAAATACGCAGACGCGATGTTCACAACTTCTTCTGAAAACCGTGAATACGCAATCAAACCAATGAACTGTCCTGGTCACGTTCAGATCTTTAACCAAGGTCTGAAATCGTACCGTGATCTTCCGCTACGTATGGCAGAGTTTGGCTCATGTCACCGTAACGAACCATCTGGCGCACTACACGGCATCATGCGTGTACGTGGCTTTACTCAGGATGACGCTCACATCTTCTGTACTGAGAGTCAAATCCAAGAGGAAGTAACAAGCTGTATTAAGATGGTTTACGATACGTACCAAACATTTGGTTTTGACAACATCGTAGTGAAACTGTCTACTCGTCCAGAAAAACGTGTAGGTTCAGATGAAATCTGGGATCAATCTGAAGAAGCATTGAAACAGTCTCTAGAATCAATGGAAATTCCATACGAGATTCAAGAAGGCGAGGGTGCATTCTACGGTCCTAAGATCGAGTTTACGCTATATGACTGTCTAGACCGTGCATGGCAATGTGGTACAGTTCAGCTAGACTTCAACCTACCTGGTCGCCTAGGTGCAACTTACGTAGGTGAAAACAACGAACGTCTTGTTCCGGTAATGATTCACCGTGCAATTCTAGGTTCTCTAGAACGTTTCATCGGTATCCTTATCGAAGAATATGCTGGTTTCTTCCCAACTTGGTTGGCGCCAGAACAAGCAGTTCTTATGAACATTACTGATAAACAGTCAGGTTATGTTCAAGAAATCGTACAAAAACTACAAAAAAGTGGAATTAGAGCTAAAGCGGACTTGAGAAATGAGAAGATTGGCTTTAAAATCCGCGAACATACTTTGAAGCGTGTACCGTATATGCTTGTTGTTGGTGACCAAGAAATGGAAGCTGGCGAAATTGCAGTACGTACTCGTAAAGGCAAAGATCTTGGTAAATTTAAAGTGGATGACTTCATCGCATACATCCAAGACGAGATCTCTAGCCGTAAGCTCAATCTGGAGGAATAAGCTATTAAAGGCGGAAGACGTGGCCAACAGCCGGTAAAACAAAACCCGCACCGTATCAACGGTGAAATTCGTGGTATTCGTGAAGTTCGACTAACAGGCGCTGACGGTGAATCAGTTGGTGTTGTATCGATTCAAGAAGCCATTGCAGCTGCTGAAGAAGCTGGTATGGATCTCGTTGAGATCAGCCCTAACGCCGAGCCACCAGTTTGTCGTGTGATGGACTATGGTAAGTTCCTCTTCGAGAAGAGCAAATCTGCTAAAGAGCAGAAGAAGAAGCAAAAGCAGGTCCAGATCAAGGAAGTAAAATTCCGTCCTGGAACTGATATTGGAGACTATCAGGTAAAACTACGCAACCTGACGCGTTTCCTTGAAGAAGGCAACAAAGTGAAGGTAACAATTCGCTTCCGTGGCCGAGAGATGGCACACCAAGACATCGGTGTCGACGTTCTAAACCGCTTGAAAGAAGACACTGCAGAAATTGCTGTAGTAGAAGCTTTCCCTAGCCGTATTGAAGGTCGTCAGATGATCATGGTGCTAGCCCCTAAAAAGAAGTAATTAACGGCTCATAAAGTAATTGAAACCCAGCCGTTTCCCTTTGAATAAAAGGTAACGGATGGGTTTTGTTCGCCCTAATTACATTGTTTATTAAACTACTCAATGCGGAGTTATTCATCATGCCTAAGATGAAAACCAACAAAGGTGCTGCTAAGCGTTTTAAGAAAACTGCTGGTGGTATTAAGTACAAGCACGCTACTAAACGTCACATCCTGACTAAGCGTACTACTAAGAACAAGCGTCAACTACGTCCAAATGCAATCCTTCCACGTTGTGAAGTGGCTGCAGTAATCCGTATGTTGCCATACGCTTAATTCTTTTTAGTTATCAATCGTTTAGTTTAGGAGAAGCATAATGCCTCGCGTAAAACGTGGTGTACAAGCTCGTGCACGTCATAAGAAAGTTCTAAAACAAGCTAAAGGTTACTACGGTGCACGTTCACGTGTTTACCGCGTAGCTTTCCAAGCAGTTACTAAAGCTGGTCAATACGCTTACCGTGACCGTCGCGCTAAGAAACGTCAATTCCGTCAACTATGGATTGCACGTATCAACGCGGCATCTCGTCAAAATGGTCTATCTTACAGCCGTTTCATCAACGGTCTTAAGAAAGCATCTATCGAGATCGACCGTAAGATCCTTGCGGACATCGCAGTATTCGACAAAGCTGCATTTGCAGTTCTAGTTGAAAAAGCAAAAGCTGCTCTTTAATTAGCAGTTTAGGTTTAAGGAAAGGAGAGCATTCGCTCTCCTTTTTTATTATCTGTAATTTCTCTTCTGTGTGTTTTATTACTTGTTTGCATCACTTCTGGTTACACTCCTCTCACATTGAATACTTTCAATAAAGGTACTCACGCACAGCCACTTCTATATAACTTACTAACACTATCCTGATTTCATATTTAAAGGCTTGGTGGTAACGTACTGTACTTACTTCATAGCATTAAGGGCACGACATGATTTACACAACAACAGATACGATTCCAGGCAAGGAAATAGCAGAAGTTAGAGGAGTGGTGACGGGCAACGTTGTTCAATCTAAGCATATCGGCAGAGACCTAATGGCTGGTCTAAAAAGCATTGTTGGTGGAGAGATCCGCGGATACACCGAAATGATGACCGAAGCACGTGACATTGCTATTCAACGTATGGTCGAGCAAGCGAACCAGAAAGGCGCCGATGCGATTGTAGGAATTCGCTTTACTACAAGCTCAATTGTCGATGGTTCATCTGAAATCCTTGCTTTTGGTACCGCTGTAAAGCTCGTGGAATAGAATTGCTTTTGATTGGCGAGGCAACATCGGTTCTTCGCCTTCTTTAGACGCTCCCTTAAGTGGTTTGAGTAAGCCATGGCTTCACTCCAAAATGTTAAAAAACTCAAATTCTAATCCTAGGGTTTTATTGGTAATTTTTTATGAGTGTGAATTTTTATTCATTTTATTGGCTGGTTTTAAGTAGGGTAAATATTCTAAAACTAGTTATGTGATCTGGTGTTATCTTCTTGTTTTAATTATCTAAGCCATACAAATTGCGATCAGGTAAACTGATTTTATTTCTTTTATTATTAAATGACTTAGATATATATAACCAAGTTCAATGTCTTTTGAGTTATGTCATTTGCGTGTTGAATGGTGTTGTTGGTATATTAATTCAAGAATTTATTATAAAAATATGAACTTATAGCTTGCTAATAAGCTCTAAATTGTTACAAATACTATAAAGCTGTAACATTGCCAAAAGGAATAGTAGATGAGAGATCTGACTCCCGAATATTTGCTAGCCGCTTTACGACAAGCGATTAAAACAAAGGGGCTAACATATCGAGAGCTATCTGAAAAAATGGGCATGCCACTGTCCACTTTTAAGAGACATTTAACCAGTACCAACCTCGCGTTAGATAAACTGCTTGAATACTGTCGTGCGATTGACTGTACATTGGATGAATTGCAAAAGTTAGCCAATCAGTTGCAAGGTGAAGATGAAGATTATTTTAGTCGAACACAAGATGAAGTGTTTTTTCAGTTCCCACATCTTTACGATTTTTATCGTGAACTGAGGATGTTGCGCGGAAAAGATGGATACACAATTTTAAAGAAGAAATACGACTTATCAGAGCAAAGCATGTCTGATTATCTGGGTGCACTAGAGTTGCTAGACCTTGTTTACGTAGATGAAAACAAAAGTATTACGTTGCACGGCCCGCTGTACTACAGCTACGCAGAAAACTCGAAGTTAAACGATAAGTACACCGAGATAATCAAAGAGCAAACAACGACACATGATAAATGCGTTCGTGTTGCTTTGGCGCGAATGAAAATTACGGAAGAACAGTTGCTGGAGCTTGAAGATCAAGTAGCGAAAACAGTGATTGATTTTCACTCGAAGAATGTTGTCGCTGAAAACTTTAATGTTTCCGACTTCACAAACGTCGTTCTACTTACTGGGCCACATCAACCAGTGACATTCTCTGATGGAATTGTAGAAACAGAATCTCGTTTTATTGACGATATTCGCTACGCAATTGCAGCAGCAGGGGATAAACCAAGCCTTTCAATTTAATCCATTCACTTATCTCTCAGAGCCAATGGCTTGCATCTTAGGTATTGGGAAATATCGAGTTTGTAAGCTCTTGGCTTAACGTCTATCTCTCGCCTAAATCTTCAGCACATCAGTTTGTCTAGCCTTTGTTTTTGCATTTTAATGATAAAACTATAGATTTTTGTAATTTTTCGTTATGGATAAATTCATACTTGTAATGTTTGTTTTTTGATCTATTATGACGAAGTGTCAACTATGACGGTTCGTCAAAAACAGTGACGTTCCTGTTTTACATAATCGTGTTACAATTATCAGGAGTGTGTGGG
This sequence comes from Vibrio sp. S457-15, assembly GCF_000960545.1. NCBI lineage: Bacteria > Pseudomonadati > Pseudomonadota > Gammaproteobacteria > Vibrionales > Vibrionaceae > Vibrio > Vibrio sp. S457-15. The sequence continues at coordinate 75,926 of NZ_JYOQ01000131.1, read as the reverse complement.
TATACGGATCAAAGGATTATGTTTAACTTTCGCTGTAAAAAGGATGGTAAGCGAGACGGGTGTCGTGTCTCGTCCGGGCTAACCAAAAAGCAACAAGCGATTGCGGATAGAGAAGTTGAGCTTATTCAACTGGCTAAGTCACTCGTCCAAGAGCAGGGGTTTGCGAACCTCACTATGGATAAGCTGACCTCGGCTAGCTCTTATTCTAAGGGCACCATCTACAATCATTTTTGCAGCAAAGAAGACGTAATACTTGCGCTTTGTATCCATTCGTTAAAAAGCGAAGCGATATTTTTCGAGCGCACGGCAAACTTCGATGGCAATACTCGAGAGAAAATTATTGCGATGCATGTAGGCTATCGTATTTACGCTCGAATGGAGCCAGTGCTGTCGACTTGCGCGATTGTAGCTAAAACGCCTTGGGTGTTGGAAAAAGCATCACCTGAACGTTTGAATGAGCTGAATCGGCTAGAAGAAGAAGTGATTTCCGGTGCAGATGCGTTGGTCAATAATGCAGTAGAGTGCGGAGATCTAAAGTTTTCTCCTGCTATAGGTGCGGATGCTATTGTGTTTGCTAACTGGTCTATCGCATTTGGTTCTAACGCGCTTGCGCAAAACGCATCGAATAGTCGCTGTATACAACGAATCCAAGACCCATTTTCTGTGTTGCACAATGCGAATATGTTATTAGACGGCTTAGGTTGGGCGCCACTTTCTACAGAGTGGGACTATCGGAAAACCTGGCGTCGAGTAGAACAGGAACTCTTTAGCGAAGAGATTGCTTACTTAGAAACAGTGAACCGCTAAATCGGTTACAGAAGCCAATCCAAACGATGATTGGCTTTTTTATCACACTAAAGTGACGAATCGTCAATATTTGATTTAAAAGATGATGCTTAAGGTGAAGAACCTAGAGAGGCATTTGAAAAGTTACGTAAAAACTTGAAAACAGCGCTGGCTGATTTTTTTAGTTTTTAAATTTGACGAAACGTCACAAAGGAGAGTGTGATGCCACACCGTAAAGCTCAGCAACACCAAGGAATTGGTTTGGGGAAGATACCCACCAAATATAGTTTGCTCGTTCTACTAGCAACTATTTTCTTGATTATTGTCGCTACAATAGGAGGTAAAAACCTGTATTTCAGAGGAGATTACGACATTTTCTTTGATGGAACTAACAAGCAACTGCTTGCGTTTGATGAAATCCAAACCACGTTCGCAAAAACGGACAACCTTGCCATCGTCATCGCGCCTGAAGATGGCGACATTTTTACCCCGCAGACCTTGTCTCTTATCCAGAAAATAACAGTCGACGCTTGGCAAGTCCCATACTCGAGCCGTGTTGACTCTATCGCTAACTATCAACACACAGAAGCCTTTGACGATGATCTGTTGGTTGAAGATCTTCTGTACAGTGAATACGAACTGATCCCAGAACGAATTTCCAAGGTCAAAAGCATTGCACTCAGTGAACCTGTTTTAAAAAGCGCATTGGTGTCAGAGAAAGGCGATGTCACCGTGGTGAATATTACCGTCCAGTTGCCCGAGATGGATAAGACCGCAGAAGTGGAGGAGGTGGTGTCGAGTATCAATGCCATGATTGACCGCTACCAACGCGCGTATCCTGACGTGACTTTTCATAAAGCGGGCATTATTGCTATGAACCACGCTTTTATGACTGCCGCGCAAGATGACAGCTCGACATTAGTGCCAACCATGCTCGTTGTGATTTTGGTCTTTTTGACTATCATGCTGCGTTCCATTCTAAGTGTGATAGCGACGCTGATTGTCATCATTGGCTCTGTGATGGCGACCATGGGCATATCTGGTTGGGCTGGAATGTTCTTAAGCACAGCGACGGTAAACGTTCCAACGTTGATCATGACGCTTGCGGTTGCTGACTGTGTTCATTTGATTGCGACCATGCGTCAATCAATGAAAAACGGGTTCACGAAAGCGCAGTCAATCGAGCGCAGTATTGCTTTGAATTTCGTGCCTATTCTGATTACATCCGTAACAACCGCGATTGGCTTCTTGATGATGAACATGTCCGATTCTCCTGTCCTGCGAGACTTCGGTAACTTGTCTGCTTTAGGTGTTATGGTCGCCTGTTTTCTTTCCGTTACCTTGTTGCCGGCGTTGCTCAAGTTGTTGCCTATCCACGTAAAAATGGAAACGTCACAAGACCAAAAACATGTCATGGATCGCTTAGGTGACTTTGTGGTTTCGCAACGAAGAGCCTTGTTACCACTTTCGGTTGCTGTCATTATCGTGTGCGCGAGTCTTATCCCACTTAATAAGGTGAATGACGAATCGGTAGAGTACTTTGGTCAACGTAACGAGTTTCGTCAGGCTGCTGATTTTATGGAAGAGCGAATCAGCGGTATGACCAACATCAGCATTGCGATTAAAACCAACGAGTCTCAAGGTATTGCCGCTCCTGATTTTCTTAACACGATAGGTGAATTTTCTAGTTGGCTACGAGACCAACCTGAAACAGACCATGTGGCGACATTGGCAGATGTTTATAAGCGTCTCAACAAGAACATGCATGGTGATGATGAGGCGTATTACTCGCTCCCTCAAGAGCGAGAGCTCGCAGCGCAATATCTACTGCTTTACGAAATGTCTTTGCCGTACGGCCTAGACCTCAATAATCAAATTAACGTCGATAAATCCTCGATCAAAATGGTGTTGACCGTGGCAAACCTAGGCAGTGTGGAACTGGTCGATTTAGAAAACAGAATCTATCAATGGTTTGCAGAGCATGCCCCTCAGTATCAAGTGGTTGCATCAAGCCCGTCATTAATGTTCGCCCATATTGGAGAGACGAATATTGCGAGCATGCTGTCCACTTTACCGATCACGCTTGTTTTAATTTCTGCCTTGCTGATTTTTGCACTTCGCTCCGTGAGATTAGGGCTAATTAGTTTGATGCCCAATATTGCGCCAGCGGTCATTGGCTTTGGTTTGTGGGCACTGATATCGGGTGAAATCAACCTCGGCTTATCCGTTGTTGTGACATTGACGCTTGGGATTGTGGTCGATGATGCCGTTCACTTCCTTTCCAAATATCAAAGAGCGCGCCGCGAGGGGCAAACTGCAGAGCAAGCCGTTCGTTACGCCTTTCATACCGTTGGTCGCGCACTGTGGATCACTACGGTGGTTTTAGTGGCAGGTTTTTCCGTATTGGCAATGTCTAGCTTCAGGCTGAATGCGGATATGGGGCAACTCAGCGCCATTGTTATCTTCATCGCTTTGGTTGTGGACTTCTTATTCCTCCCAACCTTACTAATGCTATTCGATAAAAAAGCGTACTTACAAGAAAGTCCGTCTGATAACGCGCGCTTGAAAGCGTCGTCCACCATCACTGCAACTCAGTCATAACTCAGAATTAAAAGGAATTGAACCATGAAAAAAATGAACCACGTATTGCAAGTTTTGATGTTGTCGGCTTCGCTAGTTGTATCGCCATTCACTTATGCGAATGAAGAAAAAGGGCTGGAAATTGCTCAGGAGCGAAAAGCAAGAGATGAAGGTTGGGGCGACTCTATCGCAACCATGGAGATGATTTTAAAGAACGCACAAGGTGAAAGCAGTACGCGTCTTATGCGATTGAAGTCTCTCGAAGTTGAAGGGGATGGCGACAAAGGGCTGACCATTTTTGACCAGCCTCGGGATGTCACGGGTACGGCTTTTCTCAACCATTCTCATACCATTGGTGCGGATGACCAATGGTTGTATTTACCTGCCTTAAAGCGAGTAAAGCGAATTTCGTCACGTAATAAGTCGGGCCCGTTTATGGGAAGCGAGTTTGCGTATGAAGACTTGAGTTCATTTGAAATCGAAAAATACCGCTTTAACCACCTCAAGGATGAGAAGTTTAACGGGCAAGACGTATTCGTTCTAGAGCAAATCCCAACGGACAAGAACTCCGGTTATACCAAGCAGGTAGTATGGCTTGACAAGGCGCATTATCGCCCTCTCAAAGTCGAGTTTTACGACCGAAAAGGCGCGTTATTGAAAACTCTAACTTTCGCTAATTATAAGCAGTACCTCGATAAATATTGGCGTGCACATACCATGGCAATGATGAATCACCAAACTGGCAAAAGTACAGAATTGAACACTAGCGATTTGCGCTTTCAAACAGGGTTGGAAGAGAACGACTTCAACAAAAACGTGCTCAAGCGAGTTAAATAAGGGAGTGGTATGAATATGGACAAAGGAGTAAGCCAACTTGGCGGATTACTCGCGATGTTGGTAACGCCCTCGCTGTTCGCATTTGAGCTTGCGGGGCAATTGAATGTTGAGCATCGACAGTTTATCTCTCATGGGCTGCAAGGGCAGAGTAAAGGCCAAAGCTCTGTTGTAGTTCAGCCTGAACTTTACTGGGACTTCCAAAGCGGAGATAGTAGCTTCACCTTCACACCGTTTTTTCGAGTCGATAGCCTCGATGATGAAAGAACCCACGGTGACATTAGAGAAGCGCTTTTTCTCACGTATTGGGATGATTACGAGCTTAGAGTTGGTATCAGTAAAGTGTTTTGGGGCGTCACCGAGTCCGCGCATCTGGTTGATGTTGTGAACCAAACAGATGCCGTGGAAGCGGTTGATGGCGAAGATAAACTGGGTCAGCCAATGGTACATTTTACGGCGATTAAAGATTGGGGCGCTTTTCATGCCATGGTACTTCCTTATTTTCGGGAGCGTACTTTTGCTGGTCAAGACGGACGTTTACGTACGGAGCCTGTTATTTCTGACAACGCTATTTATGAATCGAGTAGGGAAGAGAAACACATTGATGTGGCATTTCGATATTCCAAAATGCTGGGTGATTGGGATATTGGTTTGAGCTATTTGTACGGGACCAATCGAGATCCCTATTTTCGATTCGAGCAAGGTGAACTCAAACCATATTATGCGCTGATGAGTCATGTCGGTATTGATGTTCAAGGCATTGTCGGAGATTGGTTATGGAAGCTTGAAAGTGTATATCGAGATAGTTATGACCATCATGTCGGCGTGGTGACGGGTTTCGAATATACCATCGTCGGCGCTTTTGATACGGTTTGGGATGTCGGCCTTATTGGAGAGTACCTCTATGATAGTCGGGGAAATAACGCACAGAACATTGGTCAAAATGATGTGTTTGCAGGTGTCCGCTTTGCCTTAAATGATGAGGATGGAACTGAAATTCTCACTGGGATTACGCAAGATTTGGATAACTCAGATGTTTATAACGCAAAGTTAGAAGCCTCTAGCAGAATATCGAACCATCTGAAGTGGCAAGTTGATGCGTGGTTATTTAAAAATGATACGCCGACAGACTTACTTTATTTTGCTCGAGACGACGATTTTATTGAGCTCTCTATACAGTATTATTTTTAGATTTGCTGAATTGCTTAGCGAAAATAATCCATCATGGAGATCTTTGTCATTATTTTGACTACTCAGTGAGGCGTTAGAAAACTTTTATCGTTACTATTCCCTATATTTATTGTGGTATTTCAGGTCGCGGCATGGTGACTTGATATAGACTCGTTGATATTGGGAGTAGTAACGTTGAATTCATTTCGTTGGGACATCTATTTTGAAACAGGAATCGAAGATGTTGACGATCAACACCAGTATCTCGTTGAGTTTATTAATAAGTACGGCAAACTTTTGACGCGAAACACGATTTCGATAGCGGATATTCATAGCGCGTTATTTGAACTCTCTCGTTATGCCGAATTTCACTTCAAAGAAGAGGAAAATTTAATGAGAGAAGTGGGGATTCATCACGAGCATCTCCAAAAGCATATTCAAGTACATCGCACTTTTATGGGCGATATTGTCAGCATGCAAAGTTTTATTAACGAAGATAATCGGCAATCAGCGGAGCAGTTGTTGGATTTTCTCATTCATTGGTTGGCGTACCACATTCTCGGCATCGATCAAAATATGGCGAAACAGATCAAAGCCATCGAACGAGGCGTTTCTCCTTTAGAAGCTTATCGCGAACAAGAGCAACAAGCTAACGCGTCTACCGAGCCATTACTAGAAGCACTCAATGCGCTGTTTTCTCAAGTGTCCGAACGTAATCGTGATCTCTTAAAACTCAATTTGGAATTAGAAGAAAAAGTAGAAGCAAGAACGAACCAGTTGTTAACGGCAAATAAGCAGCTGGAAGCGCTGTCATTAACGGACTCATTAACTCAACTTCCTAATCGACGCAGTGCAATCAAAACGTTGAAAAAGCTTTGGGATGACACGGAGCACAAAACACTGCCTTTGGTTTGTATCATGATTGATGCGGATTATTTTAAACAAGTCAATGACACGTGTGGGCATGAGGCCGGGGACTTGGTGTTAATCGAGCTTGCACAAGCACTTAAATATCATTTTCGTAGCGATGATATCGTGTGCAGATTGGGAGGTGATGAGTTCTTTGTTATTTGTCCAGACACAGGATTGAACGGCGGGTTACATGTTGCGGAAATGGTAAGAAAACAGGTGTCTCAAATGCTCGTTCCAACGTGTTATGAACCGTGGAGAGGGAGCATCAGTGTTGGTGTTGCAGAACGAACAGAAAACATGAGTACGTACACCGATTTGATTCGCGCAGCCGATGAATCCGTTTATTTAGCGAAACAAGAAGGTAAAAATAAAGTTCGGGCTGTTCAAAAGTACATAACGCAAGAGCCGGTTTCTGTCCGACAAAACTAATCAGTTCAGAATGATTTGAATGGTGAGATTCTGCTACCAAGTTAATGCATTTTCCCCTTCTATGTTTGTAAACTTATTTATGAAACTGGTGCTTGTTACACAAGCGCTCGCACACTGTTAAGTTCGATAACAGTGCTTTTTTTACGTTTTTGTGTTCTTTTTATTCAATAACCTCTTCTTTTCATAATTCAATTTGGCATTGGTGTCTGGTTTGGCTACTATGTACAGCTATCAAAAAACCAATCACTCCCTTATGGACACTACCAACAGGTAGATGAGGAAACGATGCAACATCTAGAAGAGATCATTGCTAGCGCGAGCACTGCAATTGAAGCTGCCGAATCGCTAGTCGCACTTGATGAAGTGCGTGTTCAGTATCTGGGTAAAAAAGGTGAGCTAACTGCTCAACTTCAAAGCCTAGGTAAACTACCACCAGAAGAGCGCCGTGAAGCTGGTCAAGAGATCAACAAAGCGAAAGGCGTAGTTCAGCAAGCTATTGCAGCTCGTAAAGACGCACTACAACGTGCAGAGCTTGAAGCGAAACTAGCAGCAGAAACAATCGACGTAACACTGCCAGGTCGTCGTATTGAAAACGGTGGTTTACACCCAGTAACTCGTACTGTAGAGCGTATCGAGAAGTTCTTTGGCGAACTTGGTTTTAACACCGAAGCAGGCCCAGAGATCGAAGATGCATTCCACAACTTCGATGCGCTAAACATCGCCGCTGATCACCCAGCGCGTACTGACCACGATACTTTCTTCTTCAATCCAGATTTGATGCTTCGTACTCATACGTCAGGCGTACAGATCCGTACGATGGAAAATGGTAAACCACCATTTCGTTTCATCGCACCGGGCCGTGTATACCGTAACGACTACGACCAAACTCATACCCCAATGTTCCACCAAGTGGAAGGTATGCTGGTTGATGAGAACGTAAACTTTGCTCAGCTGAAAGGCATTCTGCACGATTTCCTATGCAACTTCTTCGAAGAAGAAGTAGAAGTACGTTTCCGTCCATCTTACTTCCCATTCACTGAGCCTTCAGCAGAAGTAGACGTGAAAGGCAAAAATGGTAAATGGTTAGAAGTACTAGGCTGCGGTATGGTTCACCCGAACGTACTACGTAGCGTAGGCATCGATCCTGAAAAATACTCTGGTTTCGCATTCGGTATGGGTGTTGAGCGTCTAACAATGCTTCGTTACGGCGTGAACGACCTACGTGCGTTCTTCGAGAACGACCTTCGTTTCCTAAAACAGTTCAAGTAATCCAGAGGGTTCATCAACATGAAATTCAGCGAATCATGGCTTCGTGAGTGGGTAAACCCTGCGGTTACTACTGACGAGCTAACTCACCAAATTACAATGGCCGGCCTAGAGGTAGACGACGTTCTTCCTGTTGCTGGTTCTTTTACTGGCGTTAAAGTCGGTCACGTTGTTGAATGTGGTCAACACCCAGATGCAGACAAACTGCGCGTAACTAAAGTTGATGTTGGCGAAGAAGAGCTTCTAGACATCGTTTGTGGCGCGCACAACTGTCGCCAAGGTCTGAAAGTAGCAGTAGCAACAGTTGGTGCTGTTCTTCCAGGCGATTTCAAAATCAAAAAAGCGAAACTACGTGGCCAGCCATCTCACGGCATGCTTTGTTCATTCACTGAACTAGGTATCGACGTTGAGTCAGACGGCATCATGGAGCTAGCAGAAGACGCAGTAATCGGTACCGATTTCCGTGAATTCCTAGGTCTAGACGACGTTACGGTAGACGTAGACTTAACAGCAAACCGCGCTGACTGTTTCAGCATTCGTGGTCTAGCTCGTGAAGTTGGCGTACTAAACCGCGCTGACGTGACTGAGCCATCAGTAGAAGCGGTTGCTCCTTCAATCGAAGACAAAGTGTCTATCGAAGTGAAAGCACCTGCTGCGTGTCCACGTTACCTAGGTCGTGTGGTTAAGAACGTAAACGTTCAAGCTGAAACGCCACTATGGATGCAAGAGAAACTGCGTCGCTGTGGTATCCGCTCTATCGATCCTGTAGTAGACATCACTAACTATGTTCTTCTAGAGCAAGGCCAACCAATGCACGCGTTCGATCTAGCGAAGATCGAAGGTGGCATCGTAGTTCGTATGGCGGAGCAAGGTGAGAAGCTAACACTTCTAGACGGCAGCGAAGCAGAACTAAACGCAGATACATTAGTTGTAGCTGACCACAACAAAGCGCTTGCAATCGCAGGTATCTTTGGTGGTGAAGAGTCTGGTGTAACAACTGAGACTAAAGACGTTCTACTTGAGTGTGCATTCTTCGCGCCTGACCACATCCGTGGTCGTGCACGTAGCTACGGTCTGCACACTGATTCTTCAATGCGTTTCGAGCGTGGTGTGGATTACGCACTACAAGTGAGCGCAATGGAGCGTGCAACTCAGCTTCTAGTTGAGATCTGTGGTGGTGAAGTAGCACCTGTTGTTGCAGTAGAGTCTGAAGCAGACCTACCTAAGCCAAACAAAGTTGCTCTACGTCGTACTAAACTAGACAACCTACTAGGTCACCACATCGCTGATGCTGACGTAGTAGAAATCCTAGAGCGCCTAGGTTTGACAGTTGAAGCTTCTGAAGAAGGTTGGGTGGCAGTAGCGCCAACATGGCGTTTCGATATCGCTATCGAGCAAGACCTGATTGAAGAAGTTGGCCGTATCTACGGTTACGACAACATTCCTAACCAAAACCCAGCAGCAGCACTTAAGATGCACAACCACGTTGAAGCGGATCTTCCACTGAAACGCGTTCGTGATCTTCTTGTTGACCGTGGTTATCACGAAGCAATCACATACAGCTTCGTTGAGCCTGAGCAGCAAAAGCTAGTAGTACCTGGTGTTGAGCCTCTAGTACTTCCAAACCCAATTTCTGCAGACATGTCAGCAATGCGTCTTGGTCTTATCCAAGGTCTACTGAACACGGTTGTTCACAACCAGAAGCGTCAACAGCCACGCGTTCGTCTATTCGAATACGGCCTACGTTTCATCCCATGTGAATCTGCAGAAAACGGCATGCGCCAAGAGCCTATGCTAGCGGGTGTTATCGCTGGTACTCGCGGTGAAGAACATTGGGATATCGAAACTAACACGGTTGATTTCTTTGACCTTAAAGGCGACCTAGAAGCAGTTCTAGAACTGTCTGCGAACGAAAAAGCGTACTCTTTCGCAGCACTGTCACCTGAAAGCAAAAAAGCTAACCCAGCTCTTCACCCAGGTCAATCTGCGGCAATCATCGTAGATGGCAAAGAAGTGGGCGTGATCGGTACTGTTCACCCTGAGCTTGAGCGTAAGTTCGGTCTAAACGGTCGCACTATCGTATTCGAAATCGAATGGTCTGCAATCAACAGCAAAGTGATCCCAGAAGCGGTAGCGCTTTCTAAGTTCCCTTCAAACCGTCGTGATATCGCGGTAGTCGTGGACGAAGCTGTTGCATCTGGTGACATCGTTAACGCTTGTCTAGAGCAAGGTGGCGAGTTCCTTAAAGATGCGAAGCTGTTCGACGTTTACGTAGGTAAAGGCGTTGAAGAAGGTAAGAAGAGCTTAGCTATCGCTCTGACTCTACAGTCACTTGAGCGTACGCTTGAAGATGCAGACATCGCTGGTGCGGTTGATGCTATCGTTGCTCACGTATCAGAGAAGTTTGGTGCAGCTCTGCGCGACTAATTAACGCAGCGTAACAAACTGTTTAAGAGACTGAAAACCCTGCCAAGTTGGCAGGGTTTTTTTATGCCTATTCCACTCATGCAACCATAGATTGTGAAACAAGATTACATAGAAAGATTGTGTCGAAAATCCAAACCTTCAGGTTTGCCTACCAACAGCAACGATGGACTCTCAAGGTTCACTTACGCCAACGACAGCGTGTAACTTAGGAGCAATGGCAACGTCAATACGCTAAAGAAGTTCCCAAACAACACCATGGATGCAACTGTCATCGGTTCGATATTCAGTCGCTCTGCAAATAGATAATTCATGACCGCCGGAGGTAGCATGGTGAACAGCACCATCATTTGTAGTTGCATGGTTGGTAAAGGAATAAGCCAATAAATGATTGCAAACGCGATTGCGCCAGTCGTTAACGATTGAACGGTACACAAAACGCCAACTTTTAATCCATCCAGTCTTAGATGACACATTTGTGAGCCAAGAGAAAGCAGCATTACCGGAACAGCGGCTTGCCCTAGTAGTGCTGTTGCTTCATACAACGGTGTCCACGCGCCAATACCTGATAAGTTCAAACATAATGCGAGCGATGCCGATAAGAAAATTGGCATCTTCATGATTTGTTTCAATGGATTCCCGTTACTTAACAACATCACACCTACGCTGATATGTAAGCAAGCTGATACTACAAACAGCAGTACAGCAGAAGAAAGGGCAACTTCGCCAAATGTATAAGTGAACAACGGTATCGCAAGGTTCCCGCTATTTCGAAACATATGAGGTGGAGCCCAAGCTTTAAATGTTAGCCCAGTGATTTTACAAATCGGAATCATGAGTAACCCCGGAATTAAAACCGCAATGATGGCGGCTAAGAGTAGGGGGCCTTGTTCAGAGTCGAGCGGCATGCTCACTAATGAGGAAAACACCAGAGCTGGCGTGAATACATCGATATTAATTCGATTGATGGGGCGAAAATCAGGTTTGATATGGCGTCCGACTAGATAGCCCACACCGACAAGGGCGAACACAGGAAAAAGAATATTAATGATCTGATTAATCATGGTCGCCTTAGTGTATATGAGGTAGATGTGCGCTTAGTTGGTTAATCAACTAAGTGGTAATCACAGTATCAAACCTTCATGCATTGCGTCATGGTGAAACAATGAGAACCGTGGATTAAATCAAGCTTTCTCAAAGCACATTAGCTATATGGAGTGGTCGTACCTTTGAACTAATTGTTACGTATCAAGTTACATACAAATCACTGAAATACCGACAAGTTTTATGTCATGTGTCTGTAAAATAGCCAATCTCTGATATTTTTATTAAATAGTGATTAATGTTGTTTTGTTATTATTGTTTAGTCATATTGACTGGATATTTTTTGTAATTAAGCATTCACTAAACAAAAAATATTGAAATGTCGCTATTTAACAATAATTTATACATCGGCATTCCTTTTATTCGCAAAGAAAAAAGTTGGCGAAAATCATAAGCTTGTCATACACTTCCTGATGTAACCCCGATATGTTGTTGAATTGGTAGGGTAAAACTGCTCTGGCGCTACACTAGGTAGCATTGTTTAACATAGCTTTGAGGAAAGTTTTATGGCGCTCACAAAAGCCGAATTGGCAGAAAACCTGTTTGATAAATTAGGATTTAGTAAACGGGACGCCAAGGAAACGGTGGAAGTGTTCTTTGAAGAGATTCGTAAGGCACTGGAAAGTGGCGAACAGGTAAAACTGTCAGGTTTTGGTAATTTTGATCTTCGTGACAAGAATGAACGACCTGGTCGTAACCCGAAAACCGGTGAAGATATTCCAATTACTGCTCGACGTGTAGTTACGTTTCGCCCGGGCCAGAAGTTAAAAGCTCGTGTAGAAAATCTAAAAAAAGAACAGTAAAACCAATCAAATAGATCACGCTTAGTCGTGGTCTTTTGTTATGTATGAAATTTGATGTTTCATACAAACGAAAACCACCGCATTGCGGTGGTTTTGTTGTTTCTCAGGCTGCGTTTTGTTTATGCCGCTTCTAAATGCGTCGTTAAGTAAGGCTGCCATGCTTGTTGGTATAAGTTTTTCGCTTGGCTACGCATATTCTTAATGGAAGCCATTTCAATCTCGCTTAGATTTCGCTTTTCCATTGATGCTTGACGTTCAAGCTTTTGAATTTGCTCATACAGGTCGTGTTCAGGACCATTTTTTACATCCGCAATCGCTTTTAAGTGCAGCTGTACTTCTGCAATCAAATTCGTTTTTGGCAAACGGACTAACAAGTTCAGATCGCGGTAGCCAGAAGGGCCTGGTTTCTTAAAGCGGTTTTTGACTTTAACGATAGTTGTTTCGCGCTCTAGCGTTTCGTAAATAGAGACCAAACTTGCCACATCTTCCGCCACAATAGTCGCACGAGCTAAGTCAGTAATGCGTTCTACTTGGCCATCCAGTTCATGTGCGATTTTTTCTTCGGCGCGATGTTTAGATTTTACGCCAGCGAAATATGGCTGAGCATCGTTGAGTAGGGCGGTACTTTTACAAATGGTTTCAAGCTCGAATTGGGCTTGATGCGCTTTGCTGTAAAGAATATCGAAATCTGAATAAGGCTGGGTTGGACGAGAGTCGATGGATTGGATTCCATACAAGCCGCTAAGGCTGTGTTTAAATAGTTTAGAACAAACCTCGTTTTGACTAGGGGAACGATTTTGTTCATTACTTGGGGCATTAGGAAGTGCGGCGAATGCCGGCGCACGGCTTAGTACCAAAAGCATCAATGCTGTAGTACGTAGAAATAAGCTCATTCACTCTCCTTAACTTGCTTGCACTTAGAAAATGGGAACATAAAAGTCGCTAAGACTGGGCAAATTAGGTACTAACTTATTTATGGGGACTTTCCGAAAGATCCCAAGGCTAAAAATTAACCTTTTGGAGGAATCGTGCGTTAGATCACCATTTCTCTTTTCTTTATTCTGCTTAGAGAATAAAGAATTTGTTCTCCAAGGAACGATGACATCCTATCATCGCAGTATTAACCAAAGATGAACGGCATAGACAAATTTAAAAAAATCATTAGTCTTACCCCACAAAACGAAAATCAGCCAACAAGTAGAAAGTAAGAATGAGAGATCAAGAATTTTGGCACAGTAAGTGGGCCAGTAATCAAATCGGTTTTCATTTGGAAGATGTGAACCCTCTATTGCCAGCGTACTGGCACCATGCGAATCCGAAACGTGAAGACAAAGTCTTGGTTCCTTTGTGTGGTAAGTCTGAAGATCTCGTTTGGTTAGCAACGAAACATGATTCTGTGGAAGGGGTTGAGCTGAGCCAAATAGCGGTGCGTTCTTTCTTTGCTGAACACTTTTATACACCAACTGTGACCCCAATTAGTGGTATGCACGAGTTGTATCAGTTTGATGAACTGTCGATTTATACTGGTGATTTCTTTACGGCTCCGGTTTCTCAAGCCGACATCGTTTATGATCGCGCTGCGTTGGTGGCTTTGCCGCAAGATATGCGAGAAGAGTACGTAGCGCGCTTGAAGCTGCTTTTGAATCCGGGCGGTCGTATTTTGCTTGTGACATTGAACTATCCGCAAGAGGAAATGGCTGGTCCTCCATTTAGTGTGCCATTGGAAGAAATTCAACAGTTGTTTGCAGGCTACAAGGTAACATGCTTAAACGTCGATCAAGCTGATGAACATCATCCAAAGATCGCGAAGAAGGGTTTAAGCCGCTTCTCTGAAGAAGTGTACTTAATTGAAGCTCAGTAAGACGATTTCCGTACTAGTGAGTTTATGAATAGAACTCGCAAATAAAAGAAAAGCGCAGCGATATAAAGCTGCGCTTTTTTTGATTGTTGAGAACTCAAAGATTAGTAAACGATTTTTACTTTCTTTGCGTTTTCGACCGCGTCTTGAACAGACTCTTCAATAGTTTTACGGCGAGTTAACACGACACCCAAACGACGACGACCATCGATTTCTGGTTTGCCAAATAAGCGCACTTGAGTTTGAGGTTGCGCTAAAGCCTTCGCAAGGTTGTCGAAACGAATGTCCGTTGATGTGCCTTGACCTAGGATCACCGCTGATGCAGAAGGGCCATACTGAACGATTTTGTTAATCGGCATTCCAGTAAATGCGCGAACATGAAGAGCAAATTCGGACATTTCTTGAGAAATCATCGTAACCATGCCAGTGTCATGCGGACGAGGAGACACTTCATTGAAAATAACCTTGTCACCTTTAACAAAGAGCTCTACGCCGAAAATACCGTACCCACCTAAAGCGTTTACGACTTTCTCTGCCGTGTACTCTGCTGCTTTGATTGCATTTTCCGACATTGTTTGTGGCTGCCATGATTCACGGTAATCACCATCTTCTTGACGGTGACCAATTGGCGCGCAGAAGTGAACACCGTCCACTGCTCTAACGGTCAACAAAGTAATCTCGTAATCAAAATCGATAAAGCCTTCAACGATGACTCGACCTGCGCCAGTTCGGCCGCCTTCTTGTGCGTAGTCCCATGCTTTTTCAATATCGTCTTCCGTTTTGATGACACTCTGTCCCTTGCCAGATGAACTCATGACAGGTTTGACCACACATGGGATACCTACGTGCTCTACTGCGGCTTTAAAGTCATCGTAGTTGTCTGCAAATCGATAAGGGGAGGTGGATAGGTCTAGCTCTTCTGCGGCTAAGCGACGAATACCTTCACGGTTCATTGTTAGCTTGGTCGCTTTCGCAGTTGGCACAACATTCAAGCCCTTCTCTTCAAGCTCGACAAGTTTATCGGTCGCGATAGCTTCTATTTCTGGAACAACGTAAGCTGGCTGCTCTTTGTTTATGATCTCTTCTAGAGCCTTACCATCCAACATATCAAGCACGTAGCTACGATGAGCGACTTGCATCGCAGGTGCGTCTGCATAACGGTCACAAGCAATCACTTCTAGACCTAGTCGTTGGCATTCAATTGCCACTTCTTTACCAAGCTCACCAGAGCCTAATAGTAATACACGGGTAGCATTTGCGCTGGTTGCAGTACCGAACATAGTGTTCCCTTACAAAATAAAGTGATGAGACAGAAATTGCAGGGGATCATACTGATTTTTCATTGCGAAGCAAACGTTTGCTTGTGGTTTTTTGCCAATAAAAAAGCTCTACATGTTGTAGAGCTTTTAATGACATATTAGTGAATTTTATACGTTAACAAAACTGACTGGAATATCTGGGTTTAACGCTTCTAACGTAGACTGTGTGTCTGCTAGGTGACTGATTTTCCCCTTAGAGTTTTCCACTAGAGCGGCAGCCTTAATGCTGTCGAAGGTTTCGCCTGCCAACAACACTTGAATCAGTGCTACTTGTAGCGGTGGAAGGCTTGGGTTAAATGCGGCGTTTTCTGCATAAGCACCTTTAAACACACGACCGTTCGCGAGCTCTAATGCCAAACCACTGAGGTTATTGGTATACGGCGCATGGCTCATGTTCATCGCTTCGACGGCTTGTTGAATCAATGCGTCTTCATCATCACACACAAATTGGTGTTTTACTTCGGCCATCAAACCAGACTCAATACCAAGGTCTGCTGGACCAAAAGCTTCTGGTAAGTATTCATGTAATGACTTTTCGTCGCGCTCAGGTAGCTGAACTTTCAACTCTTTAGCAGTCGACAGTTCGTTCATGAACTGGCGGCAGTGACCACAAGGGCTAAAGTTGATGGTGATGTCTTTGACACCGTGTTCGCCTTTCATCCAAGCGTGGCTAATTGCAGATTGTTCTGCGTGAACAGTTTGGCCTAACTGAACACCAAAGAACTCCATGTTTGCACCAAAGTACAGACGGCCAGACAAGCCGCGAACAATTGCACCAACATAGAACTCAGAAATAGGAGCGTAAGAATATGCAGCGGCAAAAGGAAGTAGAGCAACACGCAGCTCTTTATCTGATAGGCTGGTAGCTGAAAGCAATTGCTCAAACTGCTGCGCTGAAAGAGTAGCATCAAAATCGTCGGCTAGGACGATAGGAGCAAGTTGTTTTGAAAGTGCTTCAGGAGCGCTTGCTAGCGCCTGTTCAATGCGACTTTTCATGTTGAATCCTTGTTATTGCATGGACAGTTATTCTATGCAAAGGAGAGAAATGTTCCGTGCTTTGGATCACGTTAAATAATGCAATTGATATTTCTGTTACATAATTAGAGTGAGCTCACACATGTATTCGATTGCAATCGTGTTGAGCGTTAACTTCGTCTCATAAATAACTATATCAATGGATATTCATATACCCAAGTGATGAAAATATGTTAGTAGCGAAAGATAGCGTTTAGTTATGAATCTTGTTGGGACACGTTAGATGGGAAGCGTGCTTTGTAGCGAAAAGCGTTTTCAACAGCGTACTACGATGAGAAAAGGAAAGTGACGGCCTGTCGGAAGGAGGACAGACCGTCACAATGACTTATTGATATAGCCAGACTGCTAAACCAAAAAAGCTCGGAGCTAGAATGGAGGTAATGATGCCGCATAGCACCAACGCTAACGATGAAAATGCAGCGTCGCCAGGTTGTTTCTCTGCGCAAGTCGCAGTACCCAGCGCGTGCGATACTGTGCCCATCGTCAAACCACGAGCAATTGGATGCTTAATGCCGATTAGGTTGTAGATTGGGTACGCCAAAATAGCGCCAAGAAGACCTACGATCAGTACTAAGATTGCAGCGACTGCCGCTTCGCCACCAAGGTGGCTTGAGATTTCCATTGCAATCGGAGTGGTCACTGACTTACCTACTAGGCTCGCGATTAAACTGATGTCAGCTTTAAATGCAACGGCGATGAGGGTTGTGGTTGCCATTGACATAATACTACCGAGCGTACAAGCAAACGTGATGATTCGCCAGTTGGCTTTGATTTGAGGAAGTTGCTCGTACAAAGGGTAAGCCAACGCTACAACAGCTGGTTGTAGTAAAAAGCTGATGCCTTCGTTGTCGGCGTAGTATGTCTCAAACGGTACATTGAGGTACGTTAATAAAGGAATCAGTACTGCAATACTGATCAACAAAGGGTTTGCAAGTGGGCTGTTGATCTTAATTGCGATTTGGCGAGCAATCAGGAAAACGACAATAGTGACAATTAACCACATATTAATGTTTCTCCTTTAGCAAGTAGTCCAGTAGCCAAGCAAGGCTGACCAAGACAATGAGTGAACCACCGACTGCACTAGCTATGATTGGCAATGCATTCGCAAGTAGCATATCGAAGTGCTGCATGAGTCCCACACTGATTGGGACAAAGAGTAAGATCATGTAGCGAATGAATAGCGTTGCGCCCGGTTTGACCCAATCCACTTTGACAAGGCCAAGTGTCATGGAGAAAAACAGTACAAGCATACCGATGACACTTCCGGGAACAGAAACGCCAGTGAATTTTTGAATAGTAATTCCGATGCCAAGTGCTCCCATGATGAGGAAGAGGGAGATGAGCAGTTGGATCAGTTGTAAGAATCGATCTTTTATCATTTTGACAGCATATAAACGACAAGCACACCATAAGGTGCGCTTGGATAAGTAGAAATTAGGAGGCTAGGCTCTCTACATAACGGTAAACGGATTTTAATATTGCAATCTTCTTTTCGTCACTTTCATGTTCGTGAACTAAGTTTTCTAAATTCAGCATATACTCTTCGATTTGGCTTTCAAATACCTCTCGGCAATGAAGTGCCCAGCGTCGTTGCTCTTGCTCATCGAGAGTGCCTGGGAAGTTACGAGCACGGTATCTGAATAGCAGCGGTTTGATGCGTTTATCGTCAAACTCGATATCTAAGGCAGCAAGATTGTTTGGATCGGTTTCGCGGATAATATCCATCGCTGCACGGTCGGCTGGAGAGAAGAAGCCATCGTAAAGTTGAGTGTCCACATCATCGCTTTTTTCAAATTGACGCTCGATAGAGAACAAGCCGATTAGTTTTTCTCGAATCTCAGGGTGCTGGCGAAGTAGTGCCAAATTATCGAGACACTTCTGACGATCAATACCGATGTTTTCTGCGTTTTCCGCCGTCAACGTTTTCGCTGGTGCTAAAATAGGGCACTTATTGAGGTGAACCAGTTTCACCGGTACGGGTAGTAGGTCGCCGAGGTCTTCACGCTTGGTGTAGAGACGTTCGTGCAACTCTTCGGTTGAAAGTTCAAGAATTGGCTGCGGATCTTTGGCTAAATCAATCGTAATAACCGCATTGTTATTCGTTGGATGCCACGCGACAGGCACAATCCAGCTGGTGTATTGGCGTTCGCGACCTAACATGCCTGAGACATGCATCAGCGGTGTCATGTTTACAATATCAACCAGTTCATTCAGCTTACGTTTATGGCGCATAGAGAAGAAGTAATCGAACAGTTTTGGCTGCGCGGCTTTGACTTTCTTAGCCATCTCAATCGTTGCGATAACGTCAGCCATCGCGTCGTGCGCATTACTGTGCTCAATGCCATTTTTAACCGATAAATGTTCTAACTTGAAACTGGTGAAGCCGTCTTCATTCTCTGGCCATTCTACGCCTTCAGGACGCAACGCATGGCATGCTCGCAATACATCGAGCAAATCCCAACGCGAGTTGCCGTTTTGCCAGCTCCACGCGTATGGGTCGATAAAGTTGCGATAACAGGTGTAACGCGTCACTTCGTCATCAAAACGAATGCTGTTGTAGCCTAGGCTGGTGGTTTTGGGTTTCGATAACTCGGCGTGAATCTTAGCAATGAACTCAGGCTCGGATAGACCTTCTTGCATCGCCTTTTGTGGCGTAATACCCGTAATTAATGCAGCTTCCGGAGAAGGTAGATAATCAGCAGGAAGCTGGCAGTACATCACCAGAGGTTCGCCGATGATATTGAAGTTTTCATCTGTGCGAACACCAGCAAATTGGCTTGGACGATCTTTCGCGGGATTTGTACCCCAAGTCTCGTAGTCAAAGAAGAAAAAAGTGGGCTGATTATCTTGGTGCATTCTGCTTACCGTTTACGGAACCGATAAGAGTATTAGACCATTCAACGCCTTGACTAGCAACGAAAGATGCAAGGTGAAGTTGTGAAAATGAAAAAGCCGATGGCGAACCACCGGCTTGAAGTTTTGCATTTGTCTGCTTAGGCAGCAAATAAGGATTAGGCTTTCGTTTCTTCAAAAGCCGTTTCAGCTTCTGAGGACTTCAACACTCGGCTTGCAATGGTGCCTGCCGTCATTGAGCCAGAAACGTTCAGCGCAGTACGAGCCATATCAATCAGAGGTTCAATTGAGATCAAAAGTGCAGCGATCGTTACAGGCAAGCCCATTGCTGGAAGAACAATCAATGCCGCAAATGTTGCGCCGCCACCAACGCCCGCAATACCAAACGAACTGATAGTAATGATCGCAATCAGAGAAAGAATGAAGTTTACGTCTAGTGGGTTAATACCCATTGTTGGGGCTACCATCACAGCTAGCATCGCAGGGTAGATACCCGCACAACCATTCTGACCAATTGTTGCACCGAAAGAAGCAGATAGGTTCGCGATCGCTGGTGGCACATTGAGCTTGGTTACTTGCGCCTCAATATTCAATGGGATGGTTGCCGCCGAACTGCGAGATGTAAACGCAAACGTCAATACAGGCCAAATTTTCTTGAAGTATTCAACAGGGCTAACGCCAACGAATGAAACCAAAATGCCGTGCACAACAAACATCAAACCAATAGCGACGTATGACGCGACGATAAAACCAAGTAGGTTTAGGATGTCGGATGCATTTGAGGTCGCAACCACTTTCGCCATCAATGCAGCAATACCGTAAGGTGTAAGCGCCATGATCATTTTTACTAAGCGCATAACGATAGATTGAGCCGCTTCAACAAACGTGCGAATTGGTGATTCCAATTCCTCTTTTTCTATCATTACTTTGCGAGCTGCAATACCAGTTAGTACACCAAAAATGACAACAGCAATGATTGAGGTTGAGCGTGCTCCCGTTAAGTCTGCAAATGGGTTTGTCGGAATAAAGCTTACTAGCATTTGTGGAATGGTTAGATCGCTTACTGTACCCGCTCGGCTTTCAAGAACCGCAATTCGAGCCGTTTCACGAGCGCCTTCAGTTAGCCCTTCTGCTGACAGACCAAACGCAGAAGTAACAAGAATACCGATCAAAGCCGAAATTGCTGTGGTGACAAGCAACACAGAAATCGTCAGACCAGATATTTTGCCAAGTGATCCGCCTTTCTCCAGTTTTACTACCGCAGAAATCATCGAAACCAACACAAGTGGCATGATCACCATTTTTAGCAAGCCGACATAGCCGCTACCAACAATACCAACCCATTCTAGTGTTTTCGAAATGACGTCGCTGCCTTCACCGTGAATAAGCTGAAGAGCCAAGCCAAATAGAGAGCCAGTAACAAGACCAATTAAAACGAGACGAGAAAGGGTGTTCTGTTTTTGTTGCTGGGTAAAAAGAAAGAATAATATGCCTATAAACACGGCAAGAGAGGCTATCACTGCAAAATCCATAATCTGACCTTATCAATCTGGCGTGAAACGCCGACTGTTTTTTATACGGGGTTATATACTGATACCGTAAGATAACGCTCAGGATATAACTTTAAAAATGACAAACAGGTATTAGATAGATCTAAAATGAATATAAAAATGAGAGATAAATCTCGTGAACTTACTGTTTAGCGTGATTTTTAAGCAAAATGACTAGTCGTAATGATGCAGTAGGTCGAGCATTTCTTTTCTTTGTAGATAAACAACCGAATTTTCCTGATAACTGTAAACTTGATAAATCATCGCTTTGGCCACTTCTTCGGCTTTAATCGGTAGAAAGTTAGATAATTTCCCTATCATAAGTGGGCGAATGACTTTGAATAAAGCTTGAACAAGCTTTTCATCACTTCGCGGGTGATCGCGTTCACCAACTAAAGGGCCAGGACGCACAAACACCATTTCATCAAATCCCATTTTTTCAATGTTCTGCTCCATTTGTCCTTTGCAAGCAAGATAGTGAGAAGGAGAGGAACGATTGGCACCTAAACTAGACACCACGGCAAGGCGTTTTACGCCGACCATTTTCATTTGCTGTGCGACCGAAGTGACCAGTTCGACATCGACTTTACGTAGGTTTTCTTTACTGCCTGCTTGCTTGAGAGTCGTGCCCAAACAAATGAAACCTATATCGGGCGTTGTTTGATTTTCATCCCATTGATGAATAGTGAGCTCTGCATCAATGATTGGAATGATCTTGTTTGTTGGGTCATAAATGTCTTTAAGTGGGCGTCTGGAGAGGGAGTACAAATGAGAAATACCTGACTGAGCAATGAGGTTTTCGGCCACTTTGCTGCCGACTAACCCAGTTGCGCCAGCGATGATGACGCAAGTGTTGACATCGTTTGTCATTGAATGCTTCCTCTTTAGAGAACAAGTGCTTAGGCATTAGTAGCTTATGCCAACACGCTGAAAGAGCAAGAATAAGCCGCAACTCTCCATCAAATTTGTGCAGTGGCGAGCTCGATATCGCATGTTAAAAAAAGACCCGTTATTTACGGGTCTTAGGCTCAGGAGAGTGATAAGGGAATTGAGCGCCGGGTTTTGCGCTGCGGTTTGGGCTTGCTTCTCTTAGCAGGGCGACGACTTTGATTGGCAAACATAGTTCTCTCCATTTTATTGGGACGAATTAATTCAAGCATTTGTTGTGCCAGTCTTTGAGTTTATTAGGTGTTAGACATGTTATAAATGCTTGGTTTTAGTCACTTTGTTTTGTTTTTTGGTTATATATTTCAATGGTTTATTTGGTTGTATGGGCTTGTTTTTTTTGTGCCGGATATCCAGGTGATATGTATTCGTATCACTTTTCTATTTATGTAAAAACAGCTACCTAGAATAATATTCTTATCAATATGACAGTCGGAATGCTAAAAACATCAGCAAAAAGAGAAAATCAGATGAAATAGAATGAAAGAGGCGTACACTTATTCTCTCATTCGTCGTCAGCCTTTTATCTTGTCTCGTCGTAATGCATACGCAACTGTAGACAACGTTTCTATCGAACGAACACCAATTACTTGAAGGAATACCAAACATGGATTGCTCTTTTTCCGCAGATATTCAAACGCGCATTGATAACAAAACCAAACCCTTAGGTGCTCTAGGGTTGCTAGAAAAAGTCGCATTGCAGTTAGCGTTGATTCAAAGCCAAGATCAAGCACAAGCCGTTGAAGAGATTGTTATTCGCAAGCCAACGATGTTGGTGTTTGCTGGCGACCATGGTGTTGCAAAAGAAGGCATTAGCATCGCACCGAGTGAAGTTACCCAGCAAATGGTTGCAAACTTCCTTGCTGGAGGTGCTGCAATTAACTGCTTTTGCGATGTATACCAAATCGAATTCAAAGTGATTGACTGCGGTATGCTTGCGCCAATCGAAGTCATGGTTCCTGAGTTTAAATCTCATCCGAATTTAATTGAGCAGCGTTTAGGAAATGGCACTGCCAATTTTTCAAAGCAAGCGGCGATGTCTTCTGAACAAGTGGCGCTTGGTTTGGAATATGGTGCAAGAGTGGCGCAAAGCACCATCTATTCAGGCTCTAACTTACTGATGTTTGGCGAGATGGGCATTGGAAACACCAGCTCGGCTTCCGCATTATTGGCGGCACTCAGCCCGCTTGAGGTAAACCACTGTGTTGGTCTTGGTACGGGCATCAACTCAGAGCAGTTGAGCCGAAAGTTAAAGTTGGTTGCTCAAGGGGTAAGTCGTTGTCGAGGTCTAGACGCCAAAGCCGTATTATCGCAAGTTGGTGGATTTGAAATCGTACAGATGGTCGGGGCGTTCCTTGAGGCGAAGCGTTTAAAAACGCCAGTGCTTGTCGATGGTTTTATTGTCTCTGTCGCGGCGTATGTTGCCACGTTACTAGACGAAGAAACACGTGATTACATGCTGTTTGCACATCGTTCAGAAGAAAACGGACACAAGTTTGTATTGGAGTCATTAAAAGCCGAACCTTTGCTGGATTTAGGGCTCCGCCTCGGTGAAGGAACAGGTGCTGCGTTGGCATTGCCGCTATTGAAGGCCGCTGCGCAGTTCTATAATAAAATGGCCAGTTTTGAGAGTGCAGGAGTAACGGTTTAGTGTCTGAGTCAAAAAGTTCACGACAAGCAACGCTACGCTATCAAATGGAGCTATTCCTCTTGGCAGTGAGCTTTTTTAGTCGCTTACCAGTGCCGACTGATTTACCTTACAGCGAAGAGCGCATGAACCAAGCCGGGCGATATTTTGCCTTGGTTGGTGTGATTCTTGGTGTGCTTTGCGCGCTTGTGTTCTACTTCACTCAACTTATTTTCCCTGATTCTGTTGCTATTGTATTAACCATGGCGTTCAGCCTGTTGCTCACCGGTGCTTTTCACGAAGATGGTTTGACTGATATGGCGGATGGCATTGGCGGCGGTATGACGGTTGAACGTCGTCTTTCTATCATGAAGGACAGCCGCATCGGGACTTATGGCGCCGCAACATTAGTGATGGCGTTGTTGGCTAAGTTTGTCCTTTGGAGCGAGTTGGTTCATTTGCCTGATTTTTGGCTCGTTATTGTTGTGGCCTACACCACGAGTCGTGCCCTCGCTGCAACGCTAATTTACGACATGCCTTATGTGAGTGACAGTGACACCTCGAAAAGCAAGCCGCTTGCGAACAAGCAGTCCTCGTCTGAAGTTGCCATTTTGCTGTTTACTGCGGGCGTGGTTTCGCTCTTTCTCGGGGTAATGCAGACATCATTTATCGTCATCGTTTTGTTTGCATTTCGATTTGCATTCAAACGTTGGCTGACTAAGCGCATTGGCGGTTTTACTGGCGATTGCTTAGGTGCAGCGCAGCAGCTTTCTGAACTCTTGGTTTACCTTACTCTAATCGCGTTTTATCAAAATATATGAAGCAGTTAATTCTCGGTGGTGCTCGTTCAGGAAAGTCGAAACTTGCTGAACAAACCGCAAGACAGTTGTCCGCAAAGCAGAACAAGTCATTACATTATGTCGCTACTGCGTTGCCATTTGATGATGAGATGCGAGAGCGGATTAAGCATCATCAAGCTCAACGTGGGGAAGGGTGGCATGAACACGAATGCCACCTTCGACTTCCTGATTTACTTGCTCATTTTGATGCTAATGACGTTGTATTGATTGATTGCTTAACGTTGTGGCTGAACAACTGGATTTTTGAGCTAGGTGAAGTCTGCAGTAACGAGTCATTAGAACAAGAGATAGAAAAGCTCATTCAAGCGGTTGAAAATTCTCGCGCGACACTGATTTTTGTCTCTAACGAGGTGGGAATGGGCATCGTGCCGCTGGGTGCTGTGAGCCGCTATTTTGTTGATAATGCAGGGCGCATGAATCAACAACTTGCTCAAGTATGCTCTCGAGTAACGTTTGTTGCGGCAGGGTTGCCATTGGTTCTTAAAGAATAGGATACGAAGGGAATGAAAACGCTCAATATCTATCTTATGCGTCATGGAAAAGTAGACGCAGCGCCTGGCTTACATGGTCAGACTGATCTCAAAGTGAAAGAGGCCGAGCAGCAGCAAATCGCCATGGCTTGGAAAACCAAAGGATACGACGTAGCGGGGATAATATCGTCGCCGCTTTCTCGTTGTCACGATTTGGCGCAAATATTAGCTGAGCAACAATTGTTGCCAATGACCACCGAAGACGATCTGCAAGAAATGGACTTTGGTGACTTCGATGGCATGCCATTTGATTTGCTTACTGAACATTGGAAAAAACTCGATGCCTTTTGGCAATCACCCGCTCACCATTCGTTGCCTAATGCCGAGAGCTTAAGCACATTTTCTCAGCGCGTTAGTCGCGCTTGGTCTCAAATCATTAACGATATCAATGACAACTTGTTAATTGTCACGCATGGTGGCGTAATTCGAATAATTCTCGCTCATGTTTTGGGCGTGGATTGGCGCAATCCTCAATGGTATTCGACATTGGCGATAGGAAATGCCTCAGTCACTCATATAACAATTACTATTGATGACCAAATTTACGCCTCAGTTCGTTCAATAGGCGTGCCTCTTGTAGAAGATTAAAATCAGGCGCTGTTGGCCTTCAACGCGAAACAAATCAAGGAAGAAAAGCAGCCCTAGTCATGGAAGAAATCGGCTTTCTAGATCCTATTTTGTTAGGAGGAAGAGGAAAGACCGATTCGATTACATCAAAAGGAACTCTAAAAAATGACCACTCCTAGTTGGGACTTATCCATCGTTTACAACGACCTTGCCGACCCTCGAATTCAAGACGATATCGCACTTGTTGAGCAATGTATTGACCTGCTGAATAAGCAATCGCAAGATTGTGAAAATGTTGAAGTGATGCAAAATGCCATTCTGACCAACGAAGCAGCAAGTCGCTTGGCGGGCACGGTCTACAACTTCGCAAATTGCTACTCATCAGTGAACGCTACTAACGCCGAAGCGAAAGCGCTTTCTGGCCGTATGATGCGTATTTTCTCTGAATTGTCTCAAGCGTTTAGTGCTTTCGAACTTACCTTAACGCATGCAGATGATGAGTTCATTGCTCGCGTTCTCGATCACGAAAATCCAGACATCAGCGGTCAAGCTTTCTCTATTATGGAGTCGAGAAAACTGGCAGATACGCGCTTGAGTATGGAAGAAGAGAAGCTTTTAGCTGCGATGAGTGTGGACGGAAAATCTGCGTGGGGCAATTTGTACGACAACTTGACGGGTTCGTTAAAGGTTACGTTAGACCATGCTGATGGCACTACTGAAGAGCTCGGTTTCTCCCAAGCTGCAAGTATCCTTTACGGTTCAGAGTTTGACCGCCAAGAAGCGGCATGGCGTGGCGTCCAAAAAGCAATGGAAACGCACCAAGAGTCTTTCGCTGCGATTTTAAATGCACTTGCAGGCTGGCGTTTAACTGAAAACAAAAAGCGCTCGACTAAGCGAGAAGTACACTTTTTAGATCCAAGTTTGTACGGTAGCCGCATTCAATCTGAAACCTTGGCTGCCATGATGAAAGTGGCGAAGGACAGTCGTGATATTGGTCAAAAAGCCGGTAAATTGATGGCGCAAGTGCACGGTTTGGATGAGATGAAGCCGTGGAACCACCTTGCTGCAATGCCTGCATTAAGCGGTGATGCTAAAGTCTACGATTTCAATGAAGCAATCGATGTGATTTGCGAAGCGTTTGAAACCGTCAACCCAGAGATGTCTGAGTTTGTGCGTTTAATGGTTCAAAACGGTTGGATTGATGCCGCGCCAAATGCCAATAAACGTTTGGGGGCGTACTGCACTAAACTACCAGCCACGCGCACACCGTTGGTATTCATGACGTGGAGTGGTAGCCGTTCTGATTTGATGACATTGGCTCACGAACTTGGTCATGCCTTCCATAACTGGGTTATTCGAGATCTGCCGCTTTGCCAAACTTACTACCCAATGACACTTGCAGAAACCGCATCTATTTTTGCAGAGAATATCGTACGCGATCATTTGATCTCGAAAGCAGAAAGTGTGGACGACAAACTCGAAATGCTTTGGGAAGAGCTGTCTTCTGCGCTGGCGTTAATGATCAATATTCCTGTTCGATACGAGTTTGAAAAAGCATTCTACGAACGTCGTCAGGAGGGGGAATTAACCGCTCAGGATTTCTGTAATCTGATGTCAGAAACGTGGAAAGATTGGTACGGAGACGTGATGAGTGAAGCTGACCCCTATTTTTGGGCAAGTAAGCTGCACTTCTCGATTGCCGATGTGAGTTTCTATAACTATCCGTATCTATTCGGCTTCTTGTTCAGTAAAGGCATTTATGCGCAACGTGAAGCTAAAGGTGAAAACTTCTACATTGATTACGTTAATTTACTGCGTGATACTGGCAACATGATGGCAGAAGAGGTGGTTGAAAAACATCTATTGATGGACTTAACCAAACCAGACTTCTGGCAACAAAGCGTGGAGCTTGTACGCTACAAAGTCGATGAGTTTGAACGCCTACTTGCGCAGCGTAGCCAATAGGAGGTTGAGTTCTGTGGACCCTAGTCGATGAATCTTGCTCGGATAGGGCTTCAGTTCGAACTATTTGGTGGTACTGGCGGTTTCTTTGGTTCGCATAGCTGTTTGTTCATAGAAACAGTGACAAAGCAAATGGCTATGTATTGTATAAAGAACCCGCACACCGCCGAAAAAATCGGCTCAAAAGGTTAACAGACACTCAAACTTGATCAAATCATAATGATCTTACAGAAGGCTGTGGTAAAGTTCACAGCCCTAACACTTTGTAATTGTTTAAAAAATAAACGCCTCAATGCTTGATTTGAGTGCATGGCGCAAATGGGTATCGGATTTTTGATAAATTTAACGGTTTCTACTCATAAGTGAGATCGCAGCAACAAAAATCCTTTGTACAATTTATTAACATGCCCGCCGTGCTATTAAGGAGTAACGCATGACGAAGTCTCTCTTTCGCCAATCGTTTTTAACTGACACGTTAGATGTTCATATTGATGTAGCGCCAGCGGAGCAGGTGCTATCAAACGGCGTACAACTCAAACTCTATCAGCGTGGTGTGCTAGAAGTCATTCCTGAAAACCCGACTCAGGAAACGAAGAACATCATCATCTCTTGTGGTATTCACGGGGATGAAACCGCACCGATGGAGCTGGTGGATTCGATCATTAAAGACATCGAATCTGGATTCCAGAAAGTCGATGCACGTTGCCTATTCATTATTGCTCACCCTGAGTCAACTCTGGCGCATACACGATTCCTAGAAGAAAACCTCAATCGTCTATTCGATGACAAAGAGCACGAACCAACGAAAGAACTGGCGATTGCTGATACGCTGAAACTGTTGGTGCGAGATTTCTATCAAGATACAGAACCAAAAACGCGTTGGCACCTGGATTTGCATTGTGCTATTCGTGGTTCGAAACATTACACGTTTGCGGTAAGCCCAAAAACGCGCCACCCAGTTCGCAGCAAAGCGTTGGTGGATTTTCTCGATAGTGCGCATATTGAAGCTGTGTTGTTATCCAATTCACCATCAAGTACGTTCAGTTGGTACAGTGCTGAGAATTACGGTGCACAAGCGCTAACGATGGAGCTTGGCCGCGTCGCTAGAATTGGTGAAAACGCTCTGGACAGATTAACGGCATTTGACTTGGCTCTGCGTAATTTGATTGCAGAAGCTCAGCCAGAGCACTTATCGAAACCGTGTATTAAATATCGCGTAAGTCGCACTATCGTCCGCTTGCATGATGATTTCGATTTCATGTTTGACGACAACGTGGAGAATTTTACTTCGTTTGTTCATGGTGAAGTCTTTGGTCATGATGGCGACAAGCCTCTGATGGCTAAAAATGACAACGAAGCGATTGTCTTCCCAAATCGTCATGTTGCTATTGGTCAACGTGCCGCACTGATGGTTTGTGAAGTGAAAACGCGTTTTGAAGAGGGTGAGTTGGTTTACGATTAATCCAACATTACTCTTAGAAGTTAATTGCAATCTACCGAGGCTTAACTGTAAGGTTAAGCCTCGTTTGTTTTTATCGGCCACTATGGATTTTCAACAACTTATCTTGAACAAGGAGCGACGCTGGCAGCGTAATCTCGTGATTATGTCAGTCGTACTCGTTTTACTCTCTACTATTCATTTGATGGTCGGGGAGGTTTTCCTTTCTCCTTTTCAATCCCTCTCTGTATTTGAGCAAAAGCTATTACTGGATTTGCGTCTGCCAAGATTGGTCGCAGCAGCAATGATAGGAGCTGCATTGGCCGTATCTGGTGCCACACTACAAGTTTTGTTGGGGAATGTGCTGGCAGAGCCGGGCGTGCTTGGCATTTCTGGTGGTGCAAGTTTGGCGATGGTTTTGGTGATGTTTGCATTGCCTGTGCTGCCAACGCCTATGATCTTTATGCTTGCGGCGATAGCTGGCTCGATGTTGTTCACGCTGATATTGGTTGGTATTGCTCGGGCGATGCATCTCACGACAGCGCGTTTACTGTTAGTCGGTGTCGCGTTGGGTATTTTATCCAGTGCCATCGTGACATGGGCTTTTTACTTCAGTGACGATTTAAGCCTACGCCAGCTAATGTACTGGCTTATGGGGAGCATTGGTGGCGCGAGTTGGTATCAGCACACGGTAACATTAGTCATGTTCCCTGTTCTAGTTTGGCTATGTTGCCAAGGTAAACCGCTCGATAAGTTAATGCTTGGAGAGATTCATGCCACTCAACTCGGTGTCGATGTTCATCAGATGCGCTGGAAGTTGATTTTAGCCATCTCAGTGTTGGTTGGTTGCTCCGTCGCATTAGGTGGCATCATTAGCTTTGTTGGCTTGGTGGTTCCGCATTTGCTGCGATTAGCGTTTGGCACAGAAAACCGTTACTTGTTGCCACTGTCGGCAATATCTGGCGCAGCTTTGCTTGTTTTTGCAGATATTGGTGCGCGACTATTGCTGGATTCCGCAGAACTGCCTTTAGGTGTGATGACGACTTCTATCGGTGCGCCTATTTTCATTTGGATGTTGGTGAAGAGTCATGATGCGCGTTAAGCATATAGCGGTTGGAAGTCGTTTGCTGCCACTTTCATTTGAATGCAAAGCTGGCGAAGTCGTCCACGTTGTCGGACCAAACGGCTCTGGTAAGAGTACGTTACTCGCAGCGATTTCTGGCACATTAACTGGCAGAGATGGAGCGAGCGGTGAAGTTCATGTGGACGACAAAAACTTGCTTACGTTATCTTTGTCGGAACAAGCTCATGTTCGCGGTTACTTATGTCAGCAATCTAGACCTGCGTTTAACGTCGATGTTTTTCAATATCTTGCGTTGTCCTTGCCAAGTGGCACTGCGATCACTGATGGTAAAGTTCGTGATGCCGTTAATATGGTGGTCGAGCTCGTCCAACTGCAAGATAAGTTGCACCGCAGCATTCAAACGCTATCAGGAGGCGAGTGGCAACGCGTACGCTTAGCGGGTGTATGCTTACAAGTGTGGAGAACGATAAATCCATACTCGCAGTTGTTGATTTTAGATGAGCCAGCCGCTCCGCTCGACATCGCTCAAGAAGGTTTGTTGTATCAGTTAATCAATGCTATCGCGGCGCAAGGTATTAGCGTGCTCGTGGCGAATCATGATTTGAATCGCACCCTTAAACATGCCGACAAAGTGTTATTGCTCAGTAATGGTGTGTTGCATGCGTCGGGCAGGGCGGATGAGGTGCTTTCCGAGACTGGTCTCGCTGAAGTGTTCAAAACTCAGGTCAGAAAAGTGATGATAGACGAGAGACCGTATTTGATCTTCGATTAGAGCCTAGGTTTGTGCTGATAAAATAAAAACGACCCGTATAAGGTCGTTTTTTTGTTTCTTGAATACTTAACCAAGTATTTATTGAGTTAGCGGTTTTAAGTCCGCAGGACGGTAGTAAACCGACTTGAGCACTTTGCCTTTACGTACGGTTTTGCCTTCAGACACGAAGTCTTGTGCACATTTTGCGATGATGTATTCGCCTTTTTGTACAGCCATCAACTTGATACCTTGCTCTGCGTAGAAGGCTTCGGTCTCAGTATACTCTTGCTCATTGCGGCATACTTTGCTCATGTTGCTTGAATGAACTTCGTCCCAACAAGGAATAAAGTCGATTCCGCGGTTTACTGCAACGTTCAGTAAAAGATCAATGAGGTAGCTGATCGCTAGGTTATCTTCTACTTTGCTGTGACCAAGGTGAACTAGACGACCCATTAGAACGTAAACGCTGTCTACAATCGCATCGGCTTGTTCAGTTTTACAATCTGCTTCTGCTAGCTCTGTTAGCTCTTCGATCGCCAAAGAGGTGTGTAGTGTGTCTGCTTGTGCATCTAGGCTTGCAGCGTCTGCGACTGGTAGGTCGAACGTACTACGGAACTCGGTGATGTCACGGTATAAGTGATCAAAAATCTCTTGGGTTAGCTTTGACAGTTGCATTCTAATGTCCATTGAATCGATTGAAGGGGCAATGATACCAAACCGCACTTTAATCCCCAAGAGATCAGAATCTAACTGATTAGAAATCGTCTCTTGAGGTTCTAAACTGTGGCTTAACGAAATAGATAAGGGAAGAGCTTTTTACGTTCTTCTTCTGAAAGAGCAGAAACTCGCGCGATGTTTGTGTCGGGAATAGACTCAGGGTCAGGGTAGTGCTTCAACACCTTTTCCATACTCTCTTCTCGTATAAGATGGAAGATTGGGTATGGTGATCGATTGGTTAAGTTCTCGTCATCTTCTGGCGCTGCACCACCGAAGCAATAGTCGGGATGAAAAGTCGCCACTTGGAATATACCTTCCCAATCCTGTTGTTTGATCAGTCCTTCAACCCAATCGATGCAGAAGTTGTAGTCCCAGAAATCTTGCAGCATGTTAGGTACGACGACCAATGTTGTTTCCAGCTTTTCTGGTTCGGTGGTGCTGAGTTCAATAAGTTGCAGCAGAATATCCTCAAGCAGCGCTTCTTCTTGTGTTGCTTCGCTGACAAAAATCTTGATTTGTTTGTTACGCTGCGGCTTTGCTGCGAAAGGACACAAATTCAGACCAATCACGACATCATTAAGCCATTGATCGACTTGTTGCGTGATCGCATTAATATCTGTATTCGGTGTTTCTTGTGTTGAGCGCGTTGGCATACGACTTTCTTGCTTTTATGAATTTGGCGCAAGCATAGCAGAGAAGTCGATTAACTTCTTCCCAAGCTTGCTACATCAGTGTTGCTGTCGGTATCTACGCTTTCACAAATGTGTTTTAAGTAGGCAATGGCAGCAAACATCACGGCATACAAAACGCTTCCGCCAAGCAGTACGGTTGACCAACCGCCATGTTGCCAACAGTAGAGCAATAAAAAACCACCTAAACTTCCGCCAACATAGTAGTGCACCAAGTACAAAGCTGTTGCGGTTGCTTTTGCTTGTGTTGCGTTTTGGCCTACCCAGCCGTAAGCCAAAGTATGGGTAAAAAACGCGCCAAAACTAATCAGCAGAAGACCGATAAGCATAGCGGCGAGGCTCTCAAAAGCCGCAATCCACATGCCTGCCATGCTAACCACAGCGCCTAAGAACATACCTAGAATAGAAGAGTAACGTTTGCTCCAATGCCCTGCGCATCGAGAAGAAAAAGTTCCTCCCAGATAACAGATGAATATCAACGATGCTAGACCGACCGGAACGTTGTGCGGCGCGCTAACCAAACGAAAGCCCATCACGGAGTAAAGATTGACGAACAACGCAAAGTTAAGGCCGCCGATGAGCATTGCAAACCAAACCCGCTGATTTCGGAAGTGACCAATAATGGCGCGATTTTGGTGCCTTAAGCTGCTGGATGACGGTGTGAAGTTGCGTTGTTTTGGCAGTAAGTAGTGAACGCAGATTACGCCAATCAGTGTTACAACCATCATGACTTCGATGGCGACATCGACACTAAAGTTATCTGCTAACAAACCGCCGCTAATACGTCCTGCGATACCACCTAATGAGTTTGCTGCAATGTAAGTACCAATGGCCATTGAAAATGCGTGCTTATCAAGTTCTTCTGCCATGTATGCGACGGCAACAGCGGCAAATGCGGCTAAAGCGATTCCGATTAATGCTCGGCATGCCACCAAAAATATAAATGAGTCTCCGAGTAGCATCAACGCAGAAATGGCAGGAATAGAGAATAAGCCAACCATCATGACTGGCTTACGACCAATGGATTCGGACAAGACCGCCATTGGCACCAAACTGAATGAAAGCGCTAACGTTGAGGCAGCAAACAACCAGTTAACCTGCGTTTCTGAAATGGAAAACAGCGTTGCGAAGGTCGGCAGCATAGGTTGTAAAAGGTATAGGTTAGAAAAAACCAAAAAAGAGCCAAGCGCCAGAGATAACGTAATGCGTTTGTATTCCGGAGTACCAAAGCTGACCATGTTTCCTGCCTGATAGGAGCAATAAGGGAGATTGTGATCAATCTATCAGTTGGATATGGATTAAAAAAATATATTAAAAATATGGATACGATATATTTTTGATCTTATGGAATCGAGACAACTGAAACATTTTCTGGCTGTTGCTGAGCATGGCAATGTCACTCACGCAGCTAAGGCACTTCATATCGCGCAACCAGCGTTAAGCATTTCGATAAAAAAATTCGAACAGTCACTCGGCGTGACGTTGTTTCGTCGTGAAGATAAGAAAATCAGCCTAACGAAAGAGGGGGAAACCTTACTCATTCACGCGCAGCGAGTGATTCAACAACTGCACGATGCACAATTAGCTATTGATGAACTAAAAGGTTTAGCGAAAGGAGAAGTTCGCCTCGGCACGCCTTCTATGATGGGGAGTTACTTCTTCCCGCGCATCGTGATGGCGTTTAAGAGTCAGTTTCCCGATCTAAAACTGACGCTTGTTGAGGCTGGCACTCAGTCTATTCGTCGAATGTTGCTCAATGGACAACTCGATATCGGAGTGATCAGCTGTGACGACGTACCTGAAGATCTAGAAACGGACCATTTGTTCAGCAGCCAAATGGTGGCCGTTGTTGCTCCCGAGCATGAGCTAGCGCAGCGCGAAGCCATAACGTTTGATGAGTTTTTCGAGCATGAATTGGTGATGTTTCAGCACGGATATTTTCATCGAGAATTCTTAGACCATGTCAGTGAAGAGCACGGTTTCAGCATGAAATCTTCCTTTGAAACCAACTTGCTGCCTCTGATATTGAGCATCGTCAGGCAGGAGTTTGCCATTACGGCCCTGCTTGAGCTTGTTACTCAAAACGAGAAGGGGGTTGTTGGCATTCCGTTTCATCCACCAGTAACGCTCGATTTGGCACTAGCTTGGCGAAAAGAAGGGTATTTATCTATCGCAGATCGGACGTTTATTGATTTTGTGAAACGTTACGTCTGATACAAAAAGAGCTTCTTATTTCAGAAGCTCTTGTCACTATCCATTTATAGGCGATTAACTGCCACTGTACATCTTTTCGAAGTTCTTCGGATTCCAACCGATCATGACTCGGTCACCAATCTTCAATACAGGCACAGAGCGAGCACCAAGTGCATCAAGCTCTTTACGACCACGTTGCATTTTCGCGTTACAAAGGCGGTAATTAATGTTTTTCGAATCAAGATAACGTTGAGCATCTTTGCAGTGAGGGCATTTGTCTTTGACGTAAAGAACGACACGTTTCATTGAATTTCTCTCCATTATCATTGGGAGGCGAAGTCTACTATATGCTTCTTCAACTCTCCAGAACTTGATTTGTTGAGTAAAAGAATGAGGTTTGGAAAGTGAAAGTCATAAAAATGTAATGCCAATAAAGAACGTAAGGTTGGGAAAAAGTACCAAACGCTTTGATTGGTACCTGTAGCAATAGAACTTAAATATCCTTTTATCTACTATCTGAATGCTAATTGTTGCATTGATATGATGTTTTTATGAATTGTTGTAACTAATTCACTTAAACGTCGAGTTTTACTTTAAGTTCGGAAGAGAAAATGTCAGGGAAGCGGGTCGCGAAAAATACTCTTTTTCAGATCGTTAAAATGCTAATTACGACCGTAGTTAACCTGTATATGGTACGTGTTTTACTCCATCAACTTGGTATTGAAGGCTACGGTATTTTCAACCTTATTGCCGGCGTTTTGGCGTTAATGCTGTTTTTAAATGGAGCAATGACAACATCAAGTCAGCGTTATTTGTCTTTTTACAGTACCCAACAGTTAGAAAAAAGAACTAGCGTCTTTGCTACCACAAAATCGCTACATATTGTTGTTGCTATGATTATTTTTTTACTGTTATTTTCGCTGCAAACTTTTATTTTTGAAGATTTAATTAACATACCAGTATCAGTTGTTTCTTCCGCCCAATCTTTATACCAGGTTATGGCTGTCGGCGTATTAGCATCTGTAGTAACCGTGCCATTTAATGCGCAAATTAATGCCAATGAAGATTTAGGTATTGATGCTGTGTTTAGTGTTTTTGAATCACTGCTTAAGTTGATTTCGGCATTTTTGATTATCCTCTTTGAAAATCAACTAGTCGCTCTGGGAACGTTGTTTGTCTCAGTTTCTTGGACAATGCTTATTATGAAGGTGGCTTACTGTCGGATTAAATATGAAGAATGTAACCTTCTAAACTTCAAATTAGATATTGCCTTATTTAAAGAAATGATTGGCTTCACGAGTTGGAACTCGTTTGGTGCCATTTGTGGCGTTGCTAGAGTTCAAGGCTTAGCTGTTGTGCTCAATAACTTCTTTGGCGTTTATATCAATGCTGTTTATGCCATTGCTGTTCAAGTAAATGGAAAGCTAAAGGAATTTAGCATTAACATTATGAAAGCATTCAATCCAAGAATCGTAAAGGCAGAAAGTAAGGGTAATAGGGAGGAAATGCTCCACTTATCCATGTTAGCAAGCCGTTTTAGCTTGTTGCTTTACTCAGTCATCGCGCTGCCGATCTTTTTTGAAACAGATTTTATGTTGTCGATATGGTTGGGAGATTATCCTGATGGTGTACTGACTTTTATCAAGCTATTTTTAGTACTTGCGTTTGTAAACCTTACGACGGTTGGTCTTCAAACGGCTATACAAGCAACCGGAGACGTAAAGGCTTACCAGTCAACAATTGGGTCAGTGCTGCTGCTAACTGTGCCATTGGCCTATATTTTCCTATCGTTAGGTTATCCCCCTTACACCGTTATCGTTGTTTCCATTTTTATGGAGGTAGTTTCTTGTGGAATGAGGCTCGCTTTTCTCAAGATCAAAGCCGGGTTATCCATTAAGAAATATATATTGTTTGTAATCAACAAAGCGCTTCAAATACTAATACCAACGATAGCCGTATTGTTTTTACTAACGATAAGTTTCGAGCAAAGTATTTTAAGGTTTATTTCTACCACTTTGGTTTCATTCGGGATGATTAGCTTTTTAACGTATTGGCTGGTGTTAGGTGTAGAAGAAAAGAAAATGATAAGACTAAAGGTATAAGAGCATGACAGCGAAAAAGTTGGTGATGGTTGGCTATACACATGACACAAACCTTGGTGATCAAGTGATAGCAGATAGTGCAGAATATCTTATAAAGAAGAATATTATAGATAATGAATTCTCTGTTGAAAGGTTTAACCTAAATTATTCAAATGAATTTAATAGTTTTAAAAAATTAAAAAGAAAAGTAATAAATAAAATTTTAAGCAGACTATCTTCTAGCTCATCGTTTGATTATAAAGTCGGCTGTTATAAACGAGATTACAAAAATAAATTTAATGATGCGTCTGCAATTGTATTTGCAGGCGGAGGAATGATTAAGTTTAAGTACCAAGATTGTTGGGCGCATATTTCTGCTTTAGTTGACACGGTTGCGAATAAGCCATGCCCGATTTTTTTCAACGCTGTGGGCGTCGAAGGTTATGACCAAAGCAACTACAAATGTCGATTGTTAAAAGAAAGTCTGAATCATAGTGCTATAAAAATGGTTACGACACGTGATGATTTGAGCTTACTCAATGATGGCTACATAGAAAACGGGTACATCAAAACCGCTCAAGTTGCAGATTCAGCAGTTTTCAGCTCAGAAGTTTATGGGGTACAGAAAAAATCGCGAGATGTTGTCGGGCTTGGATTGGTGCGTGCAAGGATCTTCAAAGATAACGGTATTGATCTGGATAGAACGCAAGTTATCGAGCTATATGCCTCGCTTATTTCAGAACTGGAAGCTCGAGGGCAATCTTATCAGCTGTTTACTAATGGCTTGAAAAGCGACGTAGATATTCTAGAAGATCTGGAGACCTATCTAGGGAAGCAACTAAACGTTATTGAGCCACAAACGCCAAGAGAGCTGGTTGAGCTTATTTCAACATTTAAATGCACAATTGCCGCTCGACTTCATGCCTGCATTATTTCTTATTCGTTGACTGTTCCGGTTGTAGGGCTTGTTTGGAACAACAAAGTCAAAATGTTCGGTGAGTGTATAGGTTATCCAGAACGTTTCTTTTCTCATCAAGATTTTGATGCAAATGAGATCATTGATCGCTTAACCCTGTCTGTCGCGGAAGGTTACGAACCTAATCACTATGAACGATATAGAGAGACGGTGAACACTAGCATTAACAAAATGATATCTATGATTTAGGAGTGAATTATGAATGTTGCCTTGATTTTTGCTGGTGGTGTCGGAACCCGAATGCAAAACAGCACTAAACCGAAGCAGTTTTTAGAGCTATATAACAAGCCAGTAATTATATACACACTTGAGAAGTTTGAAGAGAACAAAAACATTGATGCTATTGTTGTAGTTTGCGTTGAACCGTGGATCGATTATTTACGCAAACTGTTGTTCAAATTTGATATTCAGAAAGTGAAGTTTGTTATTCCCGGTGGTGAAACTGGTCAGGAGTCGATATTTAACGGCTTATGTAAGATAGAAGAAGAGTTTGATCATAACTCTGTTGTATTGATTCATGATGGCGTTCGACCTTTAATCAATGACGAAATTATCAACCGAAATATCGAAGCGGTCAAAAGTCACGGTAGTGCGATCACTACTTGTCCTCCAGTAGAGACCTTTGTCCTTGTCGACAATGAAGACGTCGTGAAAGACGTTCACGATCGTTCGTTATCTCGATTAGCGAAAGCGCCACAAAGCTTTTATTTGCGCGATATTCTTAAAGTACATCGTCAAGCGCGTGAGGACTGTTACACCGAAGCGATCGATTCATGTTCGTTGATGACAAAGTACGGATACGATGTCCGCCTAGTCTCTGGCATTTCTGAAAACATTAAAATCACGTCACCCATCGATTTCTTTATTTTTAAGGCAATAATCGATACGCAGGAAAATCTACAGGTTTTTGGTTAATTATATGAAAAATAATCGGATTAACATCATCAGTGATGATAACGAGCAATTGTACTTGAGCCAAAAGTCATGGGGTTCGTTGCGAAATAAAACTGTACTTGTTACGGGTGCGACAGGAATGCTTGCAGCTTGTATGGTTCGCTTTTTTGTTTATCTCAATAGAAAAGATCAACTGAACATCAGAGTTTTGCTGTTAGCCCGTAGTGAACAGAAAGTTCAAGACTTATTTGGTGAGCTGACCGGTGAATTTGAATGTTTTTACCAAGATGTTTGCCAGCCGATTGAGTTTGATGACGAAGTCGATTTCGTTATTCATGCGGCGAGCAATGCAAGCCCATATCATATCAAACATGATCCTGTTGGGATTATTCAGGCCAACGTTGTTGGAACCATGAATTTGCTTGAGCTCGTTAAAAACAAACGAGTAAAAAACTTTTTGTTCATGTCCACTCGTGAAGTGTATGGAAACTTAGAGAGTCAAGAGCTGATCCGCGAAAGGGACTTTGGCAGCTTTGACCCATTGGACTCAAGATCTTGCTACCCAGAGAGTAAAAGAATGGCTGAGACATTGTTACAAAGCTACGCCATTCAGCATGACGTTCCTTTCACTGCAGTGCGAATCGCTCATTCTTACGGGCCAGGTATGTTCCTAAATGATGGACGCGTGATGTCAGATTTAGTTGGTTGCGTGATAGATAATCAACCAATAATGCTGAAAAGCGATGGAAGTGCGCTGCGCTCATTTTGCTATGTCACAGATGCTGTATCAGCAATGCTTTTGGTGTTGTTAAAAGGTGAGGTAAATACTGCGTACAACATTGCCAATGAAACGGAAGAAGTTTCTATATTGCAACTGGCAAACCTCCTTTCGGACCTAGGCGGTGGCATTTCTTCTGTTAAGCATGAAATATCTAACGACAATGCGTATTGTCAATATAAAAGAACCAAGTTGTGTACGGAGAAAATTGAAGCTCTGAGCTGGAAGCCAAGGGTTGATCTGAAATCTGGTCTAGAGAAAACCATCGAGTTTATTAGGTAAGTTAAATTGAAAAAACTAACATTTGAGCAGCTCAGAAGCGTACAGATGTCTATTTTAGATAGAGTGCATCTGTTTTGTGAGCGTCACGATTTGGAGTACTCGCTGGCGGGTGGAACGCTGTTAGGGGCGATACGTCACAAAGGTTACATTCCTTGGGATGATGACATCGATATTATGATGCCAAGGGAAGATTACGAATACCTGTTGCAAAATTTTGCCAAAGAGTATCCTGATTTCACGTTTTTCAATTTGGACACCAAGCACAATCCTTATCCGTTTTTGTTCAGCAAGCTATCTCTGAATGATTCTGTTATTTCGAACGGGCGAATTAAAGGCGTCGGGATCAATATTGATATATTTCCTATTGATAGCCTTGGTAAAGAGAAGGGGGCAGCAAAGTTACGCTTTTCATTAATGAAAGCGATCAACTTTTTCGCTCGTATTCAACGTTCGAGACATGATAGGGCAAACCCAATAGTAAATATCGCATTCCGGTTGTTTCAAAAATGTTTAAAGCTTTTGCCTAAAAAATGGTTTCTATCAGCAATCAAAGGGTTGTGTTCAACATGCTCAGTTAATGATGATGGTTATGCCGTGAGCATTGGCAGCAGTTACCTTGCTAAAGAGTTTACGGAGTCATCGCTTTATCATGATTATACTTCGTGCCCATTTGAAGATCGTCAATATAAATGCATCGCTAGATACGATGATTACCTATCCATGATTTATGGTGACTACATGCAGTTGCCAAAAGAACAGGATAGAGAAAACCACGATAACGTAGGTTTTATCAAAGAGCACTTGCTTCCTATGTAGTCTCGTTATGCCTAGCTTCTCTACAAGGTTAGGCAATAACACAACAATTTATCCCTGTTAAAGTTGCGTACGGTCGACTGTTATTGGTATTACAGATTGATAAAAGCTAGAATTGGCGCCTTTATTTTGTCATAGCAGACTTAACACTCATGCATCCGTCACTTCGATACATTCAAGGCTATCCTCAGAACATCGTTGAGCAGGTGAGCTCATTGGTCGACAATGGAAAACTGATCCCTTGGTTCGAAAAGCGCTATCCAGATAGACACCAAATCAAAAGCGAGAAGGCTCTCTACGAGTATGCAATAGCGATTAAAAACCGCTATATGAAGAAAGCCTCACCAATCAGTAAAGTAGTCTACGATAAGAAAATTCATGCGGTGAACAACGCGCTTGGGCTTCATAGTGTGATTAGCCGAAATCATGGCGGGAAGCTTAAGTCAAAAAACGAAATTCGTATTGCAAACGTTTTCAAAGACGCGCCGGAGGCATTATTGCGAATGTTAGTGGTGCATGAGCTGGCTCATACTCGCGAGAAGAATCACGATAAAGCGTTTTACCAACTGTGTTGTTACATGGAACCTGAGTATCACCAACTCGAATTTGATGCTCGTCTGTTTATGATTTACCTCGATTTAAAAGCGAATTCGAATGAAGAACAATAGCCACAACGCGAAACAGGCTCCGTCTAAAGCAGCTAAGCCAAAGCATGATAACGACGTTAACAAGGCCAAGCCGAAGCGTGTAAAAAAGAAAGCAGCAGTGAAAGCGAAACTATCGGCAGAAAAGAGCGATGTGGATTTTATCAAGATTGCTAAAAGTGGCTTGCATGAAAGTAATGCGCATCGTGGTCGTTATGATTTCAAAAAGCTAATCGCCAGTGAGCCATCGCTGGCATCGTTTGTTATCAAGAATCCTAAAGGCGAGGATTCAATCAACTTCTCTGACCCGAATGCAGTGAAAATGCTGAACAAAGCACTTCTCACGGCGTATTACGACATTGATTTTTGGGATATTCCTGAGCACTATTTATGTCCACCAATTCCTGGTCGAGCGGACTACATTCACCGGCTGGCAGAACTGCTTGATGGTGAAGTCAAAGGGAAATACCGTCATCAGAACGTACGCGCGCTGGATGTGGGTGTTGGCGCAAACTGTATTTATCCGATCGTCGGTGTTACTCAATATGGCTGGCACTATACGGGCAGCGATGTTGATCCGAAATCCATAGACTCCGCAGCCAATATCGTTGAACGCAACGTCGCGTTAAACGGAAAAATTGAACTCGTACAACAAATGAGTGAGTCACACATCTATCGCGGTGTAATTCAGCCAAATGATCGCTTTGATGTGACGACCTGTAACCCACCGTTTCATCGCTCAGCAGAAGATGCAGCGATGGGCAGTCAGCGTAAACTAGACAACCTAAAAGCAAACCAGCGCAAAAAAGGGGTCAAGCCGCAAAATAGCCCAGTGAAGCAGCGCAAGCCAACGTTGAACTTTGGTGGTCAAAACGCTGAGCTTTGGTGTGAAGGTGGAGAAGCGGCGTTTATTCGTCGAATGGCCAATGAAAGCCAAGCATTCAGCTCTCAAGTGCTGTGGTTTACGACGTTGATTTCGAAAAAAGACAACGTGCGTCCGATGCGCAAGCAGCTAGAAAAGCTGGGTGTTAAAGCGATTCGTGTGGTGGAAATGAGCCAAGGCCAAAAGATCAGCCGTTTTATGGCTTGGTCATTCATGGACAAGCAGCAAAGAAAGACTTGGATTGAGCTGAAATAATTTTATCAGTTATATTTGTTCAGCAGAATAGATAAGAAAAGCCCGCAGTTTTCAGCGGGCTTTTTGATCAACGTTTGGTGACTGGTTCACAATTCAGTGCTGTTAGTGGCACAAACTGGTCTGTTTTCGCGTAGAACAGTCCGCAGGTTGTACCGCGAATCTGCAATGTGTACTGGTCAGGAAAATCGGTATAGCTACCGTCTAGTAGCACGTTATCCTTGCCTTTTACTTTGCCTTTCTCAATCAACAAGTGCGGAGACGATTCAAATACGTTGCTTGCGATTCTCGGTGCTGGCGTACCTTGAATTTGTGCAATCGCAGCTTGTACTTCCGTTACGGCCTCCGGCGTGGTTTTAGTGCTTAAGGCTTCAACAGGTTCTCGTGACATTGCTTCACACCCCAAAATCGGTAGTGTTAGTCCAAGACAAGCACAAAGTCTTATAGCTGTTGCGCGCCTTGATCTAGTTGATCTCAACATGTATAGCCTCTGTTCTTAGTGGTGAACGGTGATCCTTAAGTGCTGGAGAGTCGCTGTTAAGTGGCATTGTGTTGAAACTCGCAGGCGACACTTGTGGACAAGTTCCTGTATCCATGTAGTTGAGTGCGGCAGATAGCATGCGCTCGGATGTATCGCCTAGCGGCTTCGTTAGGTCGTCATCTACCCAACAACCTTCAACTCGATTATCTAAACCAAGGCTGCTGCTAATTTGGCTCTTAGGTGTTGGAACAAAACCGTCGGCAAAGTCGCCAAATTGTTTTTCGTTCGCAGATTTAAACTGAATGGTGTAGTACATGGTGCCACAGTTCTGCTCAGGTGCGAATCCATAAGGTTTACCCATTGTGGTTGAGCCAATTTGGATAACATTAACATCAATACCTCGCAGTGCATTCATCAGTAATTCACTTGAAGAGGCAGTACCGCCAGAGGTCAGCACATAAACTTGCTGCTTGCCTAGAGTAGGCAACACTTGGTCTGAGAACTTGCCTGCTGCCCAGTCGATGGCTACGTTAGTAAATGGGTATACATTGTCGCCATTAGGTATGGTTTTCATGATCTTATCGTTGTGAATTAGCTCACTAAAGACACGATTTTTATCCGCGCCGCTGAGCATGTATCCCACTTGAGAAGATTGCAGTACTAAACCGCCGCCGTTGTATCGTAAATCGACAACAATTTCATCAACGTGAGCTTCTGCCAATTTATTAAAGGTGTTAATGAGCGGTGTTTGTGCGCTTGGCTCGAACGAGTTGTATTGCAGGTAACCGACTTTTTTACCGTTGTGCTCGATGACTTTCGCATTACGAACCGGAGAAGTCGCAACATCTGCGGCTTTCAGTATTACTGACTTTCTGTATCCATCTACGGTTTCAAATGTAAACGAATACTCTTTATTTATTTCTGGACTAAATAGTGTGGTATTAATCGTGTTAATTTCTGCGTTGTTTGAAGTATTAACCACATCGATTGAGCCAATCTTTATTAACTTATCTCCACGAACAATACCGTTTAATGCGGCTGGAGAGTTGTCTTCCGTATAAGAAATACGAACGTCTCGAGGCTCTGTCGCTTGAATGAACGACCAATTAAATCCAAACCCAGCAAGCAATCCCGATTGTGAGGATTTCATTTCATCTTCATAAGGAATAGCGAAGTGAAAGCGATCTTTCGTTTTTCCAGTTGCAGTTGTTTCAGAAGTCACGAGTGAGTGGAAATAAGCAATGACACTGCTGTAAAAGCTTGGGTTTCTATCCGGAACTTCATCGTACCAAAGGTAGGTTTCATTGGTAAAAGCACGCAAAAAGAGTTTTTCTTGCAACGCTGAACCTGCTTTGTCTGGGTATGGCTGGTAACCCGCGTACGGATCTAAGCCCGTTCTTGGCGTTTCACATCGGTTGGCAAATTCGTTAGAGGTTTTGCTGTAATCGCCTTGTGTCCATGCCGAATTGGTTGACGTATTGATGGATGGAGAAGCGCCGTCGCCACCACCACAGCCTTGTAATAACGCTAGAGTAACTGCCGTTGCAATAGAATACTGAAATTTCATATTTGTATGTCCCTACAAGTGATAATTTTATAATTATTTAATCTGCTTATTTTTATTTCCTTAGCATTGATGAATGTATAAATTTCAATTGTTTATGCGCAAATTTATATTTAAATATTGTGATAGGTTTAACGGAAGGTAGGTTAGTGTTTTAGCAGTATATTTATATGTGGATATTTAAATGACGTGTTTTAACAGAATTTAATGTCAATTAAATGGGTTGGTTTGACCAAGTATACTGACTTGTTCAATTTATTTTAAGTCTGGAATTAATATTGGTATGTGCGATTTAATTTAAACACGTTGATTGAGCTGAGAAACATACTTTAATAAATCCCCATCAATATTGGGTAATCCGTCAGAGAAAAATATTTGTGTTCCTGGAGTGCAACGCATTAAAACGTTAGTCAACTCGCCATCTTGGTTGGAGGTATTGAGCGCATTGAATTTGACCAGCTTATTGTAAACATCATCTTCTAACTGCAATCGCTGTGCTTCGGTCAGACGAATACGACCAATACAAATACCGGGGCTGACTTCATGCGAAAGCGATTCTTTCTGAAAACGTTTACGAAATAGAGAGTCGAGATCTGAGCCTTCTTCCATCAAAAATCGGCGGCCGGAGCGATAAAACAAACCATCACCGAAATCTTCCACATAACCGAGAATCTCTGCAATGCGGAGATAAAAACGCAGGCTTG
The DNA here is from genome assembly GCF_000960545.1 of Vibrio sp. S457-15. Classification (NCBI taxonomy): domain Bacteria; kingdom Pseudomonadati; phylum Pseudomonadota; class Gammaproteobacteria; order Vibrionales; family Vibrionaceae; genus Vibrio; species Vibrio sp. S457-15. The sequence continues at coordinate 31,288 of NZ_JYOQ01000131.1, read as the reverse complement.
TCTCTGTTAGGTTGTACATTTCCGCAATCTTTTTCGGCTCAAGATTTCGAGATGTCACCATATAGATGAAGTCGAGGAGGTAGGGGTGTTTGAGAAAGAGTGCACTTTGTTCATCCGTCAGCATTTGTTCGTTTTCATGCTGGAGTAGGTTGGCTAAATTGGCTAGCTCGATCAGGTCAGTATTTAGGTAGTTTAGGTAGAGGAGAATTTTATCCAATCCGAGAGAGGGATTGTGAAGGTGGCGTTTAATACTCGAGAGAGGAATGCCACTTTTCTCTGATAAAGAGCTGTAACACAGCCCTTCGTCTTTTATTTTTTGTCGCAGTGCCGCCAACAGAAATTTAGGTCCAACATTCATCCGTGATTCCCCTAAGTTATCTGTTTAGTTATTTGGGCTCTGTCTTTCTAACAGCAAGTTACGAATAGCTGTACCTGCTTCTAGAATGTGTTTTTTCAGCAGATATTTTGCGCCATCAATATCTCTGTTCTGGCACATTTCAAACAAGGTCAAATGTTCTTGTTCCGCTTTTTTAATGCCTGTGGTGAATAACAACTGCATACGAATGTAGCGATCGCATTTGGTATTTAAGTTGTAAATCACATCCATGGTTTCTGGCATGTTGGCAGGTGCGTATAACGCTTTGTGGAATTCGTAGTTATAGTTACTCCATTCTTCCACTTCGTCGCCACTATTTACCACAGCTTCGAAACGTTCACGAACTTCACGAGCGCGTTCTAGATCTTCATCCGTCATGTTTTGAATCGCACGTTCCAGAATGTGGCATTCCACAACCGCACGCAGTTCAAATAGCTCATCGATTTTATCTGGAGACAGTTCAGTCACTGTCGCGCCTTTATGTGGCTCGAAACTGACTAAACCCTGCGCTTCCAATTGTACTAGTGCTTCACGCACAGGAATTCGGCTGACATTGAACTCTTTTGCTAACGCATCCTGACGTAAAGGCTGACCAGTTTTTAACTCGCCCTTCAGGATCTGAGTTCGAATTGCTTCTTCAACGAGCTGAGTACGCGTCTTAAAAACAGGTTTTTGTGACATTGAAGGCTCCCCTCAAAAATAAATATTGTATCCAATCCATTTAACTCTAGTAGTTTATTGTTTTTCCGGCTTAAGCCAACTACGAAATAAGGTTTTGAGAAGTAGAGTGAATTTAAAGGCACCAACTGGTGCCTTTTTGAACCATTTAGCTAAGTGTATGTTGCCTGCTATGATGTTTTACCGTCGATAGCGCGTTGGATGTTTAACGGGTTAGATGTTTTTAATGAATCGGGCAACAAGCTTTCTGGCAACGCTTGGTAAGCGACCGGGCGTAACCAACGGTGAATGGCCTCTGCTCCGACAGAGGTTGATGCCGCATGGGTCGACGCAGGATACGGCCCACCATGAACCATCGCATAACCAACCTCTACGCCAGTTGGCCAGCCATTGAACACCAGGCGTCCGGCAATTTCTTCCAGGCATGGAATCAACTGCTCAGCGAGTGATGAATCTGCTTCAGTCGCGTGGATGGTAGCGGTGAGCGTGCCGCTCAGTGTTTCACTTAGATCGAGTAAGTCCTCGAAGTCCTTACAGATAACAATCACTGATTGAGGGCCGAAAATCTCTTCTTCCCATTCTGGGTTTGTGCGCCAGTTTTGGCTGTCGGTGACAAACAGCGCAGAGGCGACATTTGGAGAGTCAGCCTGAGAGTAAGTCACGTTAATACCCTGATCAGCTGCTCGCTTTACGACTTCGTTCTCATAGGTTTCTCGGATACCTTGAGTGAGAAGCGTAGAAGGGGACTGTTGACGAATCAAAGCCTGAGCGGTTTCGATAAAGGCTTGTGTTTCTGGAGTATTCAACGCGAACACTACTCCCGGTTTTGTACAAAACTGGCCGCAACCCATGGTCATTGATGCGACAAACTGCTCTGCAAGTGAGGCGTTGTTTTTCATCGCTTCTGGGAGAATAAAGGTTGGGTTAATGGCACCGAGTTCTCCATAAAAAGGGATCGGCTCCGGTCTCTGTTGAGCAAGGTTGAATAAGGCGCGCCCTCCGCCAACTGAGCCTGTGAAACCAACGGCTTTAATCTTTGGATGTGTCACTAACGCTTGGCCAAGTTCACGTTTGTTACCTTGAAGCAAAGTAAAAATAGCTGAAGGCAGGTCTTCTTTGTTCAGTGCGTTTTCAATACATTCGGCGACGATTTGGCTCGTTCCCGGATGCGCGGTATGACCTTTAACAATAACCGGACAGCCAGCCGCTAGTGCAGATGCGGTATCGCCACCCGCGGCTGAGAATGCTAACGGAAAGTTCGAAGCACCAAAGACGGCGACAGGGCCAATGGCAATTTGTTGGCGACGAATGTCAGGCTTTGGTAGAGGTTGGCGTTCAGGATTTGGCGTATCGAAGATGGCTTGATGATAACTGCCAGATTTTACAACCTCTGCGAACAATCGTAGCTGGTTAGCCGTTCTGCCGACTTCTCCCTCTAAACGTGCCTGTGGAAGCGCTGTTTCTAAATGCGCACACGCGACAATATCTTCACGTCTTGCTTCTAACTCTGACGCAATAGAGCAGAGTAGGTTGGCGCGCTTTTCGTTGCTGAGTCGGCGAAAACTGCGTGCAACTTTGTCTGCTGCTTCTGCAGCTTGGTTAACTTCCATCTCTCCATGGACGGGAAACAGCGTCGTTAATCGTTCACCGGTAAAGGCGTTGGTGGCGTAAAACACCTGTGAGTTTTGCGAATTCATTGTTCTTCCTTACTGTCCTTATTTCACTTCAAATCCGTACGCGTACGGGTCTTCATCATCGACCCAAATGGTGTTGTGGCCATACACTTGTGCCCAACCTTCAATGCTCGGCAAAATCGCCGTTTGTCCGTTTACTTCGGTGATACCCTCAATACGGCCGTTAAATAGGCTGCCGATGATGCTTTCATGCACGAAATCTTCGCCTGATTTGAGTTTTCCTTTCGCGTGCCATTGCGCCATGCGTGCGCTCGTGCCGGTTCCACATGGCGATCGGTCGAGTGCTTTATCGCCATAAAAAACGGCATTGCGAGCCGTTGCGCCGTCTTGCGTTGGTTTCCCTGTCCAAAGTACATGGGAAACGCCGCAAACCGTGGGATCATTTGGATGGATGCATTCCACTGCATTAGAAACGGCGGTGCGCACTTTGGGGGAGAGCATTAAAATCTCATCAGGGGAGTAGTGTTCGAGTCCCGCATAATTTTCTTGTGGATCAACAATGACGTAGTAGTTGCCGCCATAAGCGACATCTACCGTGATTTCTCCCAAACCTTCGATTTCAACCGTGACATCTTGATGCGCAAGATAAGCTGGAACATTAAAAATCTTTACTGACGTGACCTTGTCACCTTTGGTTTGGTAGTGGACTTCTATTTGGCCGGCTGGCACGTCGAGGATCAAACGGCCTTCTTCTTTCGGCGTAATCAAACGATTTTCGATGGCGGTGGTCACGGTACCAATGGTGCCGTGTCCACACATAGGCAGGCAGCCGCTGGTTTCAATAAAAAGGATGGAAGCATCTGCATTGTCGCTGCAAGGCGGTAAAACAACGGAGCCCGACATCATTGAATGGCCACGCGGTTCAAACATCAGTGCTTGTCGAATCCAATCATAATGCTCTAAGAAATACTGACGCTTTTCACTCATCGTGTTGCCCTCAAGTGGTGGAACACCACCAGCCACCAATCTCACTGGGTTTCCACAGGTATGGGCATCGATACAGAAAAAGGTTCCTTGTCTCATTTTTCTCTCCTTGCTGAAGAAATGGGTTGAATCGAATGAGCTTGATGTTATCGTAATGTAAAATATATTGTATACAATCTACTTTTTCAAATGTGACTTGGAGCATATTCATGTTGGGTAAGGAAGAACTCAGAAATCAAAGCATCGCGGTTATAGGGGCGGGAATCATCGGTTTGTCGATTGGCTTAAAACTGCAACAGCAGGGGTATCGCGTCACCATTTTTGATCCGAATGGAGTGGGCAACGGTTGCTCGAAAGGAAATGCCGGCCACATCGCAACCGAGCAAGTTTTTCCTCTTGCCACGCCGGCCTTGATCCCTCAATTACCTAAGATGTTATTGAGTTCGACAAGTCCAGTTTCTATTCGTTGGCAAGACTTGCCCAATACCGTCGGTTGGATGATACGTTTTTTATTGAAAGCGAAACCTTCAGCGGCAGAAGCTTCCACGCAGGCGATAACAAGCCTTAACACGCGAGCCGTTCAGAGTTGGAATCTGCTATTAGATTCGATCGGAAAAAGTGGGCTGATTAAGATGGATGGTTCACTGTTGACGTTTGAAAGTGAAAGCTTGTTTGAAGGTTATCAAAGTACGCTTGATGCGTTAGCGGAACAAGGTGTTCGGTACGACCTTTGGACGCAAAACGAAATCCGACGTCGGCTTCCTGAACTCAGCAAAAAGGTTCGGTTTGGCGTCTTTTTTCCAGAAACAGGACATACAATAAACCCTTATGCACTCTGCGTTGAGCTAAGTAATGCATTTGAAAAATTCGGGGGGGAACTTGTCCATGAAGAAGTAGACGCAGTAAGTAAAAACGGCGATGTCTTGGTCAATACTCAGCGAATGTCTTTTGACAAAATTGTGGTCGCAGCGGGTGTTCATTCTAAAGCTTTGGTTCGCCAGTTAACCGGTGTGAATGTCCCGATACAAGCTGAGCGAGGCTACCATCTCATGATGAATGACAAGCGTGAGTCATTGCCGTTTCCTATCAGTTCTGCCGACAGAAAGTTCATTATGACGCCCATGTCTGAAGGCTTACGTTTGGCGGGAACGGTCGAGTATGCCGATGTGAAATCGCCACCAAACATGAAGCGCGCAGAGATGTTGTATCAGCAGGGGAACGCTATGTTTGAGTCCGGTTTAAATCCGTTAAAACAACAGGAAAAGTGGATGGGAAATCGACCTTCAACAATCGACTCGTTGCCAGTAATCGACCAGTGTTTTAATGGCAAGATATTGCTGGCATTTGGTCATCAGCACTTGGGATTGACTCAAGCGGCGATCACTGCAGACCTAATCTCTGAGCTCGTTGCAGATAAGCCAACATCGGTGAATATTGCGCCGTTCACACTACAACGATTTGCCTAAAAAATTTTAAAATTAAATATTGTATAAAATATATTTAATGCTAATGTTAACGAAAATTTAACAAAAAAAGTGGTATCCAACAGCCGTAACGGATACCTCCAGAAAAACAACCAAAGGAGTAAACCATGTCACGAATGACGAAAACACCACTGGTGATGTTGATTTCGGGAATGCTGTTGGGTACCTCGGCATACGCTGAAGATAAACTAACGGTCGTCTCATGGGGTGGCGCGTTCACCAAAAGCCAAGTAGAGGCTTACCATAAACCATTCATCCAAAAGACTGGTGTTGAGATCGTATCGGAGGATTTCAGTGGCGGTTTGGCGGAGATTAAAGCGCAAGTAGAAGCAAACAACGTGCGTTGGGATTTGGTCTCGCTGGATAAACCAGACATTGTTCGAGGCTGCGCGGAAGGGCTTTTGGAACCCGTCAACCCCAGTATTCTGCCTCCCGGCGCTGACGGGACACCAGCAAAAGAGGATTTTATCGATGGGGCGATCCACGAGTGTGCGATTAACACCATCGTCGTATCGACCGTCTTAGCGGTGAACGAGGATGCTTTCAAAGGCAAAACGGCTCCAACCAAGTTGACAGACCTTTTTGATTTAACAAACTTTCCCGGTCGACGAGCACTACAAAAGCAACCTCAAGGTAACCTTGAATGGGCATTGTTGGCCGATGGCGTTAAACCTGACGAAGTTTACCGCCTACTAGAAACTGAAGAGGGGCGAGCACGTGCCTTTGCCAAACTCGACACCATCAAACCGCAAGTGCTTTGGTGGACGACAGGTGCGCAGCCACCACAAATGTTGGCAGATAAAGAAGTGGTAATCGCGTCTGCTTTCAATGGCCGGATACACAACGCGCGTAAAGATGAAGGCCAACCATTTCGCATCATTTGGGATCACCAAATGGGTTATATGAACGGCTGGGCTATTCCTAAAGGAAGCGCGAATACCAAACTTGCCCTCGATTTCATTGCTTTTTCTTCGGGTACTAAGCCTTTGGCAGATCAAGCTAAATACGTCGCGTATGGCCCGACTCGTAAGTCTTCCTCCGCGGAAGTAAGCCCAGAGATTCTGGCGAACCTGCCGACCGCGCCTCAGAACTTTAAAACGGCGTTTTTGATTAACGACGAATGGTGGTCTGATTATGCCGATGAGTTGAATGAAGAGTTCAATACTTGGCTGCTTAATTAGGCGTTAACTGTAGGGGTTTATTTCTCGATTGATGAGTTAAACCCCACATTGGAACTCAACGTATCTATTTTGGAGAAGTGATGAAAGTCATCGATGCACAGCAAGTCGCGCAAAGTTTGAGTATGCACTCTTTGATTGAAACCATGCGAGACATCTATGCGCAGCCTGCCACGATTCCGCAGCGCAGAGTGATGTCATTAGAAGAGGGGAATTATGAAGCTTTTGCTTTACTGCCTGCATGGAACCAAGAACTGATTGCCGTTAAGGCATTTACTTACTTTCCTGAGAATCCTCTGCAAGGCAAAGATACTTTGGCATCTAAGTTGTTGGTCTTCAAACGCGGAGATGGCGAACCTATCGCGCTGGTGGACGGTAAAGTCTTAACTTTTTGGCGTACAGCTGCCGCATCTGCTTTAGCCGCCGATTACTTAGCGCGCAAAAATGCCTCCCGCTTGTTGATTTGTGGTACTGGCAACTTAGCCCCTTATTTTGCGTGGGCTTACGCAGCGATTCGACCACTCAAACAAGTTTATGTTTGGGGACGAAACCCAGAAAAGGCTGCCTCAACGGTGGATCAGATTCTGTCTTCCTCTGAATATCAATCACTGCCAGAAGAGCGCCAGTTCTCTGTGTCTGTGGTCGAAAACGTTGAGCAAGTGATTGATCAAGTCGACATCATCAGTTGCATTACTGCGTCTGCTCAGCCTTTATTTAATGGCTTTGATGTGCAGCCGGGAACACACATTGATCTGGTCGGCAATCACGACTTAGACAAGCGTGAATGCGATTCTGTCTCGGTGCAAAGAGCGAATGTGTATGTCGACAGTCGCATTAATGTGTTGGCGGAAGCGGGAGATTTGCTGATCCCAATACAAGAGGGGGTATTCACACCTGAAGACATTTATGGGGAGTTGCCTGAGCTTTGCGCTCAGCAAGTGCAAGGGCGTCAAAGTGACGAGGTGATTACCTTATATAAATCGGTTGGCAGTGCCTTGGCTGATTTAGCCGCAGTAAAAGCGGTGTTGTTAAAACATGGCGTTGAAAGCCAAATTTGAGCATTTTCGCTCGTCTTTATAAATTGCATACAATATACATAAAGGAAGGGGAGTTCATGAAAGTAGATTGGAAAGGTGTTTATCCGGCGGTCAGTACGCAGTTTCGTCAAGATCAGTCCATTGACCTAGACGCAACACAAACCGTTATCGATAACCAAATTAAAGATGGTGTGAACGGCATTATTTGCCTTGGTACGGTAGGTGAGAACTGCGCGCTATATCCGGAAGAAAAGCGTCAGGTGCTACAAGCTGCCAAAGAAGTGGTTAATGGTCGTGTTCCTCTTATTGCTGGTACGGCAGAGTCAATTACCACAGCGGCTATCGATTACATGCAAGACGCGCACAAAATTGGTATCGACGGGTGTATGGTGATGCCTGCGATGGTTTACCGCACGTCTGAAAGCGAAACATATGATTACTACCGCACGCTGGCAGAAGCGACACCAGAGATGCCTATCATGATTTACAACAACCCTGTTGCGTACGGCGTCGATGTAAATCTCGATATCATGGCGAAGCTGGCTGAGTTTGACAGCATTGTTGCAATCAAAGAGTCGACTACCGACACGCGTCGTATCACTGAGCTTTACAACAAGTTCGATGATCGTTTTACCGTGTTCAGCGGTGTTGATGATATTGCGCTTGAGTCGCTGATGTTAGGAGCGACAGGCTGGATTTCTGGCTTAACCAATGCGTTCCCAGAAGAATCAGTTGCAATTTACAAGCTGGCGAGCCAAGGCCGTTATGCAGAAGCGTTAGAAATTTACCGTTGGTTCTTACCGCTGCTGCGTCTCGACACCATTCCTACGCTGGTTCAGTGCATTAAGCTTGCTGAACAAGTGTGTGGCCGTGGTTCAGAGCAAGTTCGTGCACCGCGCCAACTGCTTAAAGGTGAGGAGCGTCAACAAGTGATCGAGATGGTGGAGCACGCGCTTGCTACCCGCTTAGACCTATCAAAATACAATCTGTAATTGAGCTAGTGAGTAGGGCGCTTTGTGGCGCTCTACTTATTTTCGCTATACAAAAATGAACGGAGGGATGCCATGAGCACAGCAAACAAGGATTATGTGAGCTTTCAACATGTTAAAAAAACCTACGACGGTGCAAACTTGGTGGTTAAAGACTTCAACTTAGACATAGCACCCGGAGAGTTTGTCACCATGTTGGGGCCTTCTGGATCAGGCAAAACAACGTGTCTGATGATGCTAGCGGGTTTTGAAACGGCAACAGGCGGAGAGATTTACATTGATGGCGTTCCGGTAAACAATCTCGCGCCACATAAACGCGACATCGGAATGGTATTTCAAAACTACGCGCTGTTTCCTCACATGACGATTGCGGAGAACCTCGCTTTTCCTCTAAAAGTGCGCAAGCTCGATAATCAAACCATTCAAAATAAAGTACAGAGCGCACTGGACATGGTCGAGTTGGGGCACGTTGCCAGCCGTTATCCAAAGCAGTTATCTGGCGGGCAGCAACAACGTGTCGCGTTGGCGAGAGCGCTTGTGTTTGAACCGAAACTCGTCCTGATGGATGAGCCTTTGGGCGCGTTGGACAAGCAACTTCGTGAGCAAATGCAGATGGAGATTAAACACCTGCACGAAAAGCTCGGCATTACGATTTTGTATGTCACGCATGACCAAGATGAAGCGCTCACTATGTCTGACCGAATCGCAGTTTTTAATCAAGGCGAAGTGCAGCAACTTGCCCCGCCAACGGAACTGTATGAATCTCCGAGTAACGCGTTCGTCGCTCAGTTTATTGGTGAAAATAATCAGCTTTCTGGTGTGGTAAAAGAGTGGCAATCAGAGCGATGCCAAGTCCAGGTCGGCTCCGCTCACTTCGTTGCCAAACCGGTTCGAGTGACCCAAAACGGCGAGCGCACCACCTTGTCTATTCGACCAGAGAAAATTTCCATCCAGCCTGATGACGAATCGTGTGATAACCAAATTGAAGGCGTGCTGCGTGAGCTAATTTATCACGGTGATCATTATCGGTTAGTGGTCGACGTTGAACTGGTTGGTCAGTTTGTCGTGAAAGTGCCGAACGACAACCGAACGCATCTGAACCTTATTCCGGGAACGGTGTGTCGAATTGGGTGGCAAAGTACAGATTGCCATGCGCTAGATGCGATTCAACCAGAAAGCGAAGAGGTGGCGGCATGAGTCGAGAGCTAACTTCGTTAGATTCGGTGCTGGAAATCGAACGACATGTGAATCACCAAAAGAGCGATCTCAGAGCCCAACTGCAAAAAGCGGAGCGCAATAAAAACCTACGCTCAATCATGCTGACGTTGCCGTTGGTATGCTTTATTTTGCTCACATTTGCGTTTCCTATTTTAGAAATGCTTTATCGCAGTATCGACAACCGAGATATTCCGCAGGCCTTGCCGAAAACAATCCAAGCGTTAGCGCATTGGGATTATCAAGGATTGCCAGATTCCGAAGTGGTAGAGGCATTTTCGGTTGAGCTGCTGGCACTGTATGAGACCAAAGCCCTGCCTAAAATCGCCAATCGCATGAACATAGAAGTCTCTGGCATGCGCAGTTTGATGATGAAAACGGGACGAAAATTGTCTCGTTTAGAAGTGCTTCCTACGTCAATAAATGAACTGAGTAGGCTCGATAAACGCTGGACGGATGCAAAACATTGGGTTGCTTTTAAGAACCTGAGCGGTGCGATAACCGTCAACCATTACCTTGCGGCATTGGATATGCAGGTGAACGAAATGGGCGAGATTGAAGCGCAACCAGAAAAACGGCAGATCTACGTTGACCTTTTCTTTAAAACCTTTTGGATGTCGATCTTAATTACCGTGATTTGTTTGTTGATGGCTTATCCCGTGGCGTATCTGTTAGCAAACTTGCCAGACAAACGCGCCAACTTGCTGTTGATTGTGGTGCTACTGCCTTTTTGGACGTCCCTATTGGTCCGTACGACCTCTTGGATTGTGTTGTTGCAAAATCAGGGGGTGATTAATGACTTACTGATTTGGTCTGGTTTAACGTCTGAGCGAATTCAGATGATACACAATACCTTTGGTACGGTTGTTTCTATGGTACACATCTTATTGCCTTTTATGATTCTGCCGCTCTACAGTGTAATGAAAGGCATCAGTCCAACGTATTTCCGCGCCGCTCGTTCCTTAGGGGCGACCCCTCTTGTTGCATTCGTCAAAGTCTACATGCCGCTTACTTTACCGGGTATTGGCGCTGGAGCGTTGCTCACGTTCATTCTTTCGATTGGTTTTTACATTACGCCGGCACTCGTGGGAGGAAGGAGTGGGCAAATGATCTCCAATATGATTGCATACCACATGCAAACCTCGCTCAACTGGGGAATGGCGGGGGCGTTAGGTGGGCTGCTTTTGTTTGTCGTGCTCGCGCTGTTTTATGTGTTTAACCGTGTGGTTGGCATAAATAACATTAAGGTAGGAGGATAACCATGGCACTACCAAACTACGCTTCAAAAAGTGAGAGAATGGCTTACGCAGGCTACTTGGTATTTTGTGGACTGGTGCTGTTCTTTCTCATTGCGCCTATTCTGACAATCATCCCCTTGTCGTTTAATGCCACCCCTTATTTTACGTTTACAGAAGGTATGCTGAACTTGGACGCAGACGCCTATTCGGTACGCTGGTATCAAGAAATGTTCACCAATGAGCAGTGGTTATTGGCACTCAAAAACAGCACGTTTATTGCGCTCATGGCTACTTTGATCGCGACGGGTCTGGGTACGTTAGCCGCATTGGGACTAGCCAACAGCAATTTGCCGTTTAGAAATGCCATTATGGCGTTGCTGATCTCTCCAATGATTGTGCCTGTGATTATTTCTGCCGCTGCGATGTATTTTTTCTACACTCGGTTGGGTTTATCTCAGACTTATTTTGGCATTATCTTAGCGCATGCCGCGCTAGGTACGCCTTTTGTCGTGATCACAGTGAGCGCGACGCTGAGTGGTTTTGATCAAAGCCTCGTCAAAGCGGCGGCCAGTTTGGGCGCAAATCCGGTTTATACCTTTAGGCACGTGACTTTTCCGTTGATCCGTCCCGGCATGATTTCCGGTGGATTGTTTGCGTTTGGCACGTCGTTTGATGAAGTGGTCGTGGCGTTGTTTTTAACAGGCGCAGAACAAAAAACCGTCCCAAGGCAGATGTGGTCAGGGATCCGAGAACAAATCAGCCCGACAATTTTGGCTGTTGCAACCTTGCTGATTTTTATGTCCGTGTGTTTGCTCGTGACGTTGGAGATCTTACGCAGACGCAATGTCCGTATTCGTGGGATTCAAGAATAAATAAGCCTTTTTCGGTTGCTCAGAGCTTTCTCGTCCAGGAATTACTCACCATTTTGACCGAACGCGCCTCCTTGTGGGCGCTTTTTTACGTCTGCGGCTCGATAGGGGGGCTATTTGATTTGTTGAATTTCTATTCCCGCTTGCTCAAAACGGGCGAATACAGGCTTGTGATGCTGCTGATACCAACTCGCTGGCATGTTGGGTTTAAGTTGTAGCTTCTCCTGTTTGCTGATCACCACATAGTGCAAAAACGCGTTAAGCGTAGCCGTCATTACATCAAACGTCATCTCTCCATCTTTGCTGATGGCTTTGAGCAAACCAACCACGGTTTCTTCAGGAATTAAAGGCTCAATCACCGCTTGTTTACGAGTTTTAAGGCAGATAGAGGCTGGCAACGAATCACGGGCTGTTTCCCAACAAACCTTGTTGTTTTTATTTACTAAATTGTTTTTATAACAGTAGTAACTGAATAAAAAACGGGACACGTTTTGCCAGCGTTGCGTCTGGATTTCTAACCACAGGTGCTGAAGTTCGATATCGGCATCGGTCATAGATTTCATTCTAAATATGTTGGGAGAGCGATAGTGTAGCTTGGTTTTTTCATAACGCCAAAATCCTTCGTTGTAGCGTCTTTAAGTGCTAGTTCATCAAAGTCTATTGAGCAAATCGATTTTAATAAAGTTCGTAGTGTGGCGAATTGGGTACTAAAAAGTGATACCGCTAAATTTGTTTGTTAACAAATTGTTTATTTTAAAGCTCAATCAGATTTATATGAGGATGCTCTTTGTTGTGAAAAGAGCACGAAGTGATGTCACGTGGTATCGGCATTTAAGGAACACATTATATAGAAGAACAAAGATGGAACTGAAAACCCTCAGCGTCGCGATCGCGGCAACCTTGAGCAGCACTGCTGCGTTCGCAATGAGCGAGCCAGTAGCGCAAGTCACAGAGAAAGTTGAACATCATCAGCACGAACATGGTGTAGAAACGGCGCAGCCTGAGTATGCACCGACTGAATTGTTACCACAGCTACCGAAACAGACGTTACGTACGCGGGCTACCCAATCGGTTGAAGCGGAAAGCGTGGTTTGTGACGTAGAATCGTTCACAACCACAAACAGCAACGACTTGATCAGCGCGATAAAAACTCAAGGTGCAAGTTGCATCAACGAGCTGTTCTCTGCTCAAAGCCGAGTGCAAGAAGCGGCGTTTAATTCTGACCACATGTACAACGTGGCAAAGCATACGGTGACTTTGGCGAAGGCCTATACTGGCGGTGGTAGTGATGAGCTTGAAGCCTTGTACTTGTATTTGCGCGCTGGCTATTACGCCGAGTTTTACAACAACAATATCTCGTTTGTTTCTTGGGTCACGCCCGCAGTGCAAGAGGCGGTAGACGCGTTTGTAAACAACGCTAATTTTTACGAAAACAGCGACCCGCACGGCAAGGTATTAAGTGAAGTGATCATTACGATGGACAGTGCGGGGCTGCAACACGCTTATTTACCGCAAGTGACGGAGTGGCTGACGCGCTGGAATGACCAATACGCTCAAAACTGGTACATGCGCAACGCGGTGAATGGGGTGTTCACCATCTTATTTGGTGGTCAGTGGAACGACCAATATTTGCAAACCATCGGTAACCAAACCGAACTTGCAAAAGCATTGGGTGACTTTGCGTTGAGAGAGTCCTCGATAGGAGCGAGTGACGAGTTCATGGTGGCAAATGCGGGTCGCGAATTGGGGCGTCTGACCAAATATTCGGGCAGTGCCGCCACAACGGTGAGTAGCAAGTTAAAAGATATTTTTGCTCGCTACGAGATGTACGGAAAAGGCGATGCCGTTTGGCTTGCTGCTGCGGATACGGTCTCCTACTACGCCGAATGCAGCGAGTACGGAATTTGTGATTTCGAAACCAAGCTCAAAGGTTTGGTGTTATCGCAAACCTACACTTGTAGCCCAACCATCCGTATTCTGTCGCAAAACATGACGCAAGAGCAGCATGTGGCCGCTTGTAACAAAATGGGTTACGAAGAAGGGTATTTTCATCAATCTTTGGAAACAGGCGAGCAGCCAGTCGCTGATGATCATAATACACAGCTTCAAGTGAATATTTTTGATTCCAGCGATGACTACGGCAAATATGCGGGGCCAATCTTTGATATCAGTACCAACAACGGCGGCATGTACCTTGAAGGTGATCCGTCCAAGCCGGGCAATATTCCTAACTTTGTCGCTTATGAAGCGTCTTACGCGAACCCTGACCATTTTGTTTGGAACTTAGAACATGAATACGTGCATTACCTAGATGGCCGATTCGACCTTTATGGCGGTTTTGGTCATCCAACTGAAAAGGTAGTGTGGTGGAGTGAAGGCATTGCAGAATACATCGCAAACGAAAAAGACAATCAAGCGGCGTTAGATACGATTCGAGACGGCTCAACTTACACCTTGAGCGAGGTTTTTGAAACCACATACGATGGCTTTGATGTTGACCGAATTTATCGCTGGGGCTATCTGGCCGTTCGATTTATGTTCGAACGACATAAAGATGATGTAAACCAAATGCTGGTGGAAACACGCCAAGGTAATTGGAGCAATTACAAGGCGACCATCAATCAATGGGCAAACCTATACCAGAGCGAGTTTGAACAGTGGCAACAGTCATTGGTTTCAGGTGGCGCTCCTAATGCAGTAATAACCGCAAACAATGAGGGAAAAGTCGGTGAAAGCATTACATTCAGCAGTGAGAACAGTACGGATACAGACGGGCAAATCGTCAGTGTGTTGTGGGACTTCGGTGATGGCACGACCAGCACACAAACCCAGCCGACGCACCAATATGGGAGTGAAGGTCAGTACACGGTCAGTTTAACAGTGACAGATAATGACGGTTTGACAGCTACCGCGACCCACAATGTGACGGTTTCGGCGACTGGCGGTAGTAGTACGCTTCCGCAAAATTGCGCGGTACAAAGCAAAGTGAGTGGTGGTCGTTTAAATGCTGGCGAGCCTGTCTGTTTGTCAAATCAGCAAACCATTTGGCTGAGTGTGCCGGCAGTTAATGAACATGCGAATATTGCTATCTCAACTGGCAATGGCACGGGTGACCTCAAAATTGAATACAGCAATCTAGGCTGGCCAGATGGTTCAAACCTACATGGTTGGTCAGACAATGCTGGTAACAAAGAGTGCATAACCGTTTCAAACCAAGCCAATTATTGGGGCTACATAAAAGTCTCTGGCAGTTTTGAAAATGCCGCGATTGTTGTAGATTTTGACGCGGAAGCTTGCCGAGAGTAACGCGCATTTTGACACAAATAGACGCCCTGTCATATTGGCAGGGCGTTTTTGTATCTGGTCATCGGCGGAGCGTATTTAGTGCTTTCTGTGACGACTAATGAGTGTTAATCATATTTATTTGTGCAAAGAAAAGCTTTCAGCAACAAGAAGAGGTGCGCACATAGTCGGATAAAAAAAGCCAACCCGAAGGCTGGCAATCAAACAGGGAGTTTGAAATGAAAATGAAATCGGGAGATAGGGCAGTTTGTCTAAAGCTCTACAAACTGAGTTGCGCGCTGAAGCCAAGCTTTGTCGTGCTCATCAAGAGATGGGTTGAGTGCTTGGTAGACGCGAGAATGGTATTGATTTAGCCAGTTAATTTCATCATGGCTTAGCAAAGAGACATCAAGCATGTTCGTGGCGATTGGTGCCAGCGTAATGGTCTCGAAGCCATAAAAAATACCGAACTCATTTTGCTCGACTTCAACCACTTTCATGATGTTTTCGATCCGAACACCGTATTCACCTTCACGGTAAACACCGGGTTCATTGGTGATCACCATGCCAGGTTTTAGCTCAACTTCGCGGTGGCTTTGCGAGAAGTTTTGTGGCCCTTCATGGACATTCAAACAAATACCCACACCATGTCCTGTACCGCATTTGTAATCAATACCATGTTGCCACAGCACACCTCGCGCCATGATGTCGAGATTGGCACCCGTAGAGCCTTTCATAAATTGAGTCTGAGTCAGTCGGATGACCGCTTTCAGCGCTAACGTGTAGTCTTTGCGCTGTTTAATGGTCGGTGACCCGAAGTGGAAAGTACGGGTGATGTCTGTTGTGCCGCCAAGGTATTGACCGCCAGAATCTACAAGGAAGAAATTGCTTTCATTGACAACGGCATTGCTTTCTTCATCGGCGGCGTAGTGCATTTTCGCGCCATGTGCGGCGAAGCCCGCAATCGTGCGGAAACTGTCGCTCACATAATGGCGGGTTTGACGGCGATAGCTTTTCAATTGAGCCTCGGCTGACAGCTCAGTAACAAGCCCGCTTGGGACTTGGTCTTCTAACCAGCTCATGAACTTCACGACGGCCACACCATCGTCCGTCAATGACTGTTCGAGATTGGCTAACTCGGTCTGATTTTTGATGGCTTTCATGTCGGTGACGGGGCAAGCCATTGGCTTTAGTGAAAGGTTCTGCTCAATGGAGTTAACCAACAAGCTGTCGGTATAAACCGGGCTAAAAGCAAGCGACAAGCCTTCACATTGCTGATTCAAATACTGGCTGACGTACTCGTAGTGACGAACGCTCACACCTTGCGCAGTCAGCTTCTTCTCTATCTCGGCTGGTAACTTTTGTTTATCGATGAACGCCGTTGCGCGGTCTCGTTCGACGATAAGATAGGACTCTGAAACCGGGCAGTAAAGCGTGTCACCGCCACGAATATTCAGTGTCCACATCACATCGTCAAGGGTTGAAACCAATAAACAGTCCGCATGGTTTTCATTGAGCCATTTACGAATATCTGCGAGTTTTTGTTTGGTTTCTACACCAGAAAACGCAACCGGATGGTCAAAAATTTCTGCGCTCGGTCTGCTCGGGCGGTCAGTCCAAATTGGCGTTATCAGATCGAGGTCGAGAACAATCTCGATGTTCTTTGGCTCAAGCGCTTGTTTAAGCTCTTGGTAAAATGCGTAGCTGATCGAGCGTCCATCCACGGCAATCGCGCTGTTTTCGTCGAGGGTATTCGCAAGCCATTTAGGAATGGTGGGGGTTTCCGGCTGACGCGCTTTGAAAAGGTCTAACCCTGTTCCATGCAATTGTTCTTCTGCTTGAATGTAGTAGCGACCATCTGTCCACAATCCACCGCCTTGTTGAGTTATGACGACATTACCAGCCGAGCCAGTAAAGCCAGAAATCCACGTGCGTCCAGCCCAATGGTCAGCGGAATACTCACTATTGTGGGGATCATTGTTTGTGACGATGTAGGCCGAAACCTTGTAGTTTGCCATTGCGTCGCGTAGCGATGAAAGGCGTTGGTTAACCGAGTTTGTTGTATTCATGAAAACGTCCTAAATCATGTTTGAACAGTAAATATGATGTTGCTCAGTGCCTGTTTTTACAGGGCTTTGCTGCCCACATAGTTCCGTAGCTTCTGGGCATCGGGTTCTAAAAACACAACCGCTTGGTGGGTTGAGCGGAGAGGGGAGGTCTCCGGGCAACAATTGGATGTCGCGGTTGCGTGCAAGTTGCGGATTGGCAATCGGCCCCGCAGAAAGCAATGCTTTTGTGTAGGGATGCTGAGCATCGTCGAACACTTGGTCGTAGCGTCCCACTTCCATTGGTTTGCCAAGGTACATCACCATCACTCGGTCGCTGATATGGCGCACAACGCTTAGGTCATGAGCGATCATCACCAGTGTCAGTCCCATTTCTTGTTTAAGGTCGTCGAGCAAATTAATGACCTGCGCTTGAATCGAGACATCCAATGCGCTGACGGGTTCATCACACACCACCAAGTCCGGATTGAGGATTAAGGCTCGCGCGATGCCAACACGTTGGCACTGACCGCCAGAAAACTCATGCGGATATCGGTTACGTTGGCTTGCCAACAGACCCACTTTGTCCATCATCTCAATGACGCGTTTTTCGACTTCGGCGCGTTTAAGTTGAGGCTGGTGTGTGAGTAACGGCTCTGCGATACATTCTGAAATCGTCAATCTCGGATTGAGGCTCGCCGATGGGTCTTGGAATATCATCTGAAATTCTTGGCGACGACGTGCTAACTTGTTTTTGCTGAAGCCACGCATGTCTTCACCTTTCCAAGTGAGCTTACCGTGCGTGGGTTCAACTAAGCGCAGCAGAGCACGTGCTAAGGTGGATTTTCCGCAGCCTGATTCGCCAACAATGCCGAGCGTTTCGCCTCGATAAACATCCAAATCGATGCCGTTGACGGCTTGTACGATCTTTCTTCGGCTCGGAATGAGGTGTCGCGAAACAGGAAAATGCACTTGCAGGTCGCGAGCGGACAATAACACTTCTTTCTGATTCATAACGTTTCCTTAAGCCGACAGGTGGATGAGTGAAATGCTGCTTTGGGCTTTGACATGGCAGGCGATGGATTGACGACCATTGAGCGGCATAAACTTCGGCGTTTCGGCTTGGCAGCGAGCGAGTCGGTAATCACAGCGATCTCTAAACGGGCAGCCTTGGTGGTTAATCAAGGCGCTCGGTGGATTGCCAGGGATGGTTGGCAAACGAGGCATGTCTTCGGTGATCGACGGAATTGCTCTCAGTAAGCCTTGGGTATAAGGGTGTGCGGGCTGAGCAAAGAGGGTGTCCGTATCCGCTTGTTCCATTTTTTGTCCGCCGTACATCACCAACACGCGGTCACACATTTCGGCAACAACGCCCATGTCGTGCGTGATCAGCAATATCGCGGTATTAAACTCTTTTTGTAACTCACGTAACAGAGTCAAAATTTGGGCTTGTACGGTCACGTCCAATGCGGTGGTTGGCTCATCAGCGACGAGCAGCTCTGGTTTACACAGGAGCGCCATGGCAATCATCACACGTTGGCGCATGCCACCAGACAGCTCGTGCGGGTATTGATTCAGGCGAGTGTCCGGCGATGGGATTCGCACCGCATCTAACATGTGTATTGATTCCGCGATGGCTTGCTTGCGACTCATGCCTTTGTGCACCATCAACACTTCGCTTAGCTGTTTACCTATCTTCATAAATGGATTCAGAGAGGTCATGGGATCTTGGAAGATCATGCCGATTTTCTCTGCGCGAATACGGTTGAGCTGTTTCTTGGACATTGAGAGTAAGTTCTCGCCATGAAATAAGGCTTCACCGGAGACATTACCGTTGTCGGCGGTGAGCCCCATCAGCGCAAATACCGATTGGCTTTTACCAGAGCCTGATTCACCCACAATGCCGAGCGTTTCTCCTGCTTTAATAGAGTAGGAAAGGTTACTGACCGCTTGGACTTGTCCGTCTGGCGTATCGAAGCGCACGTTCATGTTTTCAATAGATAGCATGGAGTTGTCCTTATCGATCTTTTGGGTCAAGAGCGTCGCGTAAGCCATCGCCGATGAAGTTGAAACAGAATAGGGTTGTGACCAAGAATAGGGATGGGAAGAGTAGCATCCACAAGGCAACATCAATGGTTTTTGCGCCTTCGGAAATCAGTATTCCCCAGCTGGTGTCGGGTGGTTGGACGCCTAAGCCTAAAAAGCTCAAGAAGGATTCAAACATGATGAAACCGGGCACCATGAGCGATGAATAGACCATTACAATTCCCAATACGTTTGGCAGCACGTGACGACGAACGATGGTGAACTTTGACACGCCAATGGAATGTGCCGCTTCGATGAACTCGCGCTTTTTAATCCCGAAGGTCACGCCGCGTACCACGCGAGCGATTCCCAACCATGACACCATGCCAATTACGATAAAAATCAGGTAGATGTTGTTGCCAAAGAGGGTGACGAAAAGGATGACCATGAACATAAATGGTACTGAATCCAACACTTCGATGATGCGCATCATCACGCTATCTACGACGCCGCCTAGGTAGCCTGAAATGCTGCCCCAAATCGTTCCGATAACGACGGCGACTAACGCGCCCACGAAGCCAACTAAAATTGAAAGGCGACCGCCTTGCATGGTGCGGGCAAACAGGTCTTGGCCGAGATCGTCGGTACCAAAGTAATGGCCGCTGCTAAGTGATGGCTTCCCTAGTTCGTATGGATCGGCGAGTACGTCCCAATCAATCTCATCGTGTCCAAAGGCCGCAATCGAGGGGCCAAACGTGATGCACAAAGTGATGAATGCGAGCACATAAATCGATGTCATCGCGGCGCGGTTTTTTCGAAAACGAGCCCAGGCGTCTTGCCACAAACTGCGACCTTCCACCGCTTCGATATTGTCTACGACTTGGTCTTGTAAAGATTGAGTATCCAGTTTTTTAATCGATAACATGTTTGACTCCTAAACTCGGATACGTGGGTCGATCACCGTGTACAACAAATCGACCACAAGATTAAAGATGATGGTGAGTGAGGCGACAATTAAGGTGATGCCCATGACTAAGCCGTAGTCGCGATTCAGTGCACCAGAGACAAAGTGCTGGCCCATACCACCAGTGCCGAAAAAGATGTCGATGATGACAGAGCCCGTCACGACAGAGACAAACGCTGGCCCGAGCATGGCGACGACGGGGATCAATGACGGACGCAGGGCATGGTGGAACAATATGTAGGCGGTCGATAATCCCTTCGCTTTTGCGGTGCGAATGTAAGGCTGATTGAGGGTTTCAATCATCGCGCCGCGCATGACACGCGCGATGCTAGCGACTGATCCAATGGCAAGACTTAATACCGGCAAAACAAGAAAAGCTAATTGCCCATCTTCCCAGCCACCTGCGGGGAGCCAACCAAGTTGAATAGCAAAAATGGTGACAAGCACGGGAGCCAAAACAAAAGCAGGAACAACCACGCCCGTCATCGAGAGTGTCATTAATCCGTAGTCCAAACGGCTATTGCGCTTTAATGCGGCAATAGTGCCGAGCAGCATCCCAAGTGGGACTGAGATGCTAAAAGAAAGCACCCCAAGCATTGCCGATACGGGCCAAGATTGGGCGACCAGTTGAGTGACAGAGAAGTCTTGGTAAACAAAGCTTGGGCCTAAATCACCCTGCACAAAGTTTGTAATGTAAATCCAAAACTGAACCAGAAACGGTTCATCAAGGTGGAATTTTGCTTCGATGTTGGCGCGCACGATTTCTGGCATTGGGCGTTCCATATCAAACGGGCCACCCGGCGCGATGTGCATCAACCAGAAAGAAACCAGTGCAATAAACAGTAAGGTTGGAACGGCGATGGCTAGCCGTCTCAGAATGTACCAAATCATGATCCATCATCCTTTGGTAAAACGACGCCACATCCTGCCGCGTCGAATAAAAGGTGAAAAAAATTGGCCTGTGCTCATTACCGAGGAAAGAGAGGTTCGAGAAGGTATGCCATGTATTGGCAATGTCAGTGCTAGTTACCTTATCGACACAGGCCGAAACATGCCTTTAGTGGACTTTCACATAGACATTCTTGCGGTAGTACGAGGACTCGGGGTTAGTGCGCTCGTAGCCACCGACATAAGGCTTGATCAGGTATTGATCGTTGCCGGGACGGTAAACTGGAATGATCGCCATATCATCAATCAACATGCTTTCTGCTTGCAGATACAGCTCAGATGGGTCGCTCATGGTCTTAGATTGTGACATCAACTCATCGTATTTCGGGTTGTGGTAACGTGAATCGTTGTACTCGCCATTTGAGACGAAGATATCTAACCAAGTCGATGCCTCGTTGTAGTCGGCTGTCCAACCGCCGCGCGTAATTTCTGTGGGTTCTTTCAAGGCATAGAAGACTTTAGGTTCCAACTGCTTGATGGTGACTTGTGCGCCTAAACGGCTCTTCCACATGCCCGCCATGGCTGTCGCCATTTTTACATCCATCGAGAAAGTCGGGACGGTAAACGTCAACTTAAGTGGGTTACTTTGGTTGTAGCCTGCCTCTGCTAACAAACGCTTTGCTTCGTCAATTCGTTGGATTTGGTCCCACTTTGAATATTCCGGTGTGTGCGATTGAAACCCATCGGTTTGCGGTGGTACTAGCGTGAACATCGGAATGCCACCATTTCTTAAAATCGAATCAGTCAGTAGATTGCGATCAATGGCGTAGGAGAGGGCTTGGCGAACTCGACGATCTTTGGTCGGTCCTTCTTGCGTATTTAGGTAGTAAAAAGTCGAACTGAGCGAAGCACTTGTATCAGCCACATCTTGAGGCAGTTTGCTTATTAGTTTCCTTTTTTGTGCGGCAGGAATCGACATGACCTGATCAATTTCGCCTGCTAGGTAGCGATTTAGCACGACATTCGCATCACCGATCGGCAGCCAAGTGATTTTATCTAGGACGACGTTGTTTACATCCCAATAGTCCGGGTTTTTCTTCATTACCATCTTCTCGTTTACCTTCCACTCCGAAACGGTAAACGCGCCGTTGGTTACGATGTTTTCTGGTTGTGTCCAGTTACTGCCGTGTTCCTCTACCGTTGTTTGATGAACCGGAGCAAGAACGGGGTGGCTCAGGAGTTTTATGAAGAACGGAATTGGCTGCTCCAAAGTGACTTGGAAGGTTTTTTCATCCAACGCTTTCACTCCCAATGAATCAGGTTTTGCTTCGCCTTTCATAATGGCTTGCGAGTTTAGGATATTCGGTATGGCGGCAAACCAAGCGTAAGGTGATGCCGTGTTAGGGTCGAGTAATCGTTGCCAACTATAGACAAAATCTTGAGCGGTCACTGCGTCGCCGTTTGACCATTTCGCATCGCGCAAGTGGAAGGTGTAAACCGTATTGTTGTCATTCACCGTCCAAGATTCTGCAATCCCAGGAATCGTTTTGCCTTGTTTGTCCTGAATGGTTAAGCCTTCAAACAAGTCTCGACCAAGGTTGAACGCAGGCTCCGCGGCTTGTTTTGCAGGATCGATAGAGGTGACTTCCGCCCCGTTGTTGAGTGTAATTTCTTGCGTCTCTGCAAGCGTCACACCAACCGGATACGGCACTGCGTAGCTCGGTGTAGCCAGTATCGGACTCATTATCGATGCTAGCAAAAGTAGTTTAGGTAATTTCATCCTTGTCTCACTCTATTCATCCTGAAAGGTGTTCAAAATGTATATTGTATAAATTGTCTGCACAATCGAGTTTTAACATGGTTGTAACAAGGTGCTGAAAGTCGGGCTGTTCGGTCTCAAAAAGTGAGCTAGTAGAATTTTTATCGCGGTTGATTGCCAAGTTGGCATTAAGGGAAGAATATTTATGGAGGGCAAAAATAAAAATCCCCTTCGCGCAGGGCGAGAAGGGGATGAAAGTCGGAAGTTAATCTAAATATTTGAGTGAGGCTACTTCACCAAAAAATGCTTAACGAACTCAGAGATTTTTACCATATCGTCAACGGCGATGAACTCTTCAGTGGTGTGCACTTTAGCCATACCCGTAGATAGGTTAACGGTTGTCAGACCTTTCTTGTTGAAGTTGTTCGCATCGCTGCCGCCGCCAGTGCCTTTCGTGAACGCTTCGATACCCATATCTGCAAACGCCGCTTTGATTGCGGTTACGTGCGCGTTGTCTTCTTCGATAACAAAGGCGTCGTACGCGCGGCTAGATTCGATTTCGACTTCTGCGCCATGTTTTTCGCATACCGACTCAAATGTTGAAATCATGTGGTTGACTTGGGCTTCTAGTTTCTCTCCATTTAGAGAGCGAGCTTCAGCAACGATTTTAAGCTCTGGCATCACAATGTTGGTTGCCTGACCACCGTTGACCATGCCGATGTTCGCTGTGGTTTCTTCGTCGATGCGAAGCAGTTTCATTTGGTTGATTGCGTCTGCCGCAACCATGATCGCACTGATGCCTTCTTCCGGTGCAAGACCTGCATGTGCAGGGCGGCCTTTGATGGTTGCGACGATCTTTTGTTGGCCCGGAGCAGCCGTTACGATAGTTCCAATTGGGCCACCTGTGTCCAGTACGATCGCTTCTGTTGAGGTTACGTGAGACATATCGAAGTATTCAGAACCGAACAGGCCACCTTCTTCATGTACAGTGAACGCCAATTCGAGCGTTTTGTGTTCTAGATTTTCAGCTTGGATGCAGCGCACTGCTTCCATGATGGCAGCGATGCCAGATTTGTCGTCACCGCCAAGAATGGTGTTGCCTTTCGAGCGGATGATACCGTCTTCGATGATTGGTTCGATACCAATGCCCGGCGTTACCGTATCCATGTGACAGCTCATTAGGATTGAGCCTTCTTTTTTCCCTTCTAAACGTGCGTACACGTTGAAGCCATTAGAAATGTGTTCTGGTACAGGAAGTTTGTGAACAGTAAAACCTAACTCGCCCAGTTGCTCAGCCAGCGTTTCTGCAATTTGTTTTTCATTCATAGATTCGCTGTCGATACGAACCAGTTGGCAGAAATGTTCAACTAGACGTTCTTGATTAATTTGTGTCATTTGGGTGTCTCTTTCTTTTGGGGTCGAGGGCGATACCGAGAAACGATGTGAATTCGAAATCAATGGCACGGACTCGAAAGGGAACAGAATCTCTCTTATTGCACAGCTTTATGTAGGTGAAGCTGCGTTGAATCAAAGAAAATCACTGCCTGACACGATTCTGACCGAGGATAATGCCAGAAGTGACGACGCAATCACGAAAGTGGTTTAGCAAGTGACAATTTGGTAATTGAGAGCGGAGACAGTAATGCACTATGGCTCGAAGCAAATATGTAACTAATGAAAGCAGTCAATAATTGCTGCAAGGTGCACTGTAAATAAGTGGGGTGTATTTGAAGCAAAATCACATTTGTGGATTAATGACGTCTCTGTTTACTCATATCCTCGCACTGCCAACTGGATAGGCCAAGTTCAATAAGAGCTTGGCCGCTTTTTACGTGCGCTTTGTTGTTTTGAAACTCTCGCTTGTTTCACTCTCTCCAACCTCTCTTTAAATGAAACCAAAGACTTATCTAAAGTCGCTAGGTGCCAATAAAAATCACCATGGTAACAAGTTGTTTACATTCGGTGGTGTGGCGTAAATCGAAAAATATCAACCTAATTTATTGAAATTTAATTGGATTTGTGGTTGTTTTTAACCGAATGTATTGATGATTTTGTGGTGTAACATTAATTTTACATTTCTCCGTAAGACCCATAGAAATAGAGATTTCGGCTGATGTATTCCAATTTCTCTCTACCTGCGCCAAGTTAGAAAAATCAGTTCAAACAGCTCAGTGAGGCTGTAAACAAATTAGTGACGCAAGGAGAAAGTCATGGTGGACACATACAACCCATTAGGTACAGACGGATTTGAGTTTGTTGAATACACAGCTGCTGACAGCAAAGGCATTGAACAACTAAAAGCGTTATTTACATCGCTAGGCTTTGCTGAAATAGCCAAACATCGTTCGAAAGAAGCATGGTTGTATCGACAAGGTGACATCAGCTTTATCGTGAACGCCCAGCCTCATAGCCAGGCGGAGGAGTTTGCTAAAGTTCACGGCCCATCTGTATGTGGTATGGCGTTTCGTGTGAAAGACGCGACGGTTGCGCTTGAACATGCTATTCAAAACGGCGGCACAGAGTACAAAACTGAAATTGGTCCGATGGAACTGAGTATCCCTGCCATTTACGGTATTGGTGAAAGCTTGCTTTATTTCGTTGATCGTTATGGCAAGCAGAGCATCTACGACGTCGATTTCCGTTTTTATGACGATGCAGACGATCGCTTAGCAAAATCAGACGTTGGCTTGTACGAGATAGACCATCTCACGCACAACGTTAAGCAAGGTAATATGGATGTATGGTCTGGTTTTTATGAGCGCATCGGGAACTTTCGAGAAATTCGATACTTCGATATCGAAGGTAAACTGACCGGCCTTGTCAGCCGCGCAATGACGGCGCCGTGTGGCAAAATCCGCATTCCAATCAATGAATCCTCGGATGACAAATCGCAGATTGAAGAGTTTATCCGCGAATACAACGGGGAAGGTATTCAGCATATCGCTCTGACAACGGATGACATCTATCAAACGGTGCAAACGTTACGTGACCGCGGTATGGACTTTATGCCAACTCCAGACACCTACTACGAGAAAGTCGATGAGCGCGTTGAAGGCCATACTGAGGATGTCAGCAAACTTCGTGATTTGCAGATCTTGATTGATGGCGCGCCAATGAAAGACGGAATCTTGCTGCAAATCTTTACTCAGACTGTTATTGGCCCTGTGTTCTTTGAAATCATTCAGCGCAAAGGCAATGAAGGCTTTGGTGAAGGTAACTTCAAAGCGCTATTTGAATCGATTGAAGAAGATCAAATTCGCCGAGGAGTACTAAGCGATGCATAAATGGATCACATTTCCGCATCGGGAGGGAGTGTGCTCTAAACAAGCACATGCGGATTTCCCGGATGAGGCAATTTATGAACGTGAAGCTGGCCGAAGTGGGTTTTTCGGCCCTGCGGCACATTTTCATCATCAACATGCGCCAACCGGTTGGTGTGAGTGGGAAGGTGACTTACGCCCACGCGCTTTTGACTTCACCTTAGTGGATAAAGCCAGTCAAATCTCTCCTTGGTCAGTACCGCACCTATTGCACAACGCTAACTGTAAAATACGTGTATGGCGCATGGATGAAAAGATGGATTTCTTGGTAAGAAATGCCGATGGCGACGAGCTGCTGTTCATCCACCAAGGCACGGCAGATCTTTACTGTGACTATGGTCATCTGAAAGTGAGCGAAGGGGATTACGTCATGATCCCGCGCTCAACGAGTTGGCGTTTAGAACCGAGTGAACCCATGTTCATTCTCATGATTGAAAACACCGATGCAGCGTACTCCTTACCTGAAAAGGGCATGGTAGGGAATCACGCGGTATTTGACCCTGCGGTGTTGGAAGTTCCGTCTATCAATGATGAGTTTCGTGCGCAATATTCTGAAAACCGCACTGAGGTTCAGGTTAAACGCCACGATAAAGTCAGCGTGATTACCTATCCGTTTAATCCTTTAGACGCGATTGGTTGGCATGGCGACTTAGCAGTAGTGAAAGTGAATTGGCGTGATATACGTCCACTTATGTCACATCGCTACCACTTACCACCGTCGGCGCATACTACATTTGTAGGAGCGGGATTTGTAGTGTGTACGTTTGTTCCTCGTCCAATTGAGAGCGACCCTGGTGCACTTAAAGTACCGTTCTACCATAACAATGATGACTATGACGAAGTGTTGTTCTACCACGCAGGTGACTTCTTTAGTCGCGATAACATTGAAGCGGGTATGGTAACGTTTCATCCGGCAGGCTTTACTCATGGCCCACATCCTAAAGCGTTTAAAGCGGGTCGAGAATATAAGAAGAAGTTTACGGATGAGGTCGCAGTCATGATCGATACCCGTCATGCACTCCAGTTCTCGGATGAACTGGATAAAGTAGAAAACAAAGAATACGTCTATAGCTGGCAAGAGAAGTAAGGGGCAAGGATGAAATTAGCAACCAAGAAAAATGGCACTCGAGACGGTCTGTTGATGGTCGTGAGCAAAGACTTAACGCGCTGCGTGCCCGCAACAGAAGTTTTCCACCCGAGAAATCTAGCACCGACCATGCAAGTCGCGCTCGATAATTGGGAAGCTGTTGCACCACAGTTGGAAGAAATTTACATCGCGCTGAACAATGGCACGGTCACTGGGTTTGAAGAGTTTGAGGCGCATTACTGTGAGTCTCCGTTACCTCGAGCTTATCAGTGGGCGGATGGCAGTGCTTATGTCAACCATGTCGAGTTAGTTCGCAAAGCCCGTGGTGCACAAATGCCAGAGAGTTTTTGGACTGATCCTCTGATGTATCAAGGTGGTTCAGATGCGTTTATTGGCCCTTGCGACAATATTGAGTTTGCCAGCGACGAATGGGGTATCGATTTTGAAGGCGAAGTTGCCGTTGTAACTGGCGATGTTCCGATGGGCGCAAGTATTGCTGAGGCGCAAGAGTCTATTCGTCTCATTATGTTGGTGAACGACGTCTCGCTGCGTGGTTTGATTCCTGCGGAGCTCGCAAAAGGGTTTGGTTTCTTCCAATCTAAACCGTCTTCAGCGTTTTCTCCTGTAGCGGTTACCCCTGATGAATTGGGCGATGCATGGTATGAAAACAAAGTTCATTTACCATTGGTTTCCACCTACAACCACAAGCCGTTTGGTCGCCCTAATGCTGGCGTTGATATGACTTTTGACTTTGCAGACTTAATCGTTCATGCCACAAAAACGCGCCCACTATCGGCTGGCGCAATCATCGGTTCTGGCACGGTGTCCAACAAGCAAGGCACTGACCATGGCACTTCGATTGAGGAAGGTGGCGTTGGTTATTCATGTATCGCTGAAGTCCGTATGATCGAAACCATTCGTGATGGCAAGCCAACGACAAACTTTATGTCGTTTGGTGATTCGATCAAACTTGAGATGTTTGATGTTGAAGGTAATACTATTTTTGGTGCTATTGATCAGCAAGTTAGTCAATACTTGAAACATTAAACAGCAAAATAGGGACAAGCCATGGGCGATGACATCATTCTTTATGGATATTGGCGATCTTCGGCGGCATATCGAGTGCGTATATGTTTGAATTTAAAGCAACTGGCGTATGATTCAGTGTCTGTTCACTTAGTTCGCAATGGCGGTGAACAGCACAATGAGCAATACCACGATCTTAACGCCTCAGAGCTGGTACCTGTGCTGGTGGATGGCGACTTACGCTTAAACCAGTCGCTCGCGATCATTCAATATCTTGAAGAAAACTACCCAGATGTATCGGTCATTCCTGAACAAACGCCATTACGTTATCAAGCGTTGGCGATGGCGCAGGACATCGCCATGGAAATTCATCCTTTAAACAATCTGCGTGTCTTGCAGTACCTGGAAGGAACATTAGGTTGTGAACAAGCGCAGAAAGAGGAGTGGATTCATCACTGGATCAAACAAGGCTTTGCTGCGTTAGAAGAGAAACTGGCCAAATATCGAGAAGAGCATGGAAACTGTAAATACAGTGTGACTGACTCACCATGCATCGTTGATATTTGCCTTGTGCCTCAAGTCTACAACGCGCAACGTTTTGGAGTGGATATGTCGCCTTATCCGGTTATCAACGCAATTGTAGATGCTTGCAACCAGCTGCCAACTTTCATTGATGCCATGCCAGACAATCAACCAGATGCTAACACTTAATGATTGTTAATCAGGCACAACGTACAAGAGCCAATCCCTAGAAAGATTGGCTTGTTTCTGCTTATCCTCCGCGAACTTTTCTTCATGGCTTATGTCATCGCACCTCAAAATTGATAGGTTTTGTTGCTCTGTATAGCATTTCCATTTACGCTTTGAGCAACTAGTTGTTTTGGGCGCACTTTATCTATGACCAACATCTTTATCATTGTTGTTCTTCTGGTTGTATTCTTCTTTATTATTCAAAAGTACGTGATTAAGCACGATGACACGCGTGACTATCCATATCGTGCGAAAGGCCCGTTACTAAGAGGGCAAGAAGGTGCTTTTTTCAATGCGCTAAGAGCTGCAGTTGGAGAGCATGCTGTCGTGTTTGCCAAGGTGAACATGTCTACTTTGGTTGCTCCGAAAGACATCAAGAATAAAAAGCAGTTTTTCGTGGCCAATAATCGCATCTCGCGCAGTTATTTCGACTACGTAATTTGTGATCCCAGAACGTTAGAACCGCGCGTGATTATCGAGTTTGATAACGGGCAGCAATTGAATAAAGGCAAGGTGGAGCGTCAGAAGTTGCTGATGCACGTATGTAAATCTGCCAACTTGCCTCTGATCGGGACTTCAGTAAAACACAGTTATCAAGTGGGGCGTTTACGCCGTTTGTTGGCAGCGCATATTGATTTGATCGAGCCTGAGAAAGAAGTGCGTTTTTGTAAGAAATGCGGCAGCCCTATGATCATCAAAACTGCCAGCCAAGGTGAATTTAAAGGACGACGATTTTTCACCTGTAGTCGTCAACCTAATTGTACTTACACTGAAAACTACAATGTGGTGTTTGAGTCTGACGACTAATACAACCAATCAAACGATAAACCTAAAGGCTTTGATTTGTGTAGATCAAAGCCTTTTTTGTATCGCCCAATACGCCAAGACCTATACTTTGAGAAAGAAAGCGGAATAGGGAAGTCGTATGCGATATGGATGGATATTTGTACTGTTGCTGCTAGCTCCACACGTGCAAGGAATGCAGAGCTTAAAGCCGCTGGAGTGCAAACTGACGGAGACGCCACAAGACCACTTTTTGTTTTATCGTGAACAGATGGTTTATCACAGCGAGCAGTTTGTGATTTTCCAAAACTTTAAAGGCAGAGTAAGTACTCAAGTCGATGTCAAAACGGGTAAACTGATCCGCACTACCTACATTGGTGAGCCATTTGAGCCTAAATATCAAATTCTGTTTGGTTTTTGCCCTGATATTTCCCAGACATTACAAATTTGGATGTTAAGTGAAGTGCCTTACGACAATTGAACAAAATCGTAAAAGTTATATAGATCACACTTTTATCCCCAATAGACGAAGGGCTTGCCGATAAAATCATCTGAAAACGGGTGTTGAGTTTACATTTTCACCAAACGATTCAAAGTTGATGAATTTATGCTTGCACCCCTGATCGGATATAGCTAATATCCTTCTCGTTCCAGAGATATGCGTCCGTAGCTCAGCTGGTTAGAGTATCGCCTTGACATGGCGGGGGTCGGTGGTTCGAGTCCACTCGGACGCACCATTCTGAATTGAATGGTCAGGAATAAAAAATTTGGGTCCGTAGCTCAGTTGGTTAGAGTACTACCTTGACATGGTAGGGGTCGGCGATTCGAGTTCGCCCGGACCCACCAAATTTTAGAAGAAGCCCACCTTTCTGGTGGGCTTTTTTGTGTCTGTAACTTATTGATATTCAAGTGAAACTCCTTCTTTTGTCCTTTTTTCTCCCCTTGTTATTACTCTGCGTTAGTACTGAGTAAAGTTCGAGGGGGTGGTAAAAGGGTGGTAAAATACAGTAGTTTGTACAGCGCTTGAAATGGGCTATATTGCGACGCTTATGGCTGGTACTTCATGCCATTCTACGTCGTGAGTATCAGTGTAAATCTGAGTGGTTCTATCACTGGCATGTGCCATGCGTTGGCGAGGATTTACACCCATTTCATCGATGAGTTTTGCCGATAGTCTCCGGATTTCATGGAAAGTAGGGCGCTTAGCTTTTTCTACGTTAGAGTACAAACCGAGTTCGTCGCGTACTTTGGAAAATGTTTCGCTGATCATGCGACTGGTTACTTGGTAACGGTGGTCACACTGCTTAGCGATATTATTGTTTCTTGCAGGTCTACGATGCACTACGTAAGGGCAATGATCCGCACCACCAGTTTTGGACACCGAGTTAAGTGAGTACAATCACTAACGAGGTGAATCATGACAAACAAGAAGAAACGTATTATCCATTCTCCTGAATTTAAAGCCGAAACTCTGAAGCTAGCAGAGAAAGTGGGAGTCGCTGCGGCAGCAAGACAGCTCTCCTTACATGAATCTCAGATCTACGCTTGGCGCAAGACTGTAAAGAAAAACACTACAACCAGTCAGCGAGAACAAGAGCTAGCTGCTGAAGTAGCCAAACTCAAAAGACAGTTGGCAGAACAAGCAGAAGAGCTAGATATCGTAAAAAAGGCCGCCAC
>NZ_JYOQ01000014.1:0-675 GCF_000960545.1 Vibrio sp. S457-15 | reverse complement strand
CCACACAGATTGATACGGTTTATAAAGTAAAGAGAAGAAGAGTTCCCAAACTCTTCAATCCAGTGTCCCGTTCGTCTAGAGGCCTAGGACACCGCCCTTTCACGGCGGTAACAGGGGTTCGACTCCCCTACGGGATACCATTGGGTCGTTAGCTCAGTTGGTAGAGCAGTTGACTTTTAATCAATTGGTCGCAGGTTCGAATCCTGCACGACCCACCATTCCTTCCATTAGGAATTAAAACTCAAAATATGGGGCTATAGCTCAGCTGGGAGAGCGCCTGCCTTGCACGCAGGAGGTCTGCGGTTCGATCCCGCATAGCTCCACCATATTTTGACACAATGGGCGATTAGCTCAGTTGGGAGAGCACCTGCCTTACAAGCAGGGGGTCACTGGTTCGAGCCCGGTATCGCCCACCATCTTTAAGCGCATTCGATGAGTGCTTTTAAAAATGGTTACTTCATTAGAAGTGATTAGCTCTTTAACAATTTGGAAAGCTGACAAAACAACAATTTATTGTTGTTTGTAAAGTTCTCAATGTTTGTCTTTAGGACAAACACCAAAATAACACATTCAAGTGTTCTTGGAATTTGAGTCCGGCAAAATCGAGTCTGCATCATGTATAAAAATTGCAGACAACTTTGGTGACTTGTCATCAACTCGAAACTCCTTCGGGTT
>NZ_JYOQ01000130.1:0-721 GCF_000960545.1 Vibrio sp. S457-15 | reverse complement strand
TAACGCCTTGCTAAGGTGTGAGCAACGCAATACCTTAGCCTCCGCATAATACCTTAAACACATAAACCGACGCATAGTAAAAATGCCACGCGTTGCGAATCACTCTTAAGCAACTTGTTATACCGCTTGGTTGAGGCTAAAATGACCAACATAAAGACCACTTAAGAGACCGATTATATGACCACTAGAATTTTAGCCGATGTTGCTGCAAGCATTACCGAGTTGAAAGCTAACCCTATGAAAGTTGCAACTAGTGCTTACGGCGAACCTGTTGCTGTATTAAACCGAAATGAGCCCGCATTTTATTGTGTACCTGCCGAAGCGTACGAAATGATGATGGACAGACTCGAGGATCTTGAACTACTAGCTATCGCTAAGGAGCGTGAATCTGAAGAGAGCATTTCGGTAAATATTGATGACCTATAAACTCGACTTTAAAAAGAGCGCACTCAAAGAGTGGAAAAAGCTTGGATCTACTCTGCAACAACAATTTAAGAAAAAGCTGATAGAACGCTTAGATAACCCACATGTTCCGGCTTCAAAGCTTTCTGGAGCTGACAACATGTATAAAATTAAGTTGCGTCAATCTGGCTACCGTCTCGTCTACAAAGTTGAAGACGATGTCATCATTGTAACCGTCTTAGCAGTCGGAAAACGCGAACGTAGCGATGTTTACCGTAAAGCCATGAAAAGGTTAGATGATTGATTGCGGTATAACGCC
>NZ_JYOQ01000129.1:0-179584 GCF_000960545.1 Vibrio sp. S457-15 | reverse complement strand
GATATCTCGCCCCTTACTGTTGTCAAAAGCATCTTTAACCTTTGCATCAAACTCTTGGCGAGTTGCTTCGCGTTGAATACCCTTGTGGCGATGCTTAATCCAATAATAAAACCCACTTCGAGAAACCTTGAATACCTTAACCATGCGGACAACACTGAAGCACAGCAAGTGTTCAAGCATGAATTCATAGCAATCTACTTTAGATTTTTCGCGAAGTAGGTGGCGGCCTTTTTTACGATATCTAGCTCTTCTGCTTGTTCTGCCAACTGTCTTTTGAGTTTGGCTACTTCAGCAGCTAGCTCTTGTTCTCGCTGACTGGTTGTAGTGTTTTTCTTTACAGTCTTGCTGCCGCAGCGACTCCCACTTTCTCTGCTAGCTTCAGAGTTTCGGCTTTAAATTCAGGAGAATGGATAATACGTTTCTTCTTGTTTGTCATGATTCACCTCGTTAGTGATTGTACTCACTTAACTCGGTGTCCAAAACTGGTGGTGCAGATCAGTGAAGCTAGCGGAGTTATTGCAGGACGACATAGGTTATCAGTCCATCGTGGATACAACTACTCGAAGGTCAGTAACGAAACGGCACACAAGGAAATGACCCAGACAGCTCATGCGCTAGAAAAACACGCAAGAGGAATAAAGATTAGCATTGCTGTTGAAGAAGGAAAGAACCTTTATAACCCCCAGATTATTGACGAAAAAGAGAAACAAGAGTCTGGAGTGGCTGATCTAAAGAACGGTGGCACATGTAAAGGTTTAGAAACTGCTGAAAGCAAAGAGTTTCAAAAGAGCCTAGACAGGAACCCGCTTCTTTCTGATGAAGATAAGAAGCTGATGGGGTGTGGGTTTATCATCAAGTGTTTTGGGTGCGCAAATTTTGCTGTTGTAGATGAAGTGAACGACATCTGGAAACTGCTTTCTTTCGAATCTATTTTAAACGACTCAATTAATTACCATGTTAGCTTCGCTCACTTTATCGAAAAGCAGGGTGAATTGAAGGCAAAGCTCCAAATTATCAAAGGCAAACTCACTCCAAAAAAATTAGCAACGGCAATTAAGAAGCTTGATAAACAAGGCTTGCACCCGCTTTGGGATGGGATGTATGCCGTATTAGATAAGATGGATATCTAAATGCTCGCCACCTAAACAAAACACATATTTCGTTAGACAAAGCTGTAGTTTTGCTTAATAAATTACAATACTGACAACAGGAAAGTTGATGTCCTTACTTAATTACGAAGATCTGTACAGTGGTAAAGATTGCACGCTCGATGGCGGGGAATCGATTAATCAATTTAAAGCTAGAAAATGGTCATTTCAAGAGTATAACTTAGATCATTCACCTGCGTCTAAATATGATGTTTATTGGAAACCTGAGTATGAAGACATCCCAATTTATCGAGATTTAAAAGTTCGTGCTGCATTTCTGTTGTACGGCTCTAATGATAAATTGTTCACCTCGAAACTCAGAAAAAAGAATGTAACTATCGCCGCAATCGACTATTGCCAATTACTTGTAAAGGATATTATTGATAATTGGGAAGTGGTGCCTGATACGCTAGCAGCACTAGCTCACCCGATTTTCTTTGAGAAGATTAAAGAGTTCCTGAGATCCAAAAAATATAGTCAGACTTCATGTGAGAGCGTCCTAACTTCTTACACGACATTGAGCGATGCTAATGATTTCTTGCCTCTAAACTTGCAGTTAGTCTTTCCCATTCAGAGTCGTAACGCTTTGGCTAAGGAATTGGCAAGTGGAAATAAAGGCAACCATCCCACCATTATCCCAGAGTTATATGGGCAAACGCTCGGAAAATTAATTGAATTAATAGACTGGTATCATCAACAGCTTAGTTGTGACGACACCCCTAAACTTGGAGAAATGGGGTCATCATTAAATCTTGTGGAGTTTCGTAGGGTTGCCATTGGTTTAGGCTATACAACATGCATGGCTTTTAGTGGAATGCGATTGAGTGAAGCGGTGTTTTTACACGAGGATTCTTACGAAACGGTCGATTTCGAAGGGGTTACAACATCACTGTTGAACTCCTCCACGGTGAAGTTGGAGCAAGGTGCCATAAGAGAGGATGTTTGGGTTTGCGCTGAAATTTGCGAAAAGGCATTAGAGGTGATTGGATTGGCTAATGGTGGTGATTGGAAATACTTGCCAACTAATTACGCCAATAAGAAAAAGGTAAGTCTCAATAAATCTAACCTAAATACCTGCCTGAATGAATTCAAAGATCGCCACTTGCGGCCAGAGTATAAGAAGGAGTGGGATACCTCTTATAACTTGCTAAACAGTAACGTTAATGCCGATCCACGAAAGATGAAAGCTGATGGTACGTACTACTGGCATTTCATTAACCATACATGGCGCAGAAGCTTTGCACACTTTGCGGTGGGTAACGATCTGTCTTGCTTAGGTGCCTTAAAGCAGCAGTTGAAACATATTTTCATTGGCATGTCTATGATATACACCTCGACTAGTGATGTGCTTGCTTTGATGCAAGTAAAAACAGACCCCAAGCTTTTGAGGGAATTGGACGCAAGCCGAAAAACTTATAACGAAAAGTACCTGTCAAACGTTGTCTCTGGCGAAGCGTCAGGTGGTTTTGCAGAAAATCTGATGGTTGAAGGGGAGCCAAGGGCTTTAACTGATAAAGAGTTTGCCTCCTTAGAGAAAAACAACCATACAGCGTCACGATCTACAGGATTTGGTCGTTGCTTTGGTAATGAGAAATGCTCAGTATCACATGTTTTTCAGCCTAGCTCTTGCGTATCTAATGGTTGCGAGAACCTAAGCATTACAAGAGAAGAGGCTCTGCGATGGAAGACATTGCATGATGGTTGCGTGAAACTCATCAGTAAAATGCTTGCAAATAGCACAATCAACAGGCACACGTTAGGCCGTGAACTTAGTGACTTACGAGCTGCGGAGCATGTAATGAGAAAGCACAATATTGAGTTCACTGAGTTCGTTATTACGCCTTCGTAAAAGAAACTAAATCTGTAAGGATTGGTGATATGACTAGAAATGAAAAAAAACTAAGAGCAGCACTGGAAGAGCTAAAGCAAGGCGGCGCTAAAATCAATCCGTCTGCTGTAGATAAAAAGGCTGGCGTATCGAACGGTTCTTTAAGTTATTACACCGAGCTATATCATGAGGTACTTAAACTTAAGGCTGATAAGTCAGAAAAGAAGACTGCAAGAGAAATTAGAACTGAGACTTTGAAGAGCAACAAGAACAAGGCACTGAAAGCCAAGCGTGAAGCTCAAACGGAGCTGTCAGAGTTAAAAAAACAAGTAAAAGTGGAACGCATGGAACACGCCGATGCGATTGCAAACCTCACTTGGGCGCTTCATAAGGCACAATACAAGAGAGTCATGGAGGATATAAATACAGCAGTTGGCATCAATAAATTAGGGAAAGAATAGATGGGAAGTTACGCATACGATTACCTGAACGATTCGTTGTTACTAGATAGCTCGTTGATTACTCGTCTCTACACTGGGATCTCAGACGCAACTCTAGAGAAAGAACTGCGTAATTACCGCGAGTACTGTTTGAAAATGCTTCCTGAGACAAGAAACAGCATAAAGGCGAAAAACACTGTTCGTTGCATGGCAACCGACACAATGTCACAAGTATCTCGTTTAAAACAAGCAGCATTGTATTTGGAAGAAGCAGTTGTAACTGACCCAGTCTTTAAACTAACCGATTTTAGAACGTCAGCCACAGAAGCCTTAACATCATTCATGGGAATGGCGTCAACACCTAAAGTTGATCGTCAAAGTTTAGCTAAAGCCGCTATAAAACTAATTGAGCTACGACCATTGGTAGTTGGTGGTTATGTTAAGCTTTATCCTGTTAGTTTTGAGTTAGAACGAGGGGCTGAGATTCCAATCATATGTTCTGATGTTGGTTTTGAAGACGTTCTGCCTAAACATATTCTGGATGAGTATAAAGCAAGTGCAGATGTTAGAAGTGTTGAAAATGACAATGGTCGCATACTCGTGATGCGTGACCTGTATCCATGCCGCCAGATTAGCATTCATTTTAAAGGCATGGAGGAGGGATTCTGTATGGGTTATATGCTTAATCCAACAGAATTTAAACCAACAGAAGAAGCAAACATATACACGATAATTCAAAAGCTATCGTCTGTTCCTCCTGAGAAGGAGGACTTCATTCAATGGGTAAAACAGTCTGTGAATCAAACAGCAAGAAACCATTTCATTGATCTTAACAAACGACTTGCATTAAGTAATTCCTTAGAGTGTATGTTCGGTACTGAGCATCCATTTGAAAGTCATCTATTGGACATAAATGCTAGCGAAAGTGACATTAAATCAAATGCTTTGAATTGTACTTTACAAATGGATGTACCATTTTTGGACAAGGTTTCGTCGGAGGACTTAATGTCAATACGAAACAATGATGGTTCAGCATTCCATTCATTTCGTGCAGAACTGGAAAAAGGCTTCCGAGCGGCAAGAAATGAACCTGACCCAAAACGTGTTCGCACGATCATTGAAGATACACAACATGAGCTGTTTGAAGTTCAAATGCGACAAATAACGCCGCAAATGAAGCATATTAAGAAAGTTCATTTAACTGATGTTGGTATTGCTTTTGCGGGTTTGGGTCTAAGCATGGCAACAGCAGGAACAAGCTTATTAGCAACCACGCTCGCTATGGCACATGGGTACAAGTCCTATAGTGATTACAAATCGAAGATGACAGCAAATCCATGTCATTTCTTATGGAATGTAAAACAAAAGGCGAAAAATTAGTTATTCATAAGAATTAAATTACACGAATGGAGTAGCATAATAAACCGAATATACGCAGATCATAGCTGTCAAGAGTTTTTTAATCACTTACTAAGTTGGATCGAAACGAATTATGAGCAGACTTACCAAGGTTAACCAAGTTCAATCAGACAACAAAATATGTAACCTAATAAATCAACATGATGTTTCTACGCTAATGTCAGAACTAGGTATTTCTCCAGAAAAGTTTCAAGTACAGAAGTTACAAGATCATTGTCGTTTAACGAATTGTGATCCTTGTCCTTTCGAAGGAGTTATCGCATCAATCTCTAAGCTAGAAAGTGACTAGATTTAATCTTTTAATATAGGAATAAAATTAGTTACTTAAACTGGATATTGCTAAATCTAAAGGAGGGCGAATGAAGCGTCTAATACCAATACTTCTTGCTTTATCTGCAAGTACTCAAGCAGAAAATTTAAAGCTAAGCTGTTTCTTTGACCATGACTACACTAGACCCAATGGTATGAATATTGAGGTAAACCTCTTTAACGATGAAATTACTGTAAAAGACAGCATGACGAAACATACAAGTAATTATGAGATCAAGAAAAAAAGTCCTAACTCATACACTGGTCTCATTTACTATTCAGCATTTCAAAACCATGTAGTGCTTACAAAATTGAATGGAGCTGAGTACAGTTTGGCAAGTGCGCAAACTGAAGGTGGTCTACTTAATTCTGCATCTTATTACTACTGTAAGTAATCCCACTTACGGAACCAATGTTAGAAGATGCAGCTTTTACAAGGAAAGCTAAAGCTAAGCTTTAAATCACAGCGTAGTGGCAAAATTCGTAGTTTTTAGAAAAATACAATAGCTCTAGTAAAAATCAACGTAACCAATTGAAAAGAAAGCAATCGTTAGTAGAGATCTATTTAACTTTAGTTAAATAGATCTTCTGATAACGTAGTTTATGGTAAATAGATTATGGTTAAATTAGAAAAACAGCTTTCAGGGCATTATATGTACAAATATACGCTCATAGATTTTGCCAAGAAAGTAAGAGGGGTTATAAAGTTAACGTTCTAATTTATCTAGCCTTAGGGTAAGTACGTGTACAGAATACTAATCATTGTGAATTTAACTTTTCTGGGTTTTGGTGAGGTTGGTGAGTGAGTGAGTGATAAAAATCAACCATAAGTAACTGTATTTTAGGGGATTTATTTGAAACGGATCCGATGGGGTATACTCATGAACCTAATTTTACTTCATGAAGTACCAACTTCGTGTTCATATTTTAAGCAAGAATGACTTCCTAGGTTCATGAACTTGGCCTTTTAAGGCTGTGAGCTATATCACTAGGTTTCTCTTATCACCTACGCTGATAAGACTAAAAGATTACTCCAATACCACCACAAACCAGACTATGGCTCACTGAAGAAACACCTGTATACTTTCGGCTCTGTTGTAGTTACGTGTTGCTGGCTCATTTAAGCTCCGAAGGTGTAACTCGTCTCTGCCCCTTTCCTCGTTAGAGTAGATGATCAACATTAATAACCCACTATTCATTACCCGTACCTTTGCTAATGCGACCATGTCTGGTCGATTGCTTTGCGTGTACAGCAATCAATGCTAATGTACTAGCGTTATGAGATGCATGAAATTCTGCGGAAGGTTGAAGTCGTAAATATTTAATAGAACATAAATAGAGAGGGAGATATACCATATGGCAAATGTGATAGAGCTAGAAAGAATAAGTAACAACCAACAGGTTAAAGTGACTGTCAATTGTGTTGACAATGAAGTGAAAGCGCAATTGATGGCTTTCATTAATGAAAACAAAAATAGTGTGAATAATTTAGAAGTGTACCCGATGGCTACTGCTGGGAATAAGTCTGAATCTGAAGTTTTGAACTTTGTTCTATCCATTGGAACCGATGTTTTTGAAGCCGTAAAAGATGAGCTAGTAAGTGTTTTTGTGGGTTATGTAATATCAGAACTAAGGAGTAAGAAACAAGAGTATGTAGTCAAAGATAAAGATGGGATCATTTCTAAAGAAAGCTCCGAAGATAAAAGCAAAGGATAGTTATGTCTGGTAACCATGGAAGTTATCTGCTAATTGGAGATATGGTTGGAGTGAACGTTCCAATTTCCACTTCGGTTAAGGTCAATAAGAAAATGGAAGGTTCGCTACGATCCAAGAAGGAGGTATGGAAGAACCTATCCGAAGATGAAAAGTTAGCGTTTTTAACTGAGGAACATGAGTTCGCTCATCATCAACTAATGACCAGCAGTATTGCAGGTGTATTCTATTGGCGTTTAAACGAGACATGGTCACGTGATGTGAGTTGGCTTTCGCATAAACTGTCTGAGCTTGGGTTACATCCAGATAGCGGCATGAATCTTCGTGAATGGTGGAAGAGCGATGGAAATTTAAGAGCTAAAATTGTTCTTGCTGATGACAAAGGCTTATTTTCTTATTTAGAGCACGTCTTTGAACACCTTCATAAGGTCAATATTCTACTCGACTACTTGTATGGAGACCAACTACCGCAGGAAAATATGCCTCGTGGGGAGTTTTCAAATCTACTGTCAACAGTCTTTGAGTGGTGCGCTGAAAGGTGTGGCTTGTCCCTTTGTGGAACCCATGATAATTACCATGATAGGTCCAAGAATCGTGCTTATATAAGCTCACAGTCACCTGTTGATACGGTTTTCCCAGCGAAGGAGGCTTACAACTTACAGTTTCTATTTGAAGTGTACTCAATTTGTAGAGAGTTATTTGTACTACAGTTGGTTGGTGACGAATCCAGAGCCCAAGACTTGTTAACGAAGACTTTAAAGGGTAGATATGCTAGTGCGATGAACTTGGTCATACCGATGTCTAAATCTAACGATTGGGCGTTGAAATTTTCACCACATATCGCTATGCAGCACATCTTGATGATGTGTAACTCTCCGCTAGACATATCAACATATAAAAAGGCTGATCACTTAGAAGACATACTTCCGTGGTTAGTTGCGGAGAGAAAATTCTCTAAACATCGGGTGGATTTTAACTATTTAGTTAATGTTG
This sequence comes from Vibrio sp. S457-15, assembly GCF_000960545.1. NCBI lineage: Bacteria > Pseudomonadati > Pseudomonadota > Gammaproteobacteria > Vibrionales > Vibrionaceae > Vibrio > Vibrio sp. S457-15. Next base: position 171,734 of record NZ_JYOQ01000129.1, on the reverse strand, counting down.
GAGTTAGAGTTTGTGGTTCCTTACAACAACCACTATTTACAGAGAACTCTAACTGGCTAAAATACCTCAATATCAAAAATATGGATGAGTTAAAAATCTACTTTTCTAAACTGAATGAAAGTAACGTCTCTGATTTTCACTCTGCAATTGCTTCAAATGCTGTCAATCAAGCAGCATTCACATTTAAAATTAACCTATCTAGTACACTAAAACTATTGCTTGAGATGGTTAAAAAACCAGAAGGAATTGATAGTGACCAGATCCAACGTTGGTATGATGATACGAAAAAGAGCATATGCTTGATTGAATATACTGATGCTGTATGGCTCTCAACCGAACCAACAATTAAGGCCAATGATCAACTTAAAGAAATTGTTACAACAATCCCAGAATTGGTTATATGTGGCTTAGTGGTTCGAGCACACTCACATTACATGCAAAAAGGTTATTGGGAGCGAGCCTGTAGACCGGATATGTCGATATTGATTGAGAAGTTGAAGGGCAAGAGTGAGCTTGCTTATAACTACTTGAGTGCAACCAATATATGTCTGGAAACCCAAGCGAAAACGCTTTACCCCAACACCATCGCTGTCAATTGCTTTGACCTATATTGCGACCAGTGAGGTTGGCCTACCTTGCGGAGTGTGAGACCTATATAGGTCAAAAAAGCTCTGAACAGTGGTCAGTCGGTTCCTAATTCGCCACCGTTATAGCACGCTCACAATTCAGCTTAGTCATAGCTTAGATAATCCGATAATTACTAATTTAGTAAATGCTAAAAACAGAATTGTCCAAATATAAGCTACACTGCCCGAAAGTTGGCTGTATGTTTCGGTAGTGACCCATTTACTAATCTATTCGTTTTAGTATTATTCACCACTATTCATTTTGAAATGAATCCGCTATTTCTCGGATGAGATTCTCTGTAATACCGGAAGAAGTATCTGTTTTAATGTACCTACCTGCAAAACTCGACAGTTGAAAATCATATAGGTTTAGGTTGCCTACAACCCGCCAATCTGCATTCATTTTATATGCATGGGCTAACATTCTCCGAATAGGATTGGAGTCATTTAATCTGAGCGTTAACCTCTTGTCTGAAGCTAAGTACTCTCGTTTAATTCCTTGTTTTATCAAAAATTCCTGAGGGAATAATGTACCCAGAGGGTACAAACGCACATTGGAGTTCAAACAAAAGACGTTTAGTAACTCAGTCCCTTCAGGATCAAGCGTTACTTGTTCTAGAAATGAAGCATGACTCATGGAGAAATAATTCTCTATTTCTGTTATAGAGCGCATTTGGGGATGTTTATCGAGGTAATCTGTAGAGAGAAGCAGGCTCGCAACATCAAAATATAGAACCTGCAATGCGGTGTGACTTTTTGAGCTTTTCGGTTTATTCATTTTCTTAAATCGCTTATAGCAATTATAAAATAAAAAAGTCACTTCAGCAATAATAGATGAAGTGACGGATTAAGTAATCATTTGCGTCGCTTAATGTATTTCACTGTAGCAAACGCACCAAAAAATATACCGATGATGATTCCTATCAAAATAGGAACAACGACATAAGTATTAATAAGTAATATCTTTTCCATTAATGATTTCCTTATTTAGAGTTTATCGCCAGCTGTTGGAATTGCTGGCAATAGCATTGCCGTACTAGTATCTGGTGAGGTTGTGCCCCGGTCTACGAGAGAGCTAATTTCAGCACGAAGGTATCTATTCGTTTCACATTTGCCGTCCCCGTAGTTCATAAACGCCAAGTAAAAATTTAAGCGTTCAAGTCCCGGTGATGGCAGAGGACACATTTCTTCAACTTCTTCTGAGTTAATCCAGTGAAGACGTTGAAAGCCCAGTTTTATGATTTGAAAAACAATAGCCCTAAGGTGCTCTATATCACCGACAGGAAACGATAGAATGTCGGGGCCATTTGGTCGTTGAGCGTGATAACTAACGTCTAGTAACTGAGCTTTTTTATAGAGCGTTACGTAAGCACAAGCTCCCTGATATGGATGATAATCTTCGGTACAACTCATACCCATCGCCGAACTTAGTCTTTTTGAAAGCTGTAAAAACCAATTGATTTCTTCAGGCTCATAACATCCGTAACACATCACTCTTCCTCACCATGTCTAAATTTATGCATGTTTATAAAGAAAAAGACACGATTTGGCAAGGGGTTATTTTGAGTCAAATGTTTTTAAAAACAATCACTTACTTGGTGTTGCAATACCAAGTAAGTGATCGACATCTATGCATAAAGTGCCTCATCTTATTCACTTTTTAGCATATCTTCCTACCTAGGTAGGTGAAATAACCAATGGATTTACTGCTTGTATTGATACAGCTTTGGAACTGTAAACAAATGAATCAAATCCGAATGTATAATGTTGATTTTATAGCTTAAATTTAAACGTGCTTGTGACGAAAATTTTTTTGGAGAAGGAAGGGGGCGGCGGGTACTAATTGCCCGGAACATTAAGTGATTTGGTCGGCATGCAATCTGCCAATTCTTTAACTGTGATAGATTTCTCTAACATACTAATGCCACATAAAATGAGTTAGTTTCAATTTCTGAGTGAGTGTTTTTTGACCTGTGTTCTGTAATTCAATAGTACCTTACGTTCATTAGTAGCCACATTTTATTGATCGCTGCACAGATCAATACGTTGCAATTAGTGTACAGTTGAGAACTCTACAGATGAAAACGAAGAACCAAAAATCACTCAACTTATGACACATCAAGTACCCTTTTAGGGCGTTTTACGCATGAGGTACAAATTGCGAATGCAATGGGATGTTCGACATTAATACCATCGCAAAGGATTTCCTCATCCCCATTTTGGCGGTAGCTTAAAACTGCCCAGACCTGCGAAAATCCATGCTCTTCTCAAGTGGCGGTTGCAGAAGGAGACCTGTTAGATGACAGCACAACGCTCTTGGACATTTGGACAAAATCTCAAAATATGGCCGCATTTCGTAACTACTTTAGTTCTGAACGCTGTGTAAAGTGTAATCACCGCTCGGTTTGTGTGAATGGTTGTCCAATATTTGACGAACTTGTTGTTTGTGGTCACAGGCAAAGACATTTCAATATTTTAAACGAGTCAAAATTTCGCTGAAAGATTGCTGACAAGGCGCAATGTGAGGTAGTCATAGATTTCTAATTAGAGAAGAATTTAGTTCTTAACGTATTTCTGTCCAGTAACGAGTCAGTAAATTAAATACTGACTCATCTTTGCCCCAAAGTTTGATAGCAATGCTTGGTTATTGACCAAGTTTTTGTTATTGAGCTTCGAAGAAACAGAATGGGGCACTAATTAGAACTCAAACTGACTTTTTTCATAAAAACTATGTTCTACCTTCGCTTCATTGTATTCATATTCAATGCCTTGAATTTCAGTGACAAAAAGGTTGTTTTTATCGAGTTCTAGGGTGCTCTCGCGAGTATCAGTGAAATTGCCTAGATCTGTATCGTCATAAAAATAAGGTAGTTCATTCTGTTCTTTGGAGGCTGATTCTAGAGGTTTATCTTTCCATGTTACAACCCTAGGAGAGAGAGTTGGCTCATCATACATAAACGGATCATGTAGATGTACATCTACTTCTTCATCTGTCTTTCTAGAAACTGGCTTAACCCTAGATGAAGAATGGAACAATACTACATTATGTTGGTTATCAGATTTTTGGGCGGAACTGAAAACTAAGCCGTCGAATGACTTTGATAGATATTCTGCTATAACTTGTGTTGTAATGTACTCGATTTCAGCTTCGTAAGGATGTATAGGCTTCGAAATCTTTTTACTTAACAGCTCTAAGAAGATGGCTTGTTGCTCCAAGTGGTATGTTCTTGGATTAAATAGTTCAGTACGGTCACTAACTACTTCTTGTAAGGCGGACAAGTCTACAAGTCGAAGTTGCTTTATGAGGTCAAACTTTCCAACAACGACGAAACTACCAACATGTGGTCTGACTTCTGTAATTGCTGTTTGCTGTTCTAGAGCACCATAGAATACAGCAATTCCACGCGGGTTCATTCGCCCAGCACTAGCTAAACTGCCCGGAGGTGGGCCCAACTCTATTTCCGGAGATGCCAAAGTTCTTTTTAATGAATCTCTACTACTGTGAACACGGGCTCTAAATAAGCTATGAATATGCTCACTTTGCGAGCCTGCATATACAACCACTGGTTTTCCAGTTTTAGTCTTTAAACTATCTAATCCAGCAAATACTGTATCTAATGTTTTTTCCACTTCTTGATTGAAAAAACGACTTTCATTTTTAATTGACTGCTCCAGATCATGCCATTTATCTTCCCAATTCTGGTCTCGATTAATAGACATATCAAAATGTGGGTCCTCATCGTATTCGTTAAAGCCCGGAACTTCCCATATTTCGTTGATATCTAATGCGTCACATAAATCCAAGATTAATTTCTCTGGACATGCTAACAAATCGCCGAGTGTATCGGACAAGTCCATTCCATCACGGTACCAACCATCTCCATCATACTCTTTATCATTCATGTAGGCAGACTCCCAAGCCTCAGGCTCAGAAGGCGTGATAGAGTAATGCTGGATAAGGACAGTCTTAACAGCACCTAGAAGGTCCTCGAAAGTCATGCACGGAAAAGTCTCTCCACAATAACTACATAACTCGTTGCTATTTTTTTCCATTTGGCTGTGAAGATAGGTGTTTCCAATACATTCTAAACAAATATTTTTATTCGACATATCAGTTGGTTGATTTGTAATTTAAGTGACTATAATTGTACATCTTATCTTGTATTAGAGAAAAGTTCAGGCGCACAAAAGGTAATCAGTTTGTTGCGAACTTAGTAAAGCACAGGCTTAGAGTGATAATTCTAAGCCACTTCTGCCCCTTTATCAGTTAGAGCAAAGGCTCCTTCACATTGTATTTAGCTAAGTTTGCTATATCTAAGCCAATGTTCAAGAGCTTATTGGGTGGATAAACAAAGAAAATCTTCCAGTTATCAACGGACGGACAACAAAAGTCTTACGGTATTTCGGGTTTGATGTGAAGCAATTGAGCGAGTAATGAATTTCAGCTACGGGTTGCTTCGTACTATTGCCTACAATTTCATGCTCCACATAATAAAGTCCCGCTGCGGAATAGTCGCTTTAACCCTATGAATTGAACGTACTTTTCATATGCGATAGAATGCTATGCGATCGGAGGGGCTTTGGGTGAATACGTTTGCATCTCCAATAACTTATACAATTCTCACTGCGGAGTGTTACCAGATTGGCAGAACAGTTAAGACGAGCACAGGTTAACGATACTGTTAAAATGAGCCTACTCTCAGAAGTTCAGGGGAAATGCCCTCTGTGTCGAAAGAGTCTTATCAAACGAAAAAAAGCATCAAATGTTCCTGTGCGGGTGTTCGATGTGGCACATATCTATCCGCTAAACGCTACCGCCCGTGAGATAGAGCTGCTAGCAAATGAAGAGAAACTCTGTGAAGATATTGACTCAGAGGGTAACTTCATTGCTCTTTGCAAAGAGTGCCACAAGATTTATGACACTAAGAAAACTGTTGACGAGTATCGACAGCTAGTTGAAATAAAAAAAGCAGCCAACAGAATACGCGCGCTTACCGAGACTTGGGACACTCAGACCTTACATAAAGACATTTCTATTGTTGCTGAGAAAATTGGTCAACTAAGCCAAGATGAATTAGCAGATACTCAACTCTCCTATAATGCACTGAAGGTATCAGACAAAACGGATAATACTTTTGGTGCCATTAATGAAATGAAAGTTAATACGTTTGTTATTAACTACTTTGCTCATATCAAAGAATCGCTTAAACGCCTTGAGATGCAAAGAAAAGCAAGTTCTCTGTTCATATGCAATCAAGTAAGAACTTTCTATACTGCGCTACTACTTCAAAACTTTAGTCAAAGTGAAATTTTTGAACACATGTGTGAATGGTTCATGGTAAATACAGGAATCAACGAAAGGACTAAAGCCGAAGTGTTAGTTTCTTACTTCATTCAAAACTGCGAGATATTTTCTGATGATAATGCCGAATAAGATTATATCAATTGATGAAAGCGGCATTTACAAAGCTGCAAAACTAATGTCAAAAATTGATGGTGATGTGGAAGTTACAGAGTTGTACTCGAAAAATAAAAGGCTCTTTGCTGACATCCCAGATTATATTGAAGCTCTAGATATTCTATTTGCTCTCAAAAAAATAGATTTAGATTTAAATAACGGAGTAATTAAAATTGCTTAAATCAATTGGTTGCGAAAAGATTGTAGAAACAACATTAACTTTTCAACGTGGTTTAAACTCTGTTGTTGGTGCTGATGATGCCCATAATTCAATTGGAAAATCATCTATTTTAATGTTGATTGATTTTGCTTTTGGCGGTGATGACTTTCCGACAAAGTGTGATGACGTAATAAAAAACATCGGCGATTTTGATGTTGGAATGGTATTTGAATTTGATAAGAAATATTCTTTCATTCGAAACACTGGCACCAGTGATGATATCTATTACATTGAAGAACAAGAAGTTCTCACGATAGAAGAGTTCAGAGGCTTTCTTCAGAAGATGTATGGGATCGACAAGCATGCTCTCTCTTTCCGTGAGTGTGTAAGCGGATTCTATAGGATCTATCAGAGAGATAACTACAACGATAAGCGACCTTTGGACAACTTCCCCAAGGAGGGATGGGCATCAATTAGAAAACGCGTTCTTAAGCTATTTAATGAATACAGTACTATCTCAAAACTTGAACAAGATAAGAAGATAGAAACAGAGCACAAGAATGACATCAAGGGAACTTTTAACACTGGTGCTATCGCTAAGATTAACAAAACAACATTTAAAAAGAATGAAGTTAAAATCTTAGAGCTTAGAGAAGTCATTGCTGGCATTAAGAAAGCTCTGGAAACTAATGTCACTGACATAAAGTCTGTAATAAGCAAAGAGAATGCAGAACTTAAGAAAAATAAAGACTCTCTTATTGACATGAGAATTAAGCTAGAAACAAGCCTTAGCAGGATTGAAGACAGCCTTTCAAAAACAAAACTGAAAAATAGTAAGAGCTTTAATGAGTTAGTAGAGTTTTTCCCAGAAATAGATCAAGAGCGTTTATCACAAGTTGATTCATTCCATAATGGAATTAGCAAAATAATGAGAAACCAACTTAATGAAGAAAAGCGCTCTATTATTGACAATATCAACAACATTGATAAAGAGATTCAAACAATTGACAAAGAGCTTCTGAAACTAGTTGATTCAAAAGAAGAGTCCGTTTACCTGCTTGAGAAACTAATTGAGCTTGATCGTCTTGAAAATGATTTGACTCAACAGAATGATTTCTGGCAGAAAGATGATGAAGTCAAAGAAAAGATCAAGTCAATTAAGTTAGGGATTAAAGATGCTCTTGTCGACTCTATTGAACGAATCCAAAGCACTGTAAATCAAGGGTTGAAGAAATACATCAGTAAGATCTATTTGGAAAACCCAATTAGCCCAGAGCTTCACATTCTAGACAGTGACTATAAATTCGAGAGAGGTGATGATAGAGGCACTGGTAAAGGATTTGCTAATATGATCTCACTCGACCTGACTTTTCTTGAAGAAACCTGTCTGCCAAGCATTATCCACGATAGTCTTTTATTTAAAAACATGGATGTAACATCAATAGAGAATCTAATTTCTACTTACTCAAATTTTGATAAGCAAATTTTCATTTCTATTGATGAGGTTTCAAAGTACAAGGAAGCCACAAAGGAACTAATCAGTAATTCCCAATTCATCAAACTAGACAAAGATCGTGTTGCCTTTGGGATTAAGTGGAAGAGTAAAAACAAGTAGATAGTTTAAATACCCAAGAATAGAGGCGTTGTTTACGCCTCTATTTTATATTGCGGCACCTCTAGGCTTAATTTTGCCATACGCGCGGTAATTAATCATTTGCTAAATTAGTAAAGTCACTGACAAAGTTCTGTCCAGAGACGTGTTACAGCTGAAATGCGTAACATTTACCCCTATCAGCTATTAGAAGAATTGCTAACAAGGCCAAGCATTTAACTAGTCAGGACTAACGAATTTGTTAAATACCCCTTCTTTTTTTATGTTCACATACGCCATTAGTCATTAACTAAGTGAACATTAAGGTATTGACGAGGATACCTTAATGTCCACTTAATCGGCGGGGCACACAAAGGTACCAAGGTGACGTGTTACACTCGGCGGTTTTGGTTTGAAGTTCAGCTGGCTTGGTGAGTCAATCAACACTCTGCTGGGTCATCACCGACAATAACTAGCACTGTTAGTTGCTGAAGGTCTGTAAAGAGCGGCTTTGCAGGGGGGCGCATGCTGCGCACTAACACTGCCAGAGAGGTAGTGTACATCAGCTTCGCTGGGTCTCGGGCGGATTCACGTTCAGTGACCCCTTAGTGTTCTTTTCGCCCTTATATGCCGCTATGCGGCATGGATACGCTTCACTGTCTGGCGCACCATTTTCTTACGCTTAATGCGCTTTAAAGACCTATGGATAAGCTCTTGGAGGTAAGTTTGGCGTCTGTGGCCTTTGTTACCTCCCGTCACAGCTTGAATGAACTTGGCCTTGGTGCCAACAATATGAACCTCCACTTCTGCTCGGGTGATGGCAGTGTAGAGCCATGACCTGTCAATCAAGCTACTGTTGTCCAGTGCAACGATAACCACAGGGAACTGTGAGCCTTGGGCTTTATGCAGAGTGATGCTATATGCCAACTGTAGCTCTGTAATAAGCTGCGGACTCAGTGGTATCAGCTCTTCTGCCTCAAGGGTTTTCACACCTCCATAACCAGCGTCATCCCATTGAATAGAGCTTAGGCCACCTAGTAACCCATTCTGGATGCCCAACTTGATGTGGTTCTTCGTGAAGATTACCGGATCAAACTGACGGAAGCCCGATTCAATGGTGCGCCCAACGTACTCATAGGTGAGCGTTGGCGAATGAGCATTGAACAATGCCTGACAATTGGCGTTTAACGCCCATGTAGTCTTGCGGGTTGCAGATATCATCTGGCTTCGACCACGGTTGTGCTGGTAAATCTCGATACACTTATCAACGATGTCAGCTTCGCGGCACTCATGGAATCTGACATTCAGGAATGAAAGCTCATCTGGAACCTTGCCACTCCTGATAACTCGCGAGTATTCAGGAATACCAGTACTTTCATCCTGACGTTGGACTTGGTCAAGCTCAACACATGGCACAACACGAGATTGGATAAGGTCATAGAGAATCTTGCCTGCACCAATAGGTGCAAGTTGCTCATCATCACCAACAATCAAGAACCGTACCTCAGGACTGGTGTGGGTGACGATCCGGCTCATATTTAGCGTATCTACCATCGAAGATTCATCAATAACCACTAGGTGCTTCAGTGGGTTGCCTTCCGCATCTTCACTGCGAAGGTCAGGATCACCCAAGAATCGTGTAATGGTCTTGGTCGGAATCCTTATGGACTCGAACAATCGCAATGCTGCTCGCCCAGATAATGCGATGCCATGGATGGTGTAACCTAGCTTTTCAAAAGCCCTCAGAACCGTTCTCAGTACCGTCGTTTTACCCGTACCAGCGCCTCCCGAGATGATGGAAACCTCGTTTTCCAAGGCGGAAAAGATAGCTTCAACCTGCTTGGGGGCAAGGCGGAAAGGAACCTCTGCCATGGCGGTATTAATCTTTATCGGGTGCTCATCAGTCCATTCTGACTTACGCTTTAAGAGAGTGCTGAATCGCTCTGCAATAAGGCACTCCATCAGGTAAAGGGAACCATGGTGGTATGTGCCATTCTCACCACGTCGGAAGTTCAGCATCTTTTCCGACTGCACCAAGGCTTGTTCGGCCAACTCAGTGCTATCCAGTACCTTTGCTATACGGGCAATGATTTGAGAATGGTAAGCAAAGGTACGGCCCCGTGGCACTACATCCTCTGAGAGCACTTGGTTTACTGCGGCGACCAAACGGTTTTTATCATCCAGAGGCTTGTTGAAGGTTGATAGCGCCATTTTATCGATGTCAGCAAACTTCATCCCCAAGCAGGTGAGCTGGTATGGATTATCAGAGATAACCTCTGGCGGGGGCGGCATCTTCACTTCCTTGGTTTCCTCACCATCCTGAAGCTCCATTACAGCCGTCATTTTGAAGAAGTTGTGCTGAATCATTGGGGGGATTCGATGCTTGGCAAACCACGGTGCATACTTGAGGTTTTCGTACTTCTTGAAGCCCTCTATAAGCGTTATGGCGTTTTCTTCTGACACCAAATCAACAGCGGTTAATTTCGCGATATCACCATCCAAGATGATTTTCAGAGCTTCATTTTCGTACTTATCCCAGATGTTGAATAACCGTGACGCCCCAATCATTGGAAAGTCATCCGATTTGGAAACGAACTCTGTTACCTCTTCCAGAGTGTTAGGCATCATAAACTCAAGGCATTGAGGCTCTTTGTAGTGGAAGATGTGCTTAACCGAGTTGTATTTCACCTCGGTGTAGTATTCAATCTGACCATAGGCTTGCCAGTATTCTCCTTTAGCAGGGATTGAAGGTAGCCCAAAACAGGTCGTATTAACCTTTACCTGTGATATAGCAGTGTGCTTATTCCGTTTGTCACGCTTGTTCACCGTCCCACGCATAAAGCATTTATTATTTCGCTCATCATAATGGACGTAGGTGATCCGAAAATACATACGAACATTGCCACTAACGAACGGTTTATCTGCTGAATACGGAATATTCTTAGGTATTCCGGTCATGAAAAGAATCCTTCTCGGTAGAGGACATCCTTGAACTCATCGAACCGCTTAAGCTGAATATCTTTTTGATAGAGATGCTGTTTCAACTTACTGATTTCCCCGTTAAGGCGTGCAATTTCAGCATCTCTAGGATCAAGGAATTCAGACTCCCCAGAGCCAGAATTATTGCTTTTACCAGAACTGGTGCCTTCGACTACCTCTGAAAGCCAGCCAGCTTTGCGCCACTTCAGCTCCATACGCCTCAGCATCTTGGTTGCCTTCGGGTTTTGGCCTGTGACTGCTCGTGAATTAACCCCAGACTGCGCTTTAAATTTTTGTCTGTTAACCTTGCCGTTGTTATCAAGCTCCATAATGGATTCACGAGTCTGATCCCTAATCCAAACCCTCAGTTTTTCCAAAGTTTTTTCGGCAGGGGTTAGCTTCTTATCCTGTTCATTCCCTTGATTTTTCTTGCTCATTTGCCGTTCCTTTTCCGCTCTGTCAATTCCCGAATCAGGTCATCTGCTAGAAGGTCTTCAACATTCAAAGTAGTGGCGTTGTCCACGTACTCAATGATGTCAGCAACTGCCAAAATGTTTCTCTCATACTTAGCTTTAAAATCATCAAGCTCTGCATCGAGGCGATTTGCCTTACTGATGTAGGCAGCACCAGTTCGCCCCTCAGACAACATGGCTTTCTCTTCTGGGGTTAGCTCACGCTTGCCATCCTCATGGTTGTTATGCTGGCGAAGTTTGTATTCATTGATCATCTCTCTGCGGGAACTCAGGGTGCTGATGCCGCCTTTAATGATGCCTTTTGCCTTTAGTCTAGCGTGTACTGTCGATGGCTGAATGGGGGACTGCTCAAGCCCCTCACGTACCATGGCTTGCAGCTCAGCCTTGATGTAAGCATCAAGCTCTTTTCCCTGAATAACTTTGTCATCGACATTACGACTGCGTGGTGTCTTAGCCATTGTTTCCTTCCTCATTCGCTGCATCTCTTTCCATTCGTTTTTGCTCAATGAAGAACAGGTCAGCAAGAGTTTTCGGTGTTTTACCAATTAACATTTGTTCATTAATCCGCTCGATGATTTTACCGAGAGGGTTATATTTATCTTCCGATAGAAGGGACACTAGTTTCTTAGCATTCAGAGCATCGACAGCCTTACTTTCAAGTGCCTCGAACACTATCAATGCTTCTTCCTGTTCATTTAGAGCCAACTTGAACGAAGGGTTTTCTTCGTAGAGCTTACGAAGGTCTATGACTTCTCCCTTCTTAGCCTTTAAACGCCGTGAGACCTCATCAGTTTCGCCCATACGACCTGTAAGGGAGAAGTAGCCACAAGGTACACCAGACTGGCATTTCATCGCGTGAGGGCAGCCCCAGCGACCCACATCTCTTGTGCAGGCACCAAACCCTAGAGGGTGCAGTTTGGCATGACGTTCCAGTAATTCCTTGGCTTTAGCGGCCAGATTTTGCTTCAGCAACTTGTCGTGAGCACTTTTCAAATCAGGCAAGAAGTTGTCAGACATTGCACCTTCGAAGTAGTGGGCTATTTCGTCGGTTGTCTCACCAAAAGTCTGCATATTCTGCTTGAGGTTGTGCTCCATACTGAGCTTGGGATCGACCATTATCGAAGCTGATGCTTTGACGTTGGCAACACCTGTATTCTTCTGACTTTTGACTGACTTCGCCAAAGCAGCCATACGGCGACTAGCCTCAGTTTTTGGCGCTACAGGCACCTCCGGTTTTGGCTGTGGGGTCGGTTCTCCATCAGTAAACAGGGGTAACTGTTCATCTTTTGTTAGGGATTTCTTGTTCTCCTCATAAGCCTTTTCCAGCGAAGTAACAGCTAGGGAAGCCGTTTGGTATGACTGAGATTCGGCTTGGTGCTGATAATGCTTGTTCTGGGTAATATCAACACGTCCCATCAAGATAGCTTGGATATGGTCGGTAACTCCAGCAATTGCCAAGAAGGTGTTGATGTTATGCCTTGGAACATTCTTTTTGATGTTGATACGAGAACCATCATCTTCAAACAGGTTGTAATAATCGAAGATAGACTTCCTGTTTTTGGCACCGCCAAGCCATGCCTCAACTGAGTGCTCATCCAGTGGTACAAGGTGCATCAAAGAAACGAAGTCGTTGTCGATTCCAAAGCTGCCCTCAGGCACAATGAACATCAAATCCTCATAGTTGAAATGCTCCCAGTCGCCGCCATTCTTGGCTGAAATGACACACTGATGCCCGTCTTCAAAGTTTTTGGTTTGGGCGTAACGTTGGTAGACGTAATCATTCAACTGTTCCTTGGTGTAATACCAATCTTTTCGTTGCTTATGAACAGGGATGACCTTCGGTTCATGCCCAGAAAACGCCTTGATAGATGTTCTGATACTCTTGCCAAGGTCTTTACGGGAACCACCAGAACCAGTGAACATGACGCCTTCCAGCTCACGACACTCAACCCACTCATCAGGAAGCTCTGTGATCTTGCTTGGCAGCATATTGGTGAAATTGGACTCCCTGAAACCTTTTAGAGTTTCTCGGAATTCAGCCGTAAGTTCTTCCATTGATTTGTAGATAGCCTCAACTACAGGGTAAGTAGATGGTGCCAACCAGTGAATTCGCCAACCAGCTTGCTTAGCACCAAGGTATTCAATACCTAGTTTGTAGGTAGGCCAACCTTGATCGATTGCGTGCTGTCGCTTGTCTTCATCAGTAATATCTCTCTTGACTAATGAATCCATATTCATCAGCATCATTTCTTGGAAGCGGAAGCCACAGATGATTGCGAGCAGTAGCATATTGTAAAACACACGCTGATAGTCATTTTCAGCTAATGCTATTAGTTCAATGACACACATGAATGCACGGATTGAGATCAGCTTTTTATCGTCTGTTTTATCTGGATCTGCTTGTTCAGCCTTACGCCTTTCTTTGGTGCCGTTGGATTGGTTGCGATAGGGGTGCTTGTTCTCAACCTCAATATTCACTAGGAATAGGTTATACCTGCGCAGCCTCTTGATAGCAGTTACGGCTACATCACAATAATCACTTAGATTAGGTGCGCTCTTAGTGTTCTCCTTGTGACGATCCATGGCAGCATGAATGATGTCGGCTGTAAGGTACATAGGGTGAGTCTGACCCGTTTGTGTGACCATTTCCCAATACCAGCGTTTCATTACCTGCAATGGCTTATCCAATGTAGACCCGGAGACAAGTGAATCACTTGAGGTCACCATTAGCATTTGGTAAGCACGCATAAAGCCTTGATACTCTTTGGAGATTTCCATTTTTGAAAGACCTCTAGTTCGGCTGCTGATTTCATCGAACTTAAAGGCATGGTCTTTGGTCTCCTTAAGCCATGCGACGCCTTTCTCACCAAAATGCCAAGAACCTGCGTCCCAGTCCATCTTGCCTTCAGCATTGTAGGCAATAAGACGCTCGTTAAACTTACCGCGAAACTTCTCGACATAAGCATTTAAGTTCTTCATTTGCTCAAGCATGTATTACTTTCCTTCCTGTGTTGCAGCCATTTCAATGCGAGCGATAACTTGAATTACATGTTGCTTACGGCGAGTCAGTTCCTTAAGCAAAGGGTGATTAACTACAGCAGTGTCGTCCGCCACATTGCGGACTTCTGCTAGCTCATCATTGAACGAGTCAAGGACATCGTGATGTTTACCGTCAGTGAAGGGCTTAAAGTATAAGCAGCCATAGCAGGCACGGCCTTGAGAGAAGGGGCAGATATCCTCTTCATAATCACAACCGCCAAGGTGGTGATGGAGTTTTCCACCGATTGAACCAGCGACCCTGCGACCTGTCCATTTACTGCTGTGTACAAGGTTTCCAGTTAGCATAAGCACAATCATGTTCTTGAATACCGGGTTACGACCTAGAGCCTGTTCACGGATATCAGCCATGTCTGGAGTAGCAGCAATATAACGTTCAGCGACAACAACAGATGAATGCCCCAAAATGTAAGCAATCTCGGTGGCGCTTGCACCATTCATCGCCATAGAATGACCAACATTGTGGCGAAAAAGACTAGCTGTATAGACAGGCAGCTTGTAGTCTTTATTTTCCACTGCTTTTTGAATTTCTTTGGGAGAGAATAGTAGAAGCATTCGCTTAATAGCGTCATTAACTGGCTTATTAGAAGTCGATTTTTTTTGTAGCAGGGCATCTTCCTTGCCAATATTAGCAAGGCGCATGTAAAGCATGACTAGCTTCCCAAGCTCCTCAGGGATAGCTACTCGAATCCGCTCAATGGTTAGCTTTGATTTCTTGGCATAGGGGATAAGAATGGAGAAGCGGCTCCCATGTTCATTCTTGGTGTCAATAACAAAATCACCTCCTGCCATCTTATCAAGCTGAACTGGTCTCGACCCAACATAATAAACGATCCCTGTAATTACACAGTCACGCAACTCATCAAGGTTTAGGACATTTTTGATTTTCTTTAATTGAGCAATTTTCTCGTCCTTGGTCTTCAGTGAAGGGGTCAAGTAAGACGCCCAACGCTGTATACCATTTTCGATCATTAGGCACACTTCTTCAGGAATTACCATGTCTAGGTTTTGGTAAACACTCCAATTGCCGTTCCTCGGTCGTGGTAGCTCCAGCAAAAGCTCTTCCAAATCTTCCTTGCCGTCCGTGCTTTTAAAAAACTTCAGACGGTCAAGTTTACGCAAAGCAAACAGCGTGAAGTAAAACTGCTTGTTATCTGCATGTTTCCTTTTTACCTTGGCAACAAGGGCGTATAATTTGGCAAGCAGGTTGTCACGCGTGACAGAACTGATGTCAGCAAACGTCATTGCTAAGCCAATAGCAAAGTCGTCAACAACAGAAGCTGAGTTTTCCTCAATATACTTGAGTGAGATAATCTTAATCAGCTTGATTGTTTCAGGATGCAACTTTTTGAAATTCTTACCTTTAGAGAAAGGGATGCTCTTGTTTTCTCCTGAATACCGGAAGCGCCAATCGTTATGAAGATACAAAAAATGATCATCAAACTCTGTGGCACTTTTCAGGAAAACCCTGCTAGGCAACTCAGTTGATTTAATCCAGTTGAGTTGCTCATGAGTGAACAGGGGAGTCGACTGTTCCGTTTGAATTTGGTCCCGCATAACAGCGCTATAGGAATTCATCATACCCATCATCTTCTAATACGTTGTAGGTGTATTCTGTCACTTCGTTTATGGCTTTCGCTTCAGGAACAACCATATATTGGTCAGAACGGATTGTTCTGCCAAGGTTAGCTTGGTTGGCAACCAGCTCGATAAATCGCTTGGCGTACATTAAAGGCATATTACTTGTAACCGACCATCCACCTAAGGCGCGGAGTTGCTCTACGGCAGCATCAAGCTCTCCATTCATCCTTGCTCTAATGCCAAAGTCTTTTGCCATCATCACTGACTCCTTTAGGAGTGCGTTATAGATGTACTCAAGCGTTATATAAGCCCAAGTATGACGCCCAACGTGTGGAGTTAGGGTCACCATGTAGTCGATGTACTTATTCTTCACGGTACGGTAGTAGGGGTGAAGTTTGATAAAAGTCGGATCTACCTTTTTCTTATAAAAAGTCCTGATTGCATCGTAAGTTAACGGAGTTAACTTACCTGTTCCTTTGATAAACAGGATGCCATGGTCATCAAAGCCTTTTTCAATGAATAGCGGATCACGGAAACTCTCGATATAAATCGAAATCATCGTGTAGTCATCTTCAGTCAGTTCAATTCGCCGCTGAGAATGCAAGGTCTTCAGTGAAGGCGGCCTTTTCCTAGGGTCATCAACGTTATCAGGCAAGTTTTGCACGACCATGATGTAATGAATGTTGCCCCGTGAATCAGGCAACGATGGCCCAATGCAATCCTTCGTCAATAACTGTGTTTCACCAACACGCAAACCGTAGTTGTACATCAGCCTGTGAATGATGTAATTGCGGTATTGCTCGAACCCTTCTTTAAATGGATTCTGTGGGTTAATTACAGCCTCATAAACTTCCCCTGTATCCACGTCGGTGAACTCAGGAGTGGAGGGGAGAAGCATGTTGTTCAGCTCAATATTCTGACTATCAGTAATACTCTTATATCGACTGGCTGGCTCTTCCTTCGACACTTCAACCTTATTGAAGACCTTTATCTTGTCTTTAAGGTTTAGGCGATTCGCCTCGTGGATCTTATGGGCTTCACTTGGCGACATATCCTGAAAACGGACATTCATATACCGATAGTTGAGGTATTTAAAATACTTCCCAATACTTCTTACATGACCGCCATAGGTGATCTTATTGTTCTTGGAGATTGCTGAGTGCAAGAACCCAAGCCCAAGGATATCTTTCTCGTTGTTGAGGTGCTGCTTGCCAAGCAGGTAGTTGAAGAAGCCATCTAGCTCATCAATAAAATAAGCAATGTTGTATTTCTTCAGGTAAAAGTCGTAATCAAATGTCCGCTTGTGCTTCTTGTAATAATACACATAGAAGAATCGCAACGAGCTCAAGATGTTTTCCTGAGTACCTAAACGTTTCTTACTTAGCTTGTTCAATCCATAAATTGTAAGGAACATGGATGGTAGGGTGGTCTCGTCATCAACCATGACATGAGTTCGCTGTCCGTTCCTTGAGATATGTAAGTTGGTGTATGTCATGAACCTAACGAAAGCCCTCAAAATATTTAGTTTAAAATCTATGTTTTGTCACCAAAATAATGTGACTCTTAACTTCCAACCACCTCAAAGCCAGCAAAAATCACCGTCACAGTTCTCCTCCTTATGCATGTACTAAATCCTCCACAGATTGCTTCAACAAAATATACGATAAGTATATAAACCCAAAATTAGCAATCATTGCAAATTTATAGCCCGCCAAATCCCTATATACAGAGTATTATGTGGCACTATAGCTAAATTTTGTGACAGCGTAATGGTTAAATGTGCTAATTGGACGTGAGTTTTTATATGTAACAAGGCGAAAATATTAAATAGACACAGAGATTAGAGTTACATCGTTATTTGCATTGTTTACGCACTCGAACCTAAACAATTTATTCGAAAGAGCGTTGGCTTTAAGCAGAGTTATGCCTTTAGGATTGCAGATAACGTGAGTTTTCGTATTTGCAGTGTATTGGTTGGATGTGGGTGTCCACATATTAAAATTTGGCTTTTGAGGTCAGAACATTCTTAGGGATGCATTATAAAATGTCGAGAAATCACTATACGTGCAGTAAAACTGAATCAGAGCTAAACAAAAACAATACATCGGTGTTGCTCGTGTGCTTTGTTTAATCTATAGCAGCAAAGCAATGTGCTTGCAGAGCTTGTTTTCTGTAGCTCTTGGTAATAAGTACTGAACTTGAAGGGCAAGGCAAACTGACCATTTGCAGCAGTACCTTAAAGTAAGGTGTTAATTACCTATTTTATGGTAAATCAAGAATACTGTTAAATATACAGAATTACATGAACCTAACAAAAACCCAAAACTCCAATGTATGAAGTTATCATAAACCCATCACATAAAGTTGGTAAGGGCTTAGAGAGGCGCTAAGTCGTTGATCTTTGACTCCTCATGAACCTAACTTAAAACCCGACATATTTAACATAACACATATAATGCGCACTAAGGCTGTAAGGTTATTAAAAGCTTCTGAGTTAATCCTTTTAAGTTCCCCATTAGATAACATCTCAAAATCAAGTTAATAAATTAAATTTTGGGCGGTCTTGCCAGATTCGCTATTTCAGTGAGATGATTGAAAACGACGAGATTCTTATCTCGTAAATAAAAAAGCCCCGAGCTGCAACTCAGGGCTTTCATTCTTCACAATAAGGAGACCTTATGGATCCGGATACGCTCCAAGGTGTTGCAGCTATTATTGGTTCACTAGCAACACTAATCCTTGCGCTTAAGAGCAAGCGCTAAACCTCCAATCCTCTGAGGTGATCACACTCACTTCAGAGGTTTTGGACCAAAAAAGTCCAAATTCAAATCAAGTGTAAGTAAGCTTACATATCAAGTCAACAACACTTACCATTGAAGCCCTGTGTGAACGTTCCAAAGATTTACTGCATACATGTTCCGCTTAGTGTCTTCCCAAGTAACCTGATAAACGCAGTCACCCAAAACCTCAAATTGAATACATCAATTTTATTGAACTTTGTTGAGCAAGGTGTGGGATTAGGCGTAATACCCAACTACCTATTAAAAGGCAGTAGTCATCAAGAACTTTTAAAAGTTACCCATACATCCAGCACAGAAAAGTCAATGTATGTCGCCTACCCCTATCAAAATCCATTACCGAGAAAGCTGGCAGAAATTTCATCTTTCATAAGGTTAGAGCTCACAGCGATATTAGGTGAAAAATAACTATAATTACGGAGTCACATCCAGTTGGACTCACTCATTTGAGGTCAGCCGAAAAATGACAAATAACACTCAAAAATAAAGTTAATTTGTAACAAATTGTGTTAGCAAGATTGTCAATTCAATTATCTCAATAGAGGAATGATGCTTTGCGTCACAGAGATCGTGGTAAAACATATCCTCGGAAATGCTTCTAATGAATGCATATCACGTTAAATAGTGCATCAATTGACTTTAACTAAAACATAAATCTAGTACAGCCCAATAATCAATTGATTTCATAATCTGCGAGCGGTATGGTGTTTGTGACCCCCATAAAAACAAGGATATTGGCTATGGATAAATTACTGGCGTCCGCTTTAGAAATTAAACAGCGCACCATGGTTACTGGCCTTTTTGCAAAGAACGGGTTCAAAATCGCCATGACAGATTTTGACGATGTAACTTTTGAGCGAGAAGGCGTCCAAGTTAACGTACATTTTGACATGGCTTCAAATGCTGAATCCGTTTCTGTTTTGTCCAAAAAGCCATTCTCGTTAACTCGATAAACGATATAAGCCGAACTAGCCTTTGGTTCGGCTTTTATTCATCATTGTTTAATCATCTAAGTACACGACTAGCAAATCAGCTTCTATGGCGTTCGCAAGCTTAGGGACAGAAGAAAAGAAACGACTCAACAAGCTATGATGATGGCCACATACAACGAGATCTATCCCTACTTCCTTCGCAATTCCGGAGATCTTGATGTGAAGATCACCAACCACAACCTTACTGTCATGGACTTCGTAATCACACTCGTCAGCAAGCTTTTGTAATGCATTCTGCAACTTTCGTTCTTCTTTCAACTCTAGAATAATCTTATCGACATCTACATAGACTAAGGAAAGCTTACTTTTTTCATCTTTCGCTAAAGAAACTGCTTTATCGATGACTTTTTTGCTGGAATCAGTAAGGTCTACCGCAACCAAAATATGTCCATAACTCATTACGTTCTCCTATTTAGAATGGTACTACTTTTAGTCTAGCTTATCGAATACACTAAACATCGGCTTACCCGCCGATATATAAATGAAAACATCCAAATCCCCATCTCTAAGAGCTCAGCTGTTCGAACATATACCCCTAAGCCTCTCACTAAACATTACGCCGTAACTTAAGTTTACTTGTAAGCGATGCTGTAAAACTAAGTCCGTAGTGGCTCCTGCCTCTAAGCGCTCTGAAAATCTAGATTAAAGATCATCAAAAACTCTGCCGCAATTTTAATGATGTAGCCCCTGGATAAGCAGTTCTGATACACCGTCTGCAAGTACTTACTGTCTTTACATGGAAGTATATATAAGCATCTAATTTGATTTTGTGACACTGTATCTAAATGAAAAATTCAACACATTATACTGGCCAATTGTTCCCCCTTAATGGCTACTGTGTAATTTAATTACATACAAATTACTCATCAATCTTAAGAAAGCAAATAATCCTACGATAACTCACTGATTAATATCAGATTTAACCAAGATTAACCTGAACAACCATAAAATCACCACTGAAGCATGTTTATGGATAAAGATGAGTTGGTAAAATTTTACCTATTGCTTTCGTCTAAATGGTTGGCCTCTTTTACTGCTGTAGTTAAGAAGGTTGTGTTACGCGGTAACTGAATGACTTAAATTGTTTGATGGGAAATGGATTAAGAAAGGGGTAAAAAAAGCAGGGTCTGTGCCCTGCTTCTTCTATTAACTGCCTTGTTGTTTGGCTGCGTATTCTGCGCGAATCTGGTCTGCCACGATTTTGATCGCTTCGGCTGTACTTGTGCCCTTTGCCATCAATTCTTGAATTCGTTCTACAGCTTCTTGCTGCTCTTTGTGCGATATAGGTGGTAAATCGTCAAACATAAAAAAGGCTCCTCAATGTGAGGAGCCGACTATAACGATTCAGTTAATAGGTCGCAAGAAAATTAATGGATGCGCCCATTGCATTTTCGTTTGTGTATCTCGCAGCAATATCTAATTCAATCAAGTTCAATGGCGATAAGCCTATACCAGCCGTAATCGTCCCTTCATCATTACTTCTAGCAAGGTTTTTCATATAGCCACCTCGTAGTGCCATTTGGCGCAAAATGTCTATTTCGAAGCCAGCTCGAATCATTTGGGTGTTGTCATCAAATGAGGAAAAGCGTTTCTCTTCATTTAAGTCGTAGTCGACGCTCATGGTAAAGTAGTCTGCAACGATACCCGCACCTACAGTGTAAACAGGTCTCATACTGTATTCGTATGACTGAATCGTATCAGTATTGTACTGGAACGATTTGGTTTTCACGTCTCTTCCAATCAAGTTTTTAGCCGAGATACCCAAACGATATGGGCCGAAGAACCAAAGTGCACCAGCATCTAAGTTAAACATAGTTTCAGCAGTTTCGTGTTCACGGAGATCTTTCGTATCAAAGTTTTTAAAGCTGGTCGCATAAGAATATGTATAGATACGCTGCAGTTTTGGGGTGATACCAAAAGAAAGATGCTGATTCATAAAGTTAGTGTACTTGGCAAGAGACACCCCCGCCTCCGCTACGCCAATCGAAACACCTTGAACATAGCTGTCTGTCAGTGGATCGACACCTGATGTATCAACATTAGGTTGAACAAATGACTCTGTGTAGAGTTTTCCGTAGACAGTTGCTGATAAGAATTTATTTGGAATACCAACGGCAACGACACCACCTAAGTCAAAATCCATTTTTTTGCCGTCAATAGCGTCCATGGATTTTTTGATCTCATCAACATCGGTCAGCTTACTAATGCGCTCGATTTCGTCAATAAGATCATATTGATCGTCATAACTTATACCGAAACTTGGAATGATCATACCCGCGTCGTCATTGCGGCGGTAGATTGCAGTCAACGCAGGGTTGAAAAATGGAGCGGTCAGATAAGAGGCAGAAACGGTACCAACACCACCCATTGCATCGCTACGTGCTTCAATAGCATAAGTCGCAGCAGACGCGACATTCGCAAATAGTGATGCTGTGATGGTGGTGGCTAAAATTTTGAATTGGGTTTTCATACTACACTTGTGTTTTTAGTTCTTCCTGAACTTATATCGGCACAAATGTTATTTCTTTAATTATTCTTCCTGAGAAAGATCATAAGTACGGCTGATTGTTTGAGCTTGCTCAACAATTATGTCCCCTTGCCAACGTCTACTGTTGATACTTACCGCTAAAACATATCTATCGTTTGGTACACCAGCTAATTCAAGTGAGTTTGGGTAATTAGATTCGTAGGTTTTCTTCCACATCTGCTCATACTGGCCATCCACATAGTCGTACAGACCGACTTCTAATTGAGGTAATGGGCAATGAGGATTGCGAAGTGCACTCTTTTCTACTTTCCAGTTCTCTTTTGATGTCCAGCGTACATATTGGGAGGAGTTTGAGTCTCCGAGTATCACCCAAGTTCGGTAAACTTGTTTATCTTTAGATACAACGGACAAGTGATACAAACCGGCTTCCAGTTTACCTGTGAGGTTGTATCGCTTGAGAAAACTGCGTTCGTTTGCAATTTCTGTCCCATCAGCTTGCTCTTCATAACTGAAAGAGCTGTCACCAGAGATAGATTCATCAACCCAACGACGAAACGATATGTCCTCAATATCTGTTGTCGCTCTAAGTTTAATCACCAAACGGAAAGTATCGCGCCCCGGGCTTTGGATAGTTTGACGAATCACGTTTACGCCACTGATCCAATCAGGCAAGGTAACACCTGTCAGTGATTTGCCACAATTTTTCGAAAGAGATTGACCGAGTAAGTCATTGAGATGAGGAGTTAGATCTTTGCTTGGCTCTGTTTGCCATAACTCAACCAACGAGTTGAACATCCCTGCGAGGTCATCTTCAAGCAGGTGTTGATGAGCTTGTGTCAGTGGCGTATTGGTTTGAAACCAGTCCATCGCTTGGACTGGTTTCACTAACGCTAACGAGAGAACTACAGGGAGTAGCGTTTTCATTATCGATTATGCTTTCATCTTGTAGCCTACGCCACGAAGCGTTTCGATTTCAAGGCCTGGCAATTTCTGACGAAGTTGAAGTACGTGGGTATCTACAGTACGTGTTGTTGGGAAATGGTTGTAACCCCATACGTGGTCTAGTAGTTCATCACGAGTGAAAACGCGGCCTAGGTTTGACGCCAAGAACAGAAGCAAATCAAACTCAGTACGAGTTAACGTGATCAAATCACCTTTGAAGATAACTTCACGTGTTGCGCGATCGATCTCCAGATCTTTCGTCATCACTTTATCTGCATTAGCTTGATCAGCAGAGTCAGGCGCACGCAATTGAGCACGAATACGCGCGAACAATTCAGCTTCTGCAAACGGTTTTGTAAGATAGTCATTTGCACCAGAGTCTAAACCAGCTACCTTATCTTTAACGGTAACAAGAGCCGTTAACAAGATAACTGGAACGTCTTTAATTTTCTTCCATTCAGGGAGATGTTGTACGGAGTCACCGTCAGGTAGCTGGCGATCTAGGATGACAAGATCCGCTTTTTTCCACTGAGGTTCGACGTCGGCAATACGCTCCACATGTAAACACTCATATCCTGCTTGTTCCAGGCTTACTAACAGGCCATCAGCCAAGTTTTTATCGTCCTCAACGAGAAGCAGTGTCTGTTTCACAAGGTATCTCCAATATAAAGGTTGTAGGTGGTCCCATTAGGGACATTTTTCCGCCCATGCGGCCTACCATAGATTCAACGATTGTTAATCCAAGTCCTAACCCGCTCTTACTTACGAACGGTTTTCTCAAATTTGCCCAGTCTTTAGAAGTCAAATCACCGGCATCTCGGACTTGGAATACGATTTTTTCTTTACTGGTTTGAACGTTCAGTTCAACCGGTGGAACGCCATACTTAAGTGCGTTTCGCAATAAGTTATCGATACATGTTCCAAGCCAGTAAACGTTAACCTTTGCCGCTACATCTTCGTTGATGTTGAAAAGCACAGCGTTATCAAATTCTTCTTCAATCTTATATTCTAGCCATTCTGCTACAGATGGAACCCAATCTGTTGCAAGCATTTGGTTATCAGATTGCAAATAATCTTTACTTGCCTCCGCCAATTGACGCAATCGGCGAGTATCTTCACATAATCTTCGGAATTCGTCATACACACTTTCAGGTAAGTGCTCAAATTCTCGTCTAAATCCTTCGACGGTTAGCGATAGTGAAGCAATTGGCGTTCGAAGCTCATGCGTTAAGATCTGTAAGACCAGCATACGGCTACGAAGTTCTTCACGCTTACTGTTCCAACGGTACACCGCCCAGCCAATGACAAGCAAGATGTTTGCAATGACAAGGATGATCATACTGATCCGCAATACTTGCGAGTGATCTTCTACATCCCAACATATGTTGCCTCGTTTTACGAAACAGCTTTTGCTTTGTGACGCTAATGTATAAGAAAGACCCGCATTCGCGACGTTTTCTTGCCAAACATCTTTGGAAAATACGAAGTAACGGTCTCCACGACGAAGCCACATTTCCTTGCCTTCAATAAACATACTTGCTCCTGCAATTAGAGCATTAATGGCGTCATCGTCCATGTTTTGCAAGCTTTCTAGTAGCTCGTCACCTTCTTCGTTATCACGCTCTTTAATGTGCATGTACTGAGCAAGTTTAGGACGCAACTCGGGATACTTTTCTACATAGCGCGCCGCGTAAGTACCGCCACCCGGGTGAATTAATCCACTACGCGAGAACCAGCGCGGCGTTAGCTGCGTGCCTTTACAAATAGCACGAGTAAATACTAGAGGCTCAGTAATTAGAGGGCTGAGTGGTAATTTTCCTCGACATGTATTCGCCAAGCTGTAGAGCTGCTGAATATCCTTCAAAGGATAGTCCGAAGTTTGAGGAAGCAACGAATCAGGTGAAAGCAACTTCGTAGGGTAATTTGATTGCAGAATACGTATATCATACGATTTAAGAGCCACTTCATAGTTAAATAGCTCTGTAAACGTATCTATGCGTTCTGGTAGTGAATCGGATAATGCAGGTGCCGAGAATAGTGGCAATATTGATGCAAAACCGAGCAAAAACTGTTTAATCAAACTGTTACCGTTACTTGTTTCATTAGCGAAAACTATACATCAATCTACAAGCAATTGACATTAGCTAACTTAAGGATTTGCATTACTATAACATTGAAACGGAACAAAAAAGGGCCAGCAAGTGCTGACCCTGTATAGTTTTAAAACAATTTCGATTACAACGCTTTAAAAATCGCCTCTACGCTTTCTTTAGCGTCGCCAAACAGCATCGAAGTGTTTTCTTTAAAGAACAGTGGGTTCTGAACGCCCGCGTAACCAGTATTCATTGAACGCTTGAATACGATGACGTTTTTCGCGTTCCACACTTCCAATACAGGCATGCCAGCAATCGGACTGTTCGGATCTTCTAGCGCTGCTGGGTTTACAGTGTCGTTCGCACCAATAACCAGAACCGTATCTGTTTCTGAGAAATCATCATTGATTTCTTCCATCTCCAGAACGATGTCGTATGGTACTTTCGCTTCTGCAAGTAGCACGTTCATGTGACCAGGCAGACGACCCGCGACAGGGTGAATACCAAAACGAACTTCAATACCTTGTGAACGAAGTGCATCAGTAATTTCATGCACCGGGTACTGCGCTTGCGCTACTGCCATGCCGTATCCCGGAGTGATGATTACTGACTTCGAGTTTTTCAGCATTTCAGCCACTTCTTCAGCAGTGGTTTCACGGTGTTCGCCCTGCTCTTCATCACTTGAAATGATAATCTCTTGACCAAAACCACCAGCAATAACACTGATAAACGAGCGGTTCATCGCTTTACACATGATGTATGACAGAATTGCACCTGAAGAACCAACCAAAGCACCTGTTACGATCAATAGGTCGTTTGCAAGCATGAAACCTGCTGCTGCCGCTGCCCAACCTGAGTACGAGTTAAGCATAGAAACAACAACTGGCATATCCGCACCACCAATGGATGCGACTAGGTGGTAACCAAACGCGAACGCAATTAACGTCATCACGATAAGCGCGAACATGCTGCCATCTGCTTTTACGAAGTAGATCATTAGAAGCGTTGAAACTACGATCGCAGCCAGATTCATTTTGTGCTTGTGAGGAAGGTTCAGTGGAGACGATGAAATCACACCACGTAACTTACCAAACGCAACAATAGAACCTGTGAACGTTACAGCACCAATGAATACACCAAGGAAAACTTCGACAAGGTGGATAACATGCTCTGCATGCGTTGCAGCTTCTGGTGCGTCTAAGTAGCTATTGTAACCAACAAGTACCGCCGCCAAACCTACAAAGCTATGTAGAATAGCAACCAGTTCTGGCATTTCGGTCATCTCTACTTTCTTGGCGTAGAAAATACCGATCGCACCACCGATCGCCATCGCGATAATGATCCAACCAAACCCTTGAGCATCTGGGCTAAAGATCGTTGCGATCAACGCGATCGCCATACCCGCGATACCGTAGTAGTTACCGTTACGTGCGGACTCTTGCTTAGACAGCCCCGCCAAACTCATGATGAAAAATAATGCAGCAACAATGTAAGCTGCTTGTACTAATCCTGCAGACATTGTGACTCCTTATTTATCTTTGCGGAACATTTCAAGCATGCGCTTGGTTACGGTGAAACCACCAAATATATTGATACTTGCAATCAATACAGCAATAAAGGATAGGAATGATACAACCCCGTTTCCTTGTCCGATTTGCAACAACGCTCCAACCACAATAATGCCCGAGATAGCATTCGTTACAGACATTAGTGGCGTATGCAGAGCATGTGTTACGTTCCAAACTACGTAGTAACCCACCACACACGCAAGAACAAACACGGTAAAGTGAGAAAGGAACGCAGCAGGTGCTACAGATGCAATCCAAGCAAATGCGCCAACGGCTGCAACAAGACCAATCAACTTTTTAGTCGGAGAAGTTGGTTCTTCAACTTTTGGCTCTTTCTTAACGGGTTGAGCTTGCTTAGCTTGAGGCTGAGCCGATACTTGAATTGGTGGCGCAGGCCAAGTGATTTCGCCTTCTTTAATAACAGTAACACCACGAAGAACTACATCTTCGAAATCAATATTGATGTTGCCGTCTTTTTCTTTACAAAGCAGTTTAAGAAGGTTTACAAGGTTGGTTGCGTAAAGCTGGGAAGATTGCGTTGGCAAACGGCCGACCATGTCGGTGTAACCAACAATTTTTACGCCGTTGTCTGTCATGATAACTTGGTCTTTCACTGTGTATGCACAGTTACCACCATTAGCGGCTGCCAAGTCCACAATCACACTACCCGCTTTCATGCTATCGACCATTTCTTTGGTGATCAACTTCGGAGCAGGTCTGCCCGGGATTAATGCAGTTGTGATGATGATATCAACGTCTTTAGCTTGCTCTGCATATAGCTCTGCCGCTTTCTTATTGAAGTCATCAGACATTTCTTTTGCGTAGCCGTCACCAGAACCAGAGTCTTCTTGGAAATCTACGGTCAGGAACTCCGCACCCATCGACTCAACTTGTTCTTTTACTTCTGGACGAACGTCAAACGCACGAACGATAGCGCCAAGACTGCCAGCCGCACCGATTGCAGCCAAACCCGCTACACCAGCACCAGCGACCAAAACTTTCGCTGGTGGCACTTTACCTGCAGCCGTAATTTGACCAGTAAAGAAGCGACCAAACTCATGCGCTGCTTCAACTACCGCGCGGTAACCGGCAATGTTAGCCATTGAAGAAAGTGCATCCAAGGCTTGTGCACGAGAGATTCGAGGAACAGAATCCATAGCAAGAACGTTAATATTCTTACTTGATAGTTGTTCCATCAACTCTGCGTTTTGAGCAGGCCAAATAAAGCTAACAAGTGTTGCACCATCCTGTAGTAACGCGATTTCGTCGATGCCTTTTTCTTCATCTACGATTGGCGCATTCACTTTTAAGATAAGACCAGATGCCCATACTTCGTCACTAGAAACGACTTTCGCTCCAGCAGCTTCATAAGCAGCATCATCGAAACTTGCTAGCACCCCCGCTTGAGATTCGATAACGACGTCGAATCCCAATTTAATTAACTGCTCAACCGACTTCGGCGATGCAGCCACTCGCGATTCACCCGCGAGTATCTCTCTAGGTACACCGATTTGCAAAACGCATACTCCTTGTATACATATCAATAAATTAGTCCCAAAACAGAGCTGTGCTCTACTCTAATTCTTTTTTATTTCTATCTGTTTACCACGCAAGACAATTGCAAACGAAAGATGGTGTTTGGGGCCACCCATTTGCACAATAACACCTTGACTAACAGCCCTGTTATTATTCTGTTTGTATCGAACGTGGGTTATGACTTCAAGTGTTTTGTAATTTAAATACTAAATTTCATTACATATAACGCTAAGTAATCAAAGATTCTCGCTTTGACCATGAAAAATAACAACGCTTTGTCACACAAGACCGAGGTCTAACCAGATCGTCGTAACTACTTAGTTAACAGACATTTAAGCTAAAAAAAGAAAGAGCCATCAGCATATACACTAATGGCCCTCGTTAAGATGATTCGTATCAAGTTGCAGCGAATTGTTAATCGAAGATTTTGTCGCCCATTTGATCGATAAACATTTGAGATTTCTTCAACATCAGCTCGTTTGCATCTCCCTCAGAGGCGAGCAAATCAGAGCGAATGAAACGATGCGTTTTGACTTCTCCATCGTAGGACTTTTCAATGCGCCCTGCGATTCTGTATTGACCGCCTTCTGAAATGCTCTCTTGATAGATCAGAAAGCCTTTGTATTCGACAGGCTCTATCGTTTTTACTTCGGCAGTTTTTTCACTGCCACCAAACAAGCGTGAAAAGAATCCCACGATTCCTCCTTGGGTACGATTACTCTATTGTTTCGGTTTTGCGCAAACGCCAATCACCTAATGTTGACGTTTAAGATTGGTTTCTCAAACCAGTCCAGCTCTTTGTCATCATCATAACTAGTATGAGAGAAAATGACAGGCACATCATTATCGCGATTCTTACGCCTGTCTTCTAAAATCATAGCGGCAGCATTGTGTACCGCGACATCCACGCTTTGCTTGAACTGAGTGAGTTTTCTTTCCGGTAGTGCAGAGAGAAAATCAATATCATGACGAATATAAACAGGTTTAAGCTGAATCAGCGCGAGACAGGCAATATCTGCCAACTGCTCGTTATCGAATTGAGAAGTGTATTGGTCTGAACTTAGCACTTGACCAACGAGGGTTTCCATATAGTTATGTACGTCAGAACTGATCTGCATTGATGATTCTCCTATGTTCATTGTGAACAAGTATAGCAGCCGGTCGTTTTGAACAACTCTTTGATTGCTCTTAATTTAATCAATCTCTCTCTTTTTGTTGCGATGCGAGCCAAAATACTTGGGAAAATACGTAAATACACGTATTCTTCTTAAATCAAAAAGCTGGAAAATCAAATACTCACCTTACTCAGTATTGATTGAATGCTTAACGTAACATACTAGATATAATCAACTATTTGCAGGCAGTTTTTAATAAATGTCCTCATCTTTAATGACGTCATCAGGCTTTAGATTTTTATTCCCGATCGCACTATTAGGTATGGTGAGTGTTGGTATGGGCAACATCATTCAGATGACTCAATCCAACTGGGGTATTGCTGCAAACCTACCTTATATCTTGCTAGGTTGTGCGCTCGTGCTTTGCTACTCCTTTAAGCAAGGCAGAGAGTCAATGGTCTGCTTATCCATGTTGGTGGCATACTTTGTTATTCAGCATCGATTGCAAGTCCCTCTAAACAGCGGAACCGCGTTATTAGAACTCACTATTCTCGCTACCCTGCTTCCTGTCTCCTTTTTGACGGTCTTTCTGTTCAACAAAGATGGATTCGATTCAAAAGCCATGTTCATCTATGTTTTGATGCTGGTGATGTTCATCTTGTGGTCCTACATCATCTTGGCTTATTACGTTGATGGTGGCTTTGAGCAATGGACCAGCGGCATTTTGTTCATTGTGCCTAGCGTATCTAAGCTGCCGTTTATTCTTGTTTTGTATTGTGTTGGTATTGTGTGCTTTCTTGGTATTCTGCTGCTGAAAACCAACAAAATCATCCATGCGATGACCTATTCTGCAATGGCTTTAGCTTCCGCGACATTCATCTTCTTTGATGTGCAGTACATTTCCAGCACCATGTTTACGCTTACTGGTCTGCTCATCATCATCTATTCGACCTCGGCGAGTCACCAACTTGCTTTTACTGACAGCCTAACGCAGATTCCAAGCCGCAGAGCATTAGATTTAGATCTAAAACACATGGGCAGAAAATTCACAATTGCAATGCTCGATGTCGACCACTTCAAGAAATTTAACGACACGTACGGGCATGACATCGGCGATGATGTGCTCAAAATGGTGGCTTCAAGATTAATGAAAACACGTGGTGGTGCAAAGGTTTATCGCTTCGGCGGCGAAGAATTCACCATGGTCTTCAAGGGAAAAAACGTTGAAGATTGTCGCCAATATATAGAAGAAGCTCGTAAAGCTATCGCTGAATATGAAATGATCCTTCGTGACAAAGCCTCTCGCCCTGACGATCACAAGCAAGGCCAGCAAAACCGAGGTACCGAAGACATGCAAAGAGAATCGGTATTCGTCACGGCGAGCTTTGGTGCTGCAGACAGTAGAAACGGAAGAGAACCTGCTGAAGTCATCAAACTGGCGGATGCGGCATTGTATAAAGCTAAAAAAGCAGGTCGAAATTGCACAAGAGTAAATCAGAACTAATCAGATAAAGAAATACAACGACCGCACTCAAATAAGTGCGGTCGTTTTGTTTAGACAGTTCAACGGCAAGTTTCGTCAATCCTGATTAAAGAACAGAACCAAACTGCCGCCTTTCAGATCACTACCATAATTGATGGTTAAACCGATACCAATATTGTCTATCCAATCGGACTCAAACGGTGGAGTCATCAACCATCCAATACTGCCTTCATAATAATTCGTGGTATTTAGCGGATCGCTCGTATCGCCACCAATATCGATTCGACTAAAGCTGGTATAGAAAGATTGTACGGTCGTACCAATATGAGCGACGTCGTAGAAGACTTTGACACCATTTACCCAATACCAACCTTCCGGCTTTCCTACATTCCCGTTATTTGCCTCACCCCATCCGGTTCCATAGAAGTAATGTGGCGATGTCCAGAGATACCATTTACCCCATGATTCTTGCTCAAGATATTTTAACTTGGCGTTAAGCTGTCCGAGCAAAGCCCAAGCGCTGGTATTTATCAATGCACCATCCAAGATAGGTTGGAGTGCCGTAATTGCATCACTTCGGTAGGTATAGTCCGTTTTATAATGTATGAGGTGAGCCCCTAGCGCACCACTTAAGCTAAAGTGTTCTGTGAGCTGCTTTTCCACTTCAAACTCGTTATACCCACCGATAAACTGCTCTTTACTTCGATCTGGAATAGGTTCTTCATTGAAGTAAACATCTTGATCAATGCCCAACAGATAAAAGCGTCCATTAAAACGATACGTTAGTTTCTCAGTTTCGTTTTCGGCAAGGTCAAAGCTGTAAGGTAACGTGAATTCTTTGATCTCTTTGCGCAGCTCCAAAGAGTCTGCCGTCCCAATATCTTCGTTACTTAAGTTGAAGTATTGGTTAGGGTCGAAATCATGAAACCCAAATGTAAATACATCGGTGTCAGTTAAAACCACACTCAATGCAAAGTTGTACTCAAATTCTTTGACTATTAAATCATTAAGCGTTTCGGCTTGTGAAGCCGCGGACAAAAGTGACAGTGTAGCTACAGCGTAACTGTTGATAACAGCTTGTTTCAACTTGCGTTTACCATTGTATAAGTATTGCGACCTAACGATTTTGAAGTATAAAGCGCCCTATCTGCCGTGGCATACAAATCTGCTTGATTCTCTTTTCCAGTGGGTTGGAACACAAACACACCCTGTGACACCGTCACTCTATTTGCAACGCTTGAGAACTCATGCTGATAGTCAAGGAAGTACATCGCTTCTTGAATTCGCTCTGCTTCTCTTTCTGCCGTTTGCGCGTCCGTGCTACTGAGTAAAACCACAAACTCTTCTCCGCCATAACGACCAACATATTCACCAGAACGACAGAATGTTGCTTTAAGCTGGTTGGCAATCGCTTGTAAACAGCGGTCACCTTCTATGTGTCCATAGTTATCATTAAATGGCTTAAAGAAATCGACATCCAAGAGTATCATCGCCATCGGCATATGGTGCCTTCCATGCCACGCCACCATTGAATCTAACTTTTGATCAATGTAACGGCGGTTGAAAAGCTTGGTCAGTCCATCCTCGTTGGCTTGTTGAGTAAGAAGTTGGTTGACTTGCTCTAGTTGGGCTGTTGCTTGTTTGAGTTCTCGACGCATATGCGCGATACGCTGCATCGCTATGAGTTTGGAGTTCAGGACGAGTTTGTCAACTGGCTTAATCAAATAGTCATCGCCGCCTGCATCGATCGCTTTCGCAATCATTTCAGGTTCTTCATGACTACTTAAGAAAATGATAGGAATCCAGTCTGGAAAAGTTTCTCGAACGTGGAGGGAGACTTCAAAACCGTTCATTTCAGGCATGGAAATATCAAGCAGTACCAGTTCGGGGTCAAAGCTCTCGTAAGTATTTAAAGCTTCTATACCGCTACCGACGGCTTTGACGATATGTCCAAGCTGTTTAAGACGAATAGCCAACTGCATTCTGTCTAGTTGAACATCGTCAACCAGAAGAATACGCATTGATGTCCCTGTAGGCTGCATAACGCGTTCCATTTTTATTTGTCTTTATTAAACATATACCATACTCATAGACTTGTTGCATTACGCTAAGAATTAAGTGCTATATTTTTTGTCGATTTGTCACGAATTCAAATGGTTCTTATGGTAGCTATTTGATGCATTTGGTATTACTATTCCCGCCTTTTGTAACGAGAGACACACCATGTCAGAAGCAACTAACAACGAAAGCAAAAAAATTGATCTAGAAACCATTTCTCCAGAACTACGTAAAGTTATCGAATTTGACGAAGTTCCAGAGCAAATGTTCGAAATGGTTACCTCTATCCATGAAGTGTCTGAAGAAGCTGTACGTGCGTCTTGGGACGAAATGCCTGCAAGCGCGCAAAACATTCTAGATAACTTCGAGCAGTTCCATGCTCTAGTATCAGTAGGCCAAGCGTTTGCTGGTATTAATGTAATGGAAGAGTTCCCAACTCTGAATCTGCCAGAAAACATGACAGATGAAGATAAAGAAGAGTACCGTTCGCAACTGCTTGATAACGTTCTTCACAACTGTGTTAAAGACATGGTTAAGCAACTGAAGAAAGCACGCCGCGACCCAATTCTTAAGCGTGAATTCAAAGAAGTATTTGCAAAATAATTGCTAGAATACAAATAATTAAGGCCGCATCGCGGCCTTTTTTGGTCATGTAATAAGTCAATTCTTTTATAAGTTTAATGCGGTGCTAGCGCAACGTCTCTCTGCGTGACACTCACACCTTTCACCTGAGCATAAACCTTGTCACCCACTTTCAAGTTCAAGTCATCAAGCGCCCATGGCGTAATAGTCGCCCACAAATAGCATCCATCATCTAACTGCAAAGAGACGTTAATACTTTGCTTATCATCTCCCGCGTTAAACGCTTCTATCGAATGAACTTCGGCAGGCAATACATTTCGGATTGACGTTGCTTTCGGCTGCTCTAAAGCAATCGAGACATCATTTGCACGCACCTGTAAACGAATTGGCGTGTCGGGCTCACCATCAATCTTTTGAACCCAAAGTGACGCGCTTGGAGCGAGCTTCACACGAGTCAGCGCATATTGCGAATGGTGTGCATCGATCTTTCCTTCAAACAGACTGCTTTGATCGGAGAATGATTGCCATGGTCGCATTGCGTGAGAAGCCCAAACCTCTTCAAGTTTGCCAGATGTGGTTACTTGTCCTTTATCTATAATCGCAAGATGTTGAGCAAGCCTCAAAATCTCTTGTAGGCTATGCGTTACATAGATAATGGGAATATTCACCTTGTCTGACAACTCTTCCAGAAATGGCATGACTTCACGCTTTCTGGGCATATCTAGTGATGCGAGAGGTTCATCCATCAACAACAAATCCGGCTTCGATAACAGTGCACGAGCAATAGCGACACGTTGCTTTTCACCGCCAGAGAGTGAGATTGGAAAACGCTTTAAAAGAGGTTTGATGGAGAGCAAGTCCGTAACGGCATCAAAATACGCATCATCTTTTTCCTTCACCCCATACAAAAGATTGCCCTGTACAGAGTAATGAGGAAATAAACGCGAATCCTGAAATACATACCCGATTTTACGTTTATGCGTTGGTAAATTGATCCCTTGTTCACTGTCAAACAAGACGTGCTCACCAATTGCAATTCTGCCCTGTTTTGGCGTCACCAACCCACTAATCACATTGATTAATGTGGTTTTACCAGCTCCAGAACGTCCAAATAATGCACTTATCTCGTTACGTGGTAACGAAAGATCGATATCAAAGTTAGTTTCGCCAAGCGTTTGTTTGAATTGAATTTTAATTGTCATCGCTTCGCACCCAATCTACTCGCTGCTTTACGATTCAACCACTCAGAAATCATCAACGTCGATAAAGCGAGAGCAATAGAAATGATACACAAGCGTGCCGCTTCCATTTCCGCTCCCGGTGTTTCAATAAAATTGTACATAGCAAGGGGAATGGTTTGTGTCTCCCCGGGAATATTGGACACAAAACTGATGGTTGCGCCAAACTCACCCAGACTGCGGGCAAACGACAACATAGTGCCCGTGATGATTCCAGGAATCGTCAGAGGCAAAGTAATGGTTAAAAAGACTTTTAAAGGCGATGCGCCCAACGTGGATGCCGCGTGTTCCAGCTTAGGATCCACACCCTCCAAGCTCAACCGGACAGAGCGAACCATCAAAGGCAATGCGACAACAATACAAGCGACAACTGCCCCTTTCCAATTAAAGCTAAACACCAAACCTAAATGCTCATAGAGCCAACGCCCTAAAAAGCCTTGTCGCCCTAACGAGACCAACAACAAATAACCAATCACCACTGGTGGAAGCACCAGTGGTAAATGAATCAAGCTATCTAAAATAGATTTGCCGAAGAACTCTTTGCGAGAAAGTAACCAAGCAAGAAATACACCTAAAGGAATAAGCCAAAGTACCGCATAAGCGCCAACTTTTAAGCTCAACATTAGGGCTTGGTATTCAAGTTCTGTCACTCTTTGTCCCTATTATTGAAAACAGCATTATTGTTGGAAACCGTAATGAGCAAAAACTCGCTTCGCGTCTTCCGATTTCAAATACTGGAAGAATTGTCTCGATTCCGTTGAATCGTTCACTACCGCCGCTGGATAAACGATGGCCGCATGCGTATCACTCGCAAACTCGCCAACGATTTTCACTTTGCTAGTCAACTGCGCATCGGTCTTATAAACCACCCCTAAAGGAGCTTCTCCGCGCTCAACTAAAGCCAAAGCAAGACGTACATTTTTTGCTGGTGCAACTTTGGTTTGAATCTCTTTCCATACACCCAGTGTAGTCAGTGATTCTTTCGCGTACATCCCTGCCGGCACAGACGTAGGGTTGCCCAATGCGAGGCGACTGCCATTTAACGCCGCTTCCCAAGCTTTTGCATCCGCGAAGTTAAATACGGCTAAGCTTGACGTTTGAGGTGCAATAAGAACGAGACTATTGCGCACTAAATTAGTGACATTGTCACCATCTATAACACCTTCATCAACCAAGTAGTCCATCCATTTCGTGTTTGCAGAAATAAACACATCAGCTGGGGCACCATTGATAATTTGTCGTGCGATCGAAGACGAGCCGCCATACACAGGCGTAACTGTTACGTCATACTTTTCTTTAAAATCTTGAGCGATTTCGTCAATCGCATTCGTCATCGAAGACGCAGCATAAACTTTCAGATCCGTTGCTGCATTTGTTGAGAATGAAATGCTTAATATTGCCGCTAGGCAAGCATGCGTTTTCCATGCTTTCATAAAGTGACTCCGTACAAGGCAAGCGAAAATTCTATCTAGCCAAATGAATGCGTTCCCAGCCCGATCCGTTTTTCTAATAAGGAGCCGAGAGAAAATTTGGTTAAAGATAGCGTTTGGTTAAGGAGTTATTTAAACAGAAAGTCAAGGTTCATGTGTTGTTCTATCGCATCCGCAATACGGTTAATACCTTGTTCTTTCAATGCTTCAAAATCTTGCTGTTTGACCTGAGTGCCATTCACCCACTCAGTAATGAGGTTTAGCGCTTCCGCTTCGTCAAAAAATCCGTGCAAGTAGGTTCCCATAATTTGGCCACATTCACTAATGGCACCGTCACATTCTCCGTTGTCGAGTTCAAGCGGTTGTTCGTCAAGTACCCGGCTTCTACCAACATGAATCTCATAACCTTTCACCTTCGCTTTTTGGTTATTGAGATTGAGCACAGCTTCAGTCTTGGTGAGCTGTTTACTACCAGTCAGCACGGTATGAACATTCAATAGTCCCAAACCTTCGCTTGAACCCGGTTCACCTTCTACACCGTCTGGATCATCAATCGTTTTACCAAGCATCTGGTAGCCACCACAAATGCCCATTACTTTTCCACCTAAACGAATGTGGCGCAGAATGTCTTTATCCCAACCTTGGCTTTTTAGATATGCCAAATCGTCTCGTACTGATTTCGTTCCCGGTAAAATGATGAGATCGGCTTTATCGATCTTCTCACCTTTCCCAACATAGCGAAGATTAATGTCGGGATTTAAGCGTAAAACATCAAAGTCAGTATGATTGCTAATGCGCGTTAACACCGGAACAACCACATTTAACTTAACTTCAGAGTTCAACTCCTGCTGTGCAGTAATGGCGTCTTCGGCTTCTAGGTTCAAGCCGTGCAGATATGGCAACACGCCTAAAACAGGCTTACCCGTTTTTTCTTCTAGCCAATCCAGACCTGATTGCAGCAAACGAATATCGCCACGAAAGCGATTAATGACAAACCCTTTTACTCTCGCCTGTTCAGATTCAGAAAGTAACGCCAATGTTCCGTATAAATGCGCAAACACACCGCCACGATCAATATCCGCAACAATGATCACTGGCACATCGGCTGCTTCCGCAAACCCCATGTTTGCGATATCGCCTTCTCTCAAGTTGATTTCCGCTGGGCTACCAGCACCTTCGATCATGATCGAATCAAACTCTTTAGTCAGCTTAGAAAACGAATCCAACACCGTGTTCATGGCCACTTTTTTGTAGTCATGGAAACTGGCGGCATCCATATTCGACAAAGCTTTACCTTGAAGAATGATCTGAGCACCTGTGTCGCTATTTGGCTTAATCAAAACCGGATTCATGTGCACAGTTGGCTCAATATTACACGCCTGAGCTTGAACCGCTTGAGCTCGTCCAATTT
The DNA here is from genome assembly GCF_000960545.1 of Vibrio sp. S457-15. Taxonomy (NCBI): domain Bacteria; kingdom Pseudomonadati; phylum Pseudomonadota; class Gammaproteobacteria; order Vibrionales; family Vibrionaceae; genus Vibrio; species Vibrio sp. S457-15. Next base: position 134,075 of record NZ_JYOQ01000129.1, on the reverse strand, counting down.
CACCGCCATCTTTGGTTACGGCACTATTGAGCGCCATATTTTGTGGCTTAAATGGGGCAACATTTATCCCTTTTCTGGCTAATACACGGCATAAACCTGCCACAAGCACACTTTTTCCGGCATCCGAGGTGGTACCTTGAACCATTAACGATGGAATTGCTGATTTCATGAACATTTGTAAGGAGTAAAAGAAGATGAACAATCATAACGTTATCGTCAGTCCTGACTCAAGCAAATGAATGGAATATGAATGTTGAAATCATCATTGGTTCAAACTCGGTTTGTTTTAATAGCACCATCGAAAACAAACACACATAGGAATCAAACATCATGAAAAAAACAATTATCGCAACAATTGCAGCATTGACTATTGCCCCATCTATCGCACTTGCAAAAGATCACAATCAAACCCCATCTAACGTGCAATTTGGCGGCCCAGTTACCGTCGAAAAGTTAGATACGCTATTGAAAGATTCCAATATGTTCACAGAGAAAGACGTAGTAGTAGAAGGTAATTTACTCCGCCAAGTTCGTGCTGATACGTTCATTTTTAGCGATGGAACCGGTGAAGTTATGGTCGAGTTAGACGATGACATTCGCCTAAATTCTCCGATTGACCAAACCACCAAAGTTCGCTTGTTTGGTGAGTTCGAAGGTGGCAACAAGCCAGAAATCGAGGTTGAGCAATTAGTCATTATGTAAGGTAGTCACAAATTTCGCTTTATATCAGCATGATGTAAGAAATTGTGTCTGTTAACAGATGACGGCAAGCACTTAAAATGATAGCTTTACGATTCTTGGTCTGCTTTTTGCAGACCATTTTTTTGTTCATTTTAATCATCTTGCCCGGAGACGCCATGCTAGGTAAAGCTCTAAAGGTTGCAGCCATTGGTTTGTGTGCTGTTTTGCCACTATCCGCACATGCAAATAATTTCAACTACAACATGATGGAATTTCGCATGGGCACTAGCCCTGGTACTTTTGGTGGCGAGTTCACTACGTACTTTACAGAAAACACCCACTTTGTTGCGCGCGCTGACAGTGAATTCAGTGGTGACTGGGATGTTGCTGGTGGTATTGGTTTCAATGGCCCTGCTGGTCAATTTGCTGATATTTACGGTCAGATGTTGGTACATAACATCAAAGAACACGGCAGCGATAAAGTTGGCGATGAGTGGCGCACAGAGGTCAACATCGGTACTCGCATTTGGTTTATGCAAAATTTAGAACTTCACGCGCGCCTTGGTCAAATCATGGATAACGACAACGCCAATACGATTTACAACGTTGGTGCTCGATTCCACTCGACACAACAGCTATCTTTAGGCGCAGATTTCAAAAACAACGGTGTTTATGGTCAGCAGATCGTAATGTCTGCCCGTTTCGCGTTCTAATGTTGATTCAGGCCAATCTAATTTCTCTGTAAGATAAAAAGGCCTCCGTTTTGGAGGCCTTTGTCGTATTAAAACTCTTATTTTTTGGTCGACTTTGTTGGTTTGTCTTGAATGTACTTTTTAGACACATCCACAACTGCGATATCTCTGAAGAAGCTTCGGCCTAAGAGAATTGGAAACTTCATGTGATCGCGGTCAGCTAGAGTAAACTCCGTCTTCTCTTTGTAATCGCCAACTTGGATATAAGCGACAACAACAGCGCGTTTATCTACTTCATCAGAAGATGACTGCTTCACCTTAGCCCAACGCTCAACAGGCACTTTGAACTCTTTGCTCGTCTTACCATTGATGTCGATTTTAAACTGAACCCAATCTTTACCATCACGCTCAAAAGGCACGATTTCCGTCGCACTGATTGAAGACGTTGTTGCACCGGTATCGACTCTCGCTTTAAACGTCTGGTCAATCGCGGGCACATAAACCCACTCTTCTGAACCCAAAATCAGCATACCATCAGGTGTTTTTTGCACCTTCACAGGTTTTTTTGGTTCTGGTTTCTTTTCAGGCTTTGTTTCCGGTTTAGGTTTCACCTCAGGCTTAGGTTCAACCTCTGGCTTCACTTCTGGTTCAACCGTCACCGGTTGTTCAACTTTTGGTGTTTCTGGCTCAACAGGCTCTGTGGTCGTTTGAGTTGACGTACAAGCAATTAAACTGCCGCTCATCATAAGCGGCAGAATCAGTTTCCAGTTATTCATCCACACTCCAATTAAGGTTGAGATATTTTCTTAATTGCGTCAGCTACGTATGGAATATGAGTTTCGGTTAAGCCAGCGATGTTAATTCGACCATCGCCAACACCATAAATGCCATAATCTTCACGCAGTTGCGCCATTTGGTTTTCACTAAAGCCTAGCACAGTAAACATGCCTTTGTGACTCTCAATGAAGTCAAATTGATCTGTATTATGGTTGTTTCTCAATTCGTTACACAAACTTTGACGAAGGCTGACCAAACGTTGTTGCATTTCGCTCAACTCTTGCTTCCAGACAGAAGTCAGGTTCGCATCTTGCAGAATGGTTTTCACTAAAGCAGCACCATGGTCGGGTGGCATCGTATACGTAGAGCGCGCCAACGTTAACAATTTGCCTTTCGCGTTAGTGATGTCTTGCGTGTTCTTACCCACAACAATAGCAGCACCAGTACGTTCGCGGTACAAGCCAAAGTTTTTAGAACAAGAAGTTGTAATCAACATCTCTTCGACATTATCCGCCATGTAACGAAGACCTTTTGCGTCAGCTTCTAAGCCGTCACCAAAACCTTGATACGCGATATCAACAAATGGCGTAAAACCGTTCTTTTGAGAAAGTTCTGTAATAGCTTGCCATGCGGAAAAGTCGATGTCTGCGCCTGTTGGGTTGTGACAACAACCATGCAGTAGAACCACATCTGTCGGCCCTGCTTTAGCAAGATCATCCAGCATTTTTGCAGTGTCGACTTGTTTCGTTTCTGGCGAGAAATAATGGTAGAACTTAACTTTAAGCCCAGCAGCTTCCATTACTGGCTTGTGGTTCACATAGCTTGGATTCGAAATCCAAACCGTTGTATCTGGTTGTGCGACCTTCATTAGGTCACCCAGCATACGCAGTGCACCACTCGCTCCTGGCGTTTGAATTGCAGCAACACGATCCATCGCTGACGTTCCCGTCAGTAGAAGATCAATCATGCTTTGGTTGAATTCTTCACAACCAGCAAGACCAACGTAAGATTTGGTTTTTTGAGTTTCAACAACGACATCTTGAGCCATTTGAATGGCTTTCATGATCGGCGTTTCGCCTGCGCTGTTTTTGTATACGCCAATACCAAGGTCAACCTTGTTTGGACGTTCATCGTTACGGTATGCAACGGATAAAGATAAAATTGGATCTAATACGGGAGTTGGTAGATTAGAAAACATGAAAGTCATAACCCTTTGAAATTCAAGTATCGAACCTCACGTTAACACTATCGTTAAAAATGGCGAAATGATTTTTCACTTATTTCATCAATTAGAGGAGAATATTCTGAGAGCCAAGAGGTTCTGTGCGCCCAATCGTTCACAAAAAGTACGAATCACTTCTCAGGATCTCGCTCTATTCTTCCATTTTGTCTGAACTCTCTTGGCGTCATGCTCGACCACGCTTTGAAGCGCGTACTAAAGTTTGCGCTGGTTGGGTACCCGACAATCTCACCAATATGTTGAATCGGCCACTCTGTTGAACGAAGTAAACGCGCGGCATACTCCATTCGCATGCGCATCAAGTGTGCCATCGGGCTTCGACCAAATTGTTGCTGCGTTAAACGATGTAAATGGGGCTCCGAACATGGATAGAGTGCCGCTAACTGCTCAACGCTCCAGTCTTTATGTAATTGACGCTGAACGAGGTCAAATACGCGGCGAAGTTTAAGCTGATTGCGAGAAACAGATTCCGAAGACGGCATATTCAGCATCAATTCCAGTTGCGCTGCGCTGTGAGCACCGACCGCACTGCCGTAATCAATGGACAGATTTATGCTACGAAGCAATGTCTGAATACATGAATACATCACTTCCGGTGCAGGTGTTAGTTGATAGCTGATGTTTTCTCCCACCATCGACCACTCTTTATGTTGGGAAAGAAATACCCAAGCGATTTGCCACGTTTCATATTCCATTCCAAACCCATTTTCAATCCCCGCAGGCACGACCACCAGCGATCCGGGTTCAAGCTCATAACGGCACGCCCCACTTTCTAACCAACCTTTACCCCGCACAGTATAAAGCAGCATGTGTTTCTTCTGGTTCTTGCGATAAACGGAAAAGAAGTCACGGCAAGTCGCGATCCCACACTGCACAATGCCTCGTTCTTCCAGTGCAAGCACTCGCGTGTGATCAATGAACTCTTGATAGGTTTTCTCTGAGATGGTGTAGCGCTCTTGCTTTTCTTCCATGTCGGTGGCTCGTACTGTGAGTCATCGCGTTTTTACAATGACAAAATTTATTTGCGGGTGTTAGTTGAGAGTTTTGCAAAAGTTTTGGATGCCTTTGAAAAATACAACGCGAAATCATGGGGATAAACTACTCGCATCAATCTTTAAGGAGAAATGCGATGCTCTTAACACGCGAATACATCGATAAAGCATTTTGGCAAAAGCTGATTGCGATTGGCCTCCCTGTTTCACTGCAATCCATGCTTTTTGCGTTGCTCGGCGTCGTGGATATTTTCATGGTGAGTCTACTCGGCGAATCCGCAACAGCTGCGGTCGGTGTCGGAAACCGCATCTTTTTCTTCAACCTTGCGGTCGTTTTTGGCCTGTGTGGTGCGGTAACGGTGCTGGCTTCTCAATATTACGGCTCAGGGAATATGGCGGGAATTCGCAGAACGTTGGCGCAGTCTTGGTGTATTTCCATTTTAGTGACACTGCCATTTATTGTTCTTTATGCGATTTTTGATGAAGAGATCGTCTCTTTCATGTCAGACGATCCTGAATACGTCACTTATGCACGTGACTATCTTGTGGTTACGGGCTTTAGTCTCATTGCAACGGCGATAGTGGTACCGATTGAAGCGGTATTGCGCTCCGTAGGCCAAACCAAACTGGCAACCAACGTTAGTATCTCCGCCATTGTTGTGAATGTCGTGCTGAACTCCGTTTTGATTTTCGGTTTATTTGGATTTCCTCAATGGGGCGTATTTGGTGCAGCAGTCGGTACTTTTGTTTCTCGATTTTTCCAAACTGCGGTATTGATTTACTTTTTCTGCAAACGTTATGCGCACCTGATTCCGACCAAATTCGATTGGGCACAAGGCCGTTTAAAGCAGTATCGTCAAAAATACTTTAAGGTTTCTCTACCCATGTTGGTCCACGATGCGCTCTGGACTGGTGGACTGATCGTTTACAGCATCATCTATGGTCAATTGGGCGTTTCAGAACTTGCGATCATCTCATTCTTGTCGCCAATTGAAGGTGTACTGATTTCAACCTTTATGGGCTTTGCGGTCGCTGCATCCGTTCTTCTTGGGAATGATATTGGCGCAAAACATTATGATCGGGTCGAGAAAACAGCGTGGTGGTATGTGTTAACCAGCGCAATCTTAGCTACCTTGCTGTTTTTCCTAGTGTGGTTAAACTCGCCTCTGATTCATCACTTGTTGGTATTGAGTCCATTAACCGATGCAGACATGGCACTTAACGTATGCTTAGTCATGGCGCTGGGTATGATTTTGAGAGTGTTTAACATGGTGGGGATTGGCGGCGTACTTAAAAGCGGCGCAGATATTCGCTACAGTATTTTTATTGATACGTTCGGCCAGTGGGCTATTGGTATTCCCCTTACCTATTACACTGGGATGGTACTTGGGCTGCCTTTGCATTTTGTCTTGATGTCGCTGCTAGCCGAAGAGTTCGTAAAAGGCGTGCTGACGACTTATCGTATTCAGTCTAAACGTTGGATAAACAATATGGTTGAAGATGACCACGTAATGACAGTGTAACTCAAACTAACTCAATAAACTCACACCAAAAGGGCTTACCCGTTATGTACGCGTGAGCCCTTTTTATGTCTGGAGAATGCTTGGTTAGATGTCCGTAAAGCGATGAATGATTTGGTTTGAACTGCCACGCCATTCGAGATTGAGGTCTTTCTTGTCTTGTTCAAACTTACCATCAATCAAAACGTCGATGTATTGCACCACTTCTCTTTGCGTGTCATCCAGTTCAGCCAGCGTGTAGCCTGTCCAAACCCAGATGTCTTTGCCCGGACACTCTTCTCTCACCCTTTTCACGATCTTTAGAATATGAGGTACATTAGCAGGATGAAGCGGATCTCCTCCAGACAACGACAAGCCACGGCGTTTAATGCGCGTGTCATTCAAGTCATTGATGATCTTGTCTTCCGCTTCTTGCGTGAACAACACCCCCGAATCCAAGCGTTGCGTCGACTGGTTATAACAGCCACGACACTGATGCACGCACCCCGACACAAACAATGTGCAGCGCGTACCCGGTCCGTTAACAACGTCAATTGGATAATATTGGTGGTAGTTCATAATGCGTCTCTTTGTTGTCGCGAAAAAGAAAATCAACCTAAAGCAGGTTGATTTTCAAAGTGTTGAATCGAGTGGTAATTAACCTTATAGGTGTTTCACTCGACGTTTAACTTCTTCTTGTTTGCCGAAGTTAAACGGACGTGCATCTGGGCTGCCCAAGTAGCCACATACGCGACGTGTCACCGATACTTTGGTTGAATCGTGGTTGCCACAGCTTGGGCAAGTAAAGCCTTTGCTTGTACATTCAAACTCACCGGTGTAACCACATTCGTAACACTCATCAATCGGAGTGTTGGTTCCGTAGTAAGGAACGCGGGTGTAACTGTAGTCCCACACGTTTTCTAGCGCTTCTACGTTACGTTGCATGTTCGGGAACTCACCGTAACAGATGAAGCCACCGCTTGAGATTTCTGGGTAAGGCATCTCGAAGTCGATCTTGTCGTAAGGGTTAACCTTCTTCTCAACATCCAAGTGGAAGCTGTTGGTGTAGTAACCTTTGTCTGTTACGCCTTCAATCAAACCAAACTCTTTGGTGTCGATGCGGCAGAAACGACTACATAGGTTTTCACTTGGTGTTGCGTACAAGCTAAAGCCATAGCCAGTTTCGTCAGCCCATTGGTTCACCGCATCTTTTAGATGTTTGATGATCGCGACCGCTTTTTCACGCAATACGGCATCATCGTAAACGTGCGCTTCAGTACCAAACAACGCGTTGATAGTTTCATGCACGCCAATGTAGCCTAGAGAAATTGACGCACGGCCGTTTTTGAAGATTTCTGCAATCGAATCGTCCGCTTTCAAGCGCACACCACATGCACCTTCCATATATAGAATTGGTGCAACGCGCGCTTTTACGTTCTCTAGACGAGAAATACGCGTTTCCAGTGCTTTACGAGCAAGACGTAGACGATCATCAAGAAGTTCATAGAACTTCGCTTCGCTGCCTTTTGCGCGAAGTGCGATACGTGGCAAGTTCAAGCTAACTACACCAAGGTTGTTACGACCTTCATGGATAAGTTCGCCATCCTCTTCGTAAGTACCTAGGAAGCTACGACAACCCATAGGTGTTTTGAATGAACCCGTTACTTCCACGACTTTGTCGTAGTTAAGAATGTCTGGGTACATACGTTTTGAAGCACACTCAAGTGCAAGTTTCTTAATGTCGTAGTTTGGATCTTCTGCCTTGTGGTTTAGACCGTCTTTAATACCGAACACCAATTTAGGGAATACGGCGGTTTTACGGTTTTTGCCAAGACCAGCGATACGGTTTTTCAAAATCGATTGCTGAATAAGACGAGACGCCCAGCTTGTACCAAGACCAAAACCAAACGTAACGAATGGCGTTTGACCGTTTGCCGTGTGCAGTGTATTTACTTCGTACTCTAGCGATTGGAATGCGTCGTAACACTCTTTCTCGGTGCGCGCTTTAGCGAACTCTTCTGGCTCGGCAATGTTCCACTCTTTCGCGATCTCTAGGTGCTTCTCATAGCTTGTCATAACGTACGGAGCAAGCACTTCGTCGATACGGTTGATTGTCGTACCGCCATAAATATGGCTAGCTACTTGCGCAATAATTTGCGCCGTTACGGCAGTCGCAGTTGAAATCGATTTAGGCGTGTCGATTTCTGCATTACCCATTTTGAAGCCGTGCGTTAGCATGCCTTTCAAATCGATAAGCATACAGTTAAACATCGGGAAGAATGGCGCGTAATCCAGATCGTGGTAGTGAATGTCACCCACTTCGTGTGCTTGAACCACATCTCGAGGCAGGATGTGCGTTTTCGCGTAGTGCTTCGCCACGATACCCGCTAAAAGGTCACGCTGAGTTGGGATAACTTTGCCGTCTTTGTTCGCGTTTTCGTTGATCAAATCAAGGTTACTTTCTTCAATCAAGCCTTCAATTTCACGAGTTAGTGCACTTTGCTTTTCACGCGCGATGTCGCGATCATGGCGATATTCAATGTAAGAACGTGCTAGAGCTTTGTAAGGACCTTGCATGAGTTCATTCTCGACTAAGTCTTGAATCTCATGGATGTGAACTTCATCGTGATCTTTTAGCTGTAACTCGACAGCAAGAGCGACATTAAGAGCATAAATGGCGACATCTTTATCTTTGTTTTCCGCTGCCGCTTCAACTGCTGCTTGGATACGATCCCTGTTGAACGGAGCTCTTGAGCCGTCACGCTTGATTACGATTGGTTTCACTTTCTTCTCCTTACCCCAGCATACTCACAGAGTTATCCACAAACACACTATATGGGGTTATTTTTTATTCTGCTAACACAATATATTGTGGCGTATTTAACGAAAAGCACCACTTGAAAACATTGATTTTGATCAATAAAGATCGGCTAGCGGACAAGAACAAATCGATCTTATTGGTACTGATCTCAGTTGCGAAGAAAACCGTGAAAATTGCAAAATTGGAACTAAATCTACTTGCTTTTTTGGGATGTCTTATAGAATAAAGGTTGGAAAGGAATACGCTAAAAACCAGGAGTGAAACAAGCCAATATGCGATCACTATTTGTTACTGCCTTATTAATTTTTAGTTCAACGTCACTTGCTCAAAACTCCATCAACTTAACCAGTTGGAATATAGAATGGCTGTCTATAAATGGAGATAAGGTTTCGAGAACCAGTGACGATTTCGTCAAACTCAACCAATATGTGGATAAAACTCAAGCCGACATCATCGCCTTTCAGGAGGTCGACTCCAAAGCCGCAGTTCAAAAAGCTGTAGGCGATGGCTACGCGATTTATCTCTCTGATCGAGCTCAATCAAACAATAAGCACCTTCAGTTTTCTGATACCAATCAGTACACCGGTTTTGCTGTGCGCAAAGACATTGAAGTGTCTGACCCAGCAGACTTCTCAATCACGCGTGGTAATAGCAAGTTGCGCTTTGCCAGCTACATCGTCGTTAACCCAAGTCAAAAGGACGAGCTTCACCTGCTCTCTGTGCATCTAAAAGCAGGATGCAGCGGAGCGTATAAAAACAGTCGTGATTGCCAGACACTGAGTCAACAAGGAGAAGCACTTGCGAAATGGATGAGCGAAAGAGAAAAGAAAAAAGAGCAGTACGCTGTAATGGGCGATTTCAATCACAACTTGTCGTATCAACGTGATTGGTTGTGGGCGATCATGACGCTCGGTAACGATGCACAATTGGTAACGCGAGATACCCAAGCCGATTGCAAGGTTCGCTCAAATAAGAACCCAAGCAAAACACATCAATTTCGCTCTTTGATTGATCACATTATTGTTAGCCCGCAAATAAAAGCGAAAAACGCGCATCAAACGCTGTTCAGCTCACAAGATGTTTTGGATTACAAACTGAGTGACCATTGCCCTGTAAACGCAACGGTAACGCTTAACTGAACGAACAAAATAGCCCAGCATGATGCTGGGCTATTTTATGTTGTTTGCTAGATAGACGTTTAACTAGTTAACAAGAGAAACCGTTCTATCAAAGCGCTCTTGGATTCAGCAGCACTATGTCACCCTGCTTTAACCCAGTTCGCACTCTCCCCAACTCTCCAAGCTGAATAAGCCGAGTTTCTACCTCACCGCTGTCTTGCACCACTTTTACGTAGTCCAATTGGCCAACTTGGTAAACCGCCTCTTTTGGCACGCGAAGTATGACATCGTCGGTCAAGGTCAACGCAACTTTGGCGTATGTACCTGGATAGATAGCCGTTGGCGGCTCAAATTGAAGCTTTACGGTATAACTGCGCGAGTTGGCATCTGCCGACGGCGTCACTTCTTTTACTGCCGCTTGCGCGTTGAGGTTGTAAGACGGAAAAACAACGTCCACTTCTTTATCATAAGTCACATAAGGCATGACAGACTCAGCAAAGTTCACCTCTATTTCCAACGAGTTTGGATTGTACATTGATAAAAGCAAAGCCCCCGGCGTCGCGGTATCACCTTTGTTGATGGGCTTTTGCGTGATCAAGCCATCAAACGGCGCAGTAATAATGCTGTAGCCAAAGGTCGTTTCCGCCTCAGAGACCGCCGCCTGCGCTTTATTAAAGTTGGCTTGTGCGGTTTGCAACGCACTTTCCGCTTGGTCAAATTGCGATTGAGGGATCAGCTTTTTGTTTAAAAGCGCTCTGACACGAGAAAACTCCTTTCTCGCCGCATTGAGCTGCGCTTGTGCAGAGGATAAAGCCTGCTCACTTTGACGAACTCGCGCGTCGAGATCATCGCTTTCTAGCCGCGCCAACACGTCTCCTTGCTTCACTCTATCGCCAACCTTCACCAATACCTCCATCACCGATGCCGTTAACCGTGCAGCGATATCGGCGTGCTGCTCTGCAACGACGACGCCCGGAAACTCTCGAACAACCGGTTCGCTGGTTAACATCAGTTGATGTGTCTCTGCATTATTTACATCAATCTGGTTAGTTTTCGCGTCATGTTCGGTCGGCAACTTTTCTGTAAAAAATCCAGCCATATAGAGAAAAAGAAGCGCGAGTATGGCAAACAGAATCACGCCTAACCATTTGGTATCTAATTTCATTGCTCTTCCTCCATCTGAGGTAATCCATGTCCTTTGGTGTTTTGGTATGCAAGGTTGTAAACCACCGGAACCACAAGCAACGTAAAGATGGTCGAGGCGGTAATTCCGAATATGATTGCCCAAGCCAAACCGTTAAAAATTGGGTCTAACGTAATCACGACATTACCCAGTAACGTTGTACCCGCGGTCAGTAATATTGGCCGCATACGAACAACACCAGATTCAATCAACGCATCATGTAGGCTACGACCTTCAGCCAGCGATTGCTGAACAAATTCAATCAAAACGAGTGAGTTACGCACCACAATCCCTGCTAGCGCAATCATGCCGATCATCGCGGTCGCCGTGAACAGAGCTGGATTCGGGTAATTACCGATGTCACTGCTTAACACATTCAAAATCCAGAACCCCGGCATAATCCCAATCACAGTCAGAGGTATCGCCAGCATGATGATGCCCGATACCGCAGGTAAACCAGTTTGAATCAACATCACCACAAATACGCCAAGCAGCGCTGCGCCATAAGCAATGCCTAAATCGCGGAATACGTCCACTGTGATTTTCCATTCCCCCTCACCACTCCAAACCACTTCGATGTTGTCTGGCAAGCTCCAATTGACACCAGCGCCATTGCTCAAGTACGTGCGATCTTGCCAGTGACGATGCACATCTTCCGCGTGAGTTGTATCTTGGTCAGCCATCACATCGGCAATCACTTCACCCGGAACACGCCCAACTACCTCGGCGTAGACATACACAACAGGCTTGAGGTTTTTATGGAAAATCGGTTTGTCCGCTGCACGTTTCACAAAATGACCGACTTCAGACAACTGCACGATAGGCTGAGGAGCATCCACAACCGCCCCATTGGATTCTACTTTTGCAATGCCCGGACGGCCTCGCACATAAAGCTGCTCTAGTTGATTCAGGTTATCTCTGTCTTCGCGTCGGAGCTGCACTTCGATAGGTAGTGGGTCCACTTCTCTTGGATCGGCGATATAACCGAGCACTTTGGCGTTCGCGGCGGTAATAAGCGTGTTATTGATATCAGCAACAGAAACACCGGACAGCGCCGCTTTTTCTTGATCAACGATGAATTGCCACGTTTCTAAATCACCTTGGATGCTGGTATCCACCTCAGAAACCAACTGTTCTTTGCGAAGCCTATCCGCGACTTTCTCTGCTTGAATCATCAGATCTTCATAAGATGTCGCTTCATCACCGTAAACTTCTGCCGTAATGGTGGCGATAACAGGCGGGCCTGGCGGCACTTCGACTAGCTGCACGTCAGCGTCAAACTTATCTGCAATCTGCTCTAAATCCGCCCTGAGTCGTGTCACCAGTTCGTGTGATTGCATTGCGCGGCGATTCTTCTCTGCAAGAACGACTCGAAGCTCGCCTTGGTATGGTTCGCTACGCATAAAGTAGTGGCGCACCATGCCGTTGAAATCCATTGGGGAAGCGGTGCCTGCAAACCCCGACACACTTGTCACTTCCGGCACCGTCATTAAATAGTCCGTAAAGCTCGACAGCGCGTTGGAGGTATCCACAAAGCTTGAAGACTCTGGCATGTTTAATACCAATTGGAACTCATTTTTATTGTCATAAGGCAGCAACTTGAGTGGAACTAAGCGAAGTGCTGGCAACAATGCTGCCAAGACGAACAACAAGGCAACCAAACCAAGGAAAAGCCATGCTTTCTTGCGACTTTCAAGTAGCGGAATCAACACTCCACGATACAAACGATACATCGGCGAAGATTGGATGTCATAGTGGCCGTTTTCCTCAGCACCTTTGAGTAGCTTCTTGGCAAGCCAAGGCGTGATCATAAACGCGACAACGGTACTAAAGATAACGCTGATCGGAACGTTGAACGCCAGTGGTGCCATGTAAGGCCCCATCATCCCAGTGATAAAAAACATCGGCGTAAACACGATCACGATTGCGACCGTCGACATTAACAAGGCGCTACGAATTTCTGCCATGGCGAGAACAATCGCGTTGGTTCGTGTTAGATTTTTGCGTTTGAGGTAGCGTTCAATGTTGTCGATACTCGCGATCGGATCGTCCACGATCAAACCTAGCGCCAAAATCAACGCAAAGAGTGTGACTCGGTTGATGGAATAGCCAAATGCCAAGTCCATCCCGAGCGCGGCACCATAGCTAATCGGAATCGCGATACCAACCACCAATGCGCTTCGCCAGTTCAAGAACAAACCGACAAACACCACGACCGTTAGAATAGAGATGCCAAGGCTTGATACCAAGTTGTTTACTTTCGCATTCGCCGTTTCGCCATAGTCACGAATGACTGCAACTTGAACTTGTGGAGGAAACTGCTCTGATTGAAGCGCCGCCAGTTTATTCCGAACAGACTGAGCGACGTTAACCGCGTTCGAGCCTTTTTGTTTAGCGACAGAAATAAACACCGCTGGGTATGCTTCATCGTGGTTTTTATCGCGATACCAAGTATCGGATGTTGCCTCACCTTCACCGTCGTAAATACGCGCGACATCTTTCAAATAAACGGGTTTACCATTGAGCACCGCGATAACAAGATCGCCAACCTCTTCTGCGTTAGTCAGAAACCGTCCCGATTCCAATGTGTAATTTTGCTCGTTTACGCGAATGTTCTTGCCTTGGGTTTTGCTATTACTGAGCTGAATGGCCTGTTCGAGATCATCAATGGTCACTTTGAAGTTTGCCATCGCAACGGAATCAAGCTCTATCTGGATTTTTCTCGGCTCACCGCCAATCACTTCCACCTTGTTGGTGGCATCCAATGATTTAATGCCTAACGTGGCTTGGTCTGCAATACGTCTCAGCTGATGGCGATCGAGAATGTCTGGATCGGTGGAATAAATTGCGGCAACAACAATGGGTACATCATCGATTTCAACAGGCTTTACAAGCCAGTTAGTGACAGAAGGAGGAACTTTGTCTTGGTTGGAATAGAGTTTGTTATACAGCTTAACCAGAGCATCTTCGCGGTTTTCGCCGACATAGAAACGAACGATGACTTGCGCAGCACCTTCCATGGACGAGGAATAAACGTATTCCACACCGTCAATTTGGCTAACAAGCTTTTCTAATGGTTCAGTGATTTGATTTTCGACTTGAGAAGCGCTGAGTCCGGGAGCCGAAACCAATACATCTGCCATCGGCACAACGATTTGCGGGTCTTCCTCTTTCGGGGTCAACCACAAGGCTGCGGCACCGACCACAAGCGCGAGTAAGATCATGATCGGAGGGAAAAAGCTGTTCATCACAGACTGAACAAAACTTCGCTTTAGTTTGTCGGGCATCCTTTCCCCTCCATATCAGATTGATTGTTTACGCGTTCGCGGTTTTCATCTTCTTCGCGTTACGGTTAGTAATGATCGCTTTCGCGAACAGAGACCCAACTAACATCGCAAGGAAGAACACTACAATGCTCACGTTGCCTAATGCCAAACTCGCAACTGCAGGGCCAGGGCAAATACCTGCCAAACCCCAACCTAAACCAAAGATCGCCGCACCAGATAACAAACGTCCGTCGATGTTCTTATTGGTTGGTGTGCAAAACGCTTCACCGCTAACTGATTGTTTTCTCGGCTTGATGATTAAAAAATAGCTTGGCATGAATACCGCGAGTGCGCCGCCCATCACAAAAGCCAAACTTGGGTCCCAACTGCCAGAAATATCTAAAAATCCAATGACTTTAGCTGGGTCGATCATGCCGGACACCGCCATGCCCATACCGAATAACACACCGCTCAAAAGAGCAGAAAAACGAAAAATAGTCTTGTTCATGGAATCTCTCTTAAACTAGGTGAAGTCGAACGAATACCGTTAGGCCAGCGACAGCCATAAATACACAGGTCGCCACAATAGAGCGCTTAGACAAACGGCCCATGCCACAAATGCCGTGTCCGCTAGTACATCCGTTACCCAGTCTGGTCCCGATTCCTACCAATAAACCAGCGGCAATCACCATCCCTAAAGAAAGGTTCGCGGTACTAGGAACCGCAACGCCCAACATCAGAACGCTAATCAAGCCACCAGCTATCATTCCAACCGCAAAAAGCAATCGCCACGAATAATCACCTTTTTTCGGTGACATAATGCCATTCATAATTCCACTTATTCCGGCAATTTTACCGTTAACCAACAACAATATAGTGGCGGAGATCCCTAACAAAATGCCACCAAACAACGATTCCCATGGAATAACGTTTAACATTATTTACCTCTAAAATCTTAGCTACGAATTAGTTACAGAAAACGCCATGAAGCGCTTTGATTAATGACTCAACCCTTGGTTCTGACAACGAATAAAACACTTGCTGTGATGCCTTACGAGCCGTGATCAATTTGTGTTTGCGAAGCACCGTTAAGTGCTGTGAAAAGGCGGATTGGCTAAGGAACGAGTTCTTTTGCAGTTCCCCAACACCAACTTCACCTTGGGTCAGTTGGCACAACACCATTAGCCTTTCCGGATGTGCCATTACTTTTAGGAGATCAGCAGCTTCATTTGCATTGCCTTTCATTGCTGCTACATCCATATCTGTATAGCTCATGACTCACCTCTACATTAAAAACTAAATTAGATATTACTAAAACAACATATTTAGTCAACACTAAATTAGTAATTGTGAATTTAGACAAATTAACATTAGACATTTCTAATTTAGTTAATTATAGTGATGAACATCAAAGGATGGCGTTCTCAGTTTGAGAGTACGAAGGAGAAGAGTTATGACGTTAGAAAATGCAGTACGAGTTTTTGCAGGCACGATGGTATTGGTCTCGGTCATACTAACCGTGTTCGTTCACAGTAACTTCATTTGGTTCACCGTGTTTATCGGCGTTAATCTTATTCAAAGTGCTTACACGGGAATCTGCCCTGCTGCTTATTTTTTAAAGAAATTTGGTTTTAGATAATCTAGAGCGTAGTGACCTTTCACACAGGCTATTCGTGAAAGGTCAGCTCGCCCTAAAACTTGGAGTTAAAAATGACTAAGATCTTAATCGTCGGTGGTGTTGCAGGTGGTGCATCTGCGGCGGCGCGTGCTCGTCGTCTAAGCGAAGATGCCGAAATCATCATGTTTGAACGTGGCCCATTCGTTTCATTTGCCAACTGTGGCTTGCCTTATCACATCGGCGGCGATATCCAAGAACGCAGTAAGTTACTACTACAAACGCCAGAAAGCTTTTTAGCACGCTTTAACGTTGATGTTCGCGTGATGAATGAAGTGGTATCTATTAACCGACAGGACAAAACCGTTACGATCAAAAACCTGTTGGATGAGTCTGAATACGTAGAATCATACGACTTCCTACTGCTTAGCCCAGGTGCAGGCCCTATTGTTCCGCCAATCCCAGGCCTCGATAACCCGCTCACCCACTCGCTACGTAACATTCCAGATATGGATCGCATCATCGAAACGATCCAAATGAACAAGCCAGAGCATGCGACAGTTGTTGGCGGCGGTTTCATCGGTTTAGAAATGATGGAAGCCTTCCACCAACTTGGCATTAAAACCTCTCTGATCGAAATGGCAGACCAAGTCATGACGCCAGTAGACCGTGAAATGGCAGGTTTTGCTCATGCAGAAATTCGTGACAAAGGTGTCGACCTCAAACTTGGCGTCGCGCTTGAATCTGTGAAATTCGTACCTAACGAACACGTTGCAAGTTTCGACTCTGGTGAGAGTGAGAAACACCAACACCTAGAAGGTGAATTGGAGTTAACACTGAACAACGGTGAAAAACTCACTACCGATATTCTGATCATGGCAATCGGTGTACGTCCTGAGACAAAACTGGCGCAAGAAGCTGGCCTTCAAATTGGCGCACTAGGCGGTATTTACACGAACGAATACATGCAAACCAGCGATCCTTCGATCTACGCTGTCGGCGACGCGATAGAAGAGAAAGACTTCGTTACAGGCGAGCAAACTCTAGTGCCACTTGCAGGCCCGGCAAACCGTCAAGGCCGTATGGCAGCGGACAATATGCTCGGCCGCAAAGAAACCTACCAAGGCACACAAGGGACAGCGATTTGTAAGATCTTTGACCTTGCAGTAGCTTCTACCGGCAAAAACGAGAAGCAACTAAAACGCGCTGGTATCGCATACGACAAAGTGTACGTGCATACAGCAAGCCACGCGAGTTACTACCCTGGTGCCGAAGTGGTGTCGTTCAAAATGTTGTTCGACCCACAATCAGGCAAGATTTTAGGTGCTCAAGCAGTTGGTAAAGATGGCATCGATAAACGCATCGACGTTATGGCTGTTGCACAACGCGCTGGCATGACGGTTGAACAACTGCAGCATCTTGAACTGACTTACGCGCCACCTTACGGCAGTGCAAAAGATGTGATCAACCAAGCAGCATTTGTGGCAAATAACATCATCAAAGGTGACGCAACGGCGATTCATTACGATGAAATCGACAACCTGACTGAAGATCAAATTCTCCTCGACGTCCGTAACCCGGGTGAATTGGAGTCGGTTGGTTATCTTGAAGGGGCAATCAACATTCCGGTTGATCAGCTGCGCCATCGTATGGGTGAACTACCAAAAGACAAAGAGATTGTGATTTACTGTCAAGTAGGCTTGCGCGGTAACGTGGCATACCGTCAACTCGTCAACAACGGTTACAAAGCTCGTAACTTGATTGGTGGTTACCGTACTTACAAGTTTGCAAAAGCGTAATGTAATCTTCGCAAACATTAAATCTGTTTGATTTGAGAAATAGAAACGGCTGATACATATATCAGCCGTTTTTCTTATCCCGAATATTGTAGTGCTGGTTTGGTAACTATTCCGTTTCCACCAAAGCGATCTTATCGGATGTCGATTTTTCCAATTTGATCGCAATAAACTTGGAGGTTGGCGTAAATGTTCTATCCCCATAACTATCTAAAGGAACTAATGGGTTTGTTTCTGGATAGTAAGCCGCCGCCTGACTTGCTGGCACATCATAGGCAACAAGCGTAAATCCGCTCACGCGACGCTCAACGCCATCTTCCCATAATGACACCATGTCCACTTTGTCGCCCGGTTCAAAACCGAGTTTACGAATATCCGCTTCATTGATAAACAGCACTTCGCGCATACCAAATACTCCACGATAACGGTCATTCAAGCCGTAAAGTGTCGTATTGTATTGGTCGTGTGAGCGCATGGTTTGCAAGATCAAATCTGGCTTTTGGCCTTTTTCGAGTATCGCTTCGCTGATCAACTGCTTCGGCAACTCGCTAGAGCTGAACTGCGCTTTGCCGCTTGGTGTGTTCCATCGACGCTCAGCAGCTGGGTTTACCAAGTGGAATCCACCCGGGTGTTTAAGCTTATGGTTAAAGTCGGTAAAGCCCGGAATCGTGTCGGCAATCAAATCGCGAATACGGTCGTAATCTTCAATCGCCCACAACCAATCAATTGGTTTTGCCCCGAGTGTAGCATTGGCAATACCGGCAATAATCGCTGGTTCTGAACGCAAATGCTCCGAACGCGGTTTTAGCTGACCAAATGAGATATGTACCATGCTGAAAGTATCTTCAACCGTCACACCTTGTGGGCCCGTCGCTTGCTGATCAATTTCAGTACGGCCTAAGCATGGAAGAATAAGCGCATCTTTACCTGTGACAAGGTGAGAACGATTTAACTTCGTCGAAATGTGTACGGTCAAATTACAGTTTCGCATCGCGTTGTGCGTACGTTCTGTGTCTGGCGTAGCTTGTGCAAAGTTACCGCCCAAACCGATAAATACTTTCGCTTGCCCTTCTTCCATCGCTTTAATGGCTTGCACAGTGTTGTGGCCTTCACCACGCGGGACGGCAAAGTTAAATCGACTTTCAATGCGATCCAACAACAGATCTGAAGGTTTTTCATCAATGCCCATCGTACGGTCGCCCTGAACGTTACTGTGACCACGCACTGGTGAAAGACCCGCGCCCGGCTTACCAACGTTACCTCGTAACATTTGCACGTTTGCGACTTCTTTAATGGTTGGCACAGAGTGACGATGCTGAGTCAACCCCATCGCCCAACACATGATCACACGTTCTGCACGTCGATACATGCTCGCCACCATCTCGATTTCACTTAAATCAAGACCCGACTGTTCAGCGATGTGTTCCCAAGAGGTTGCGTCCACTTCAGCCAAATACTCATCAATACCTATCGTGTGTTGTTTGATGAATTCGCGGTCAAATACCGCTTTGCCACCGTTTTGCAATGCCTCGCGCTCCCATTGCAACAAGAATTTCGCGATGCCACGAAACACTGCCATGTCTCCGCCCAAAGCAGGACGCAAGTACGCCGTGTTTGTAGGCTCTGAGCCGTTACTCAACATCTCAATCGGCATTTGTGGGTTTTGGAAACGCTCTAATCCGCGCTCTTTCAGCGGGTTTAGACAGATAACCTGTGCACCACGTTTTACCGCTTCGCGCAGAGGTTCAAGCATTCGTGGGTGGTTCGTGCCCGGGTTTTGACCAATCACAAAAATCGCATCAGCTTCTTCAAAATCATCAAAGATCACTGTGCCTTTACCAACACCAATGGTGTCTTTCATCCCGATTGCACTGGCTTCGTGACACATGTTGGAACAATCTGGGAAGTTATTGGTACCGAATGCGCGCACAAATAGCTGATACAAAAACGCCGCTTCGTTGCTTGCACGGCCAGAGGTATAAAACTCCGCTTGGTGCGGTGAATCCAATTGATTGAGATGTTTCGCGACAAGTGCAAAAGCCTGATTCCAAGAGACTGGCACATAGTGATCGGATTCAGCATCGTATCGCATTGGGTGGGTGATACGGCCTTGGTATTCCAACCAATAATCGGTTTGCGTTGAGAGAGAAGAAACGCTGTGACTGGCAAAAAACTCAGGATCAACCAGACGATTGGTCGCCTCCCAGTTTACCGCTTTCGCGCCATTTTCACAGAAATTGACTTTACCACTATCTGGCGACTCACCCCATGCACATCCCGGGCAGTCGAAACCGCCATTTTGGTTGGTTTTGAGCATAGTGCGAATGTTTTTAACTGCATTTTCACTGCCCCACCAACTTCTGGTTACGGCTTTCAGTGCACCCCAACCACCAGCTGGACCTTTGTATGTTTTTATTTGTTCTTTTTGGCTCACGACTTTACTCCTCGCAGATATACCAGCAAGCAGGGTGCCCGTGAAAACAAGCGCGTTATTTATTGAGATAATGCGGAAGTATTGAAGGGCTTAGGTTTCTAATCCATGTATTTTTTAATCCAAATAAGTAACCACTCAACATGCTCTCGCTTGTCCGAGCGTTTACTTATCTAGATTCTTGATATCGGATACCCGCCTACTGTTTCTAAGACTGTTAGATTCAATTTGCATTGTTGCGTCTTGATCTAAATCAAAGATTAAGTCGTTATTCAATATGCGTCCAATTGATAATCCTGACCGAGTGATAAACAAAATCTATGACGATTTTTTCCACTGACGGTCATCACATTTTTAATCAATACAATTTATGAGGTTAATCGTTTTCCCATTCGATTCCACCTAGTTCGCTTAACGAACTCAATAAAATCGGCCCTCTTGATAATAGATAATATCTATCACACTATAGATACTTTAAATTTGACCCTAATTAATATCAGGAATAGCCTTGATTCAGATCAATTTTGAGTGTGGTTTTATTCTTGACTTGGTTTTGGTTTTCCATTCCCCAGTTAAAACGCTCCAGCGCTTAAAAAGTACGGTAGTGCTGTGCCCTTTTTAGGGAGTTCCCCCGTACATGTGACTCACAACGCAAGGTTAACAAGCCATTATGGATATCAAACAACTTAAATATCTCATCGCACTTGAACAGACCAAACACTTTGGTCAAGCCGCCGCATTGTGCCACATTACGCAGCCTACCTTGTCCATGAGAATCCGAAGCTTAGAGGAAGAACTCGATCTCGAATTAATCCAAAGAAGTCAAAGATTTGAAGGATTTACTGAAGCCGGAGAACGCATTTTAGCTTGGGCAAAAACCGTCTTAGCAGCTCATGATGGATTGCAAGCCGAAGCCGCCAACTGCCGTGGTCAGTTGGTAGGCTCTCTTCGGCTTGGAATGGTGCCACTCGCCAGCCAAAACCCTATGCAATTGCTCAAACCATTAGCTCAACAGTTCCCTGAGTTACGCTTTCAAATACTCTCCATGACGACCGAACAGATCATAGACCAACTCAATCGCAATCAACTTGATTTGGGGATGTGTTATGTCGATCAAGTCAACACCGCTTACTTCGATGTTATCGAACTAGATTCAACCAAACTTGGCGTTTTATTCGATGAGCGTCATTTTGATT
The DNA here is from genome assembly GCF_000960545.1 of Vibrio sp. S457-15. Lineage (NCBI taxonomy): Bacteria > Pseudomonadati > Pseudomonadota > Gammaproteobacteria > Vibrionales > Vibrionaceae > Vibrio > Vibrio sp. S457-15. Next base: position 112,768 of record NZ_JYOQ01000129.1, on the reverse strand, counting down.
TTGCCGAATCTGAAGTGTTGTGGGAGTCACTCAATAACATTCCGCTAGGGCTGCTTTCGAAGGGCATGCACTATCGCCACTCAATTGATCTTAGCTTTGTGAGTAAAGGGCTGGTTCCGCAAACCGTCATTGAAAGTAACTCAACCTTTCACTTGATCCAAGCAGTAACCAGTGGCCTTTGTTGCGCCATTATGCCGCTGAATTGTGGATTGGAAGAGTTGAACGATACGCTTCGCATTATCCCTATCGAAGAAGCCGCCGTTCACGCACCGCTAGGTTTGTTAAAGCGAAAACAAGAACCCTTCTCCGCGCTAACCGATCAGTGCTTCGCAGAAGCAAAAAACATATTCAATCGATAACAAGAATCCACACGTCAACTTTTGGCATACATAACGGCTTATGAGGTGATTTCATGAGATGTACTACTCAATCTTATTTTGAACTGTCCGATTTCAATCAAGCACCACCTCAACCAAGTGCGTTCAATTACCGAGAATTGATTGATGGCCGCCCAGTGCAACAAATGTCGTTGGCAAGTGAGTCAGCTTTAGCTATCAGCTATAACGGCATTAGCCAAGCGGTCATGATGGTGACGCCAGGCCATCTGGAAGACTTCGTGAAAGGATTTAGCCTAAGCACAGGCATCGTCCACGACTTCAAAGAGATCAAAGACATTGAAATTGGTGGCGATCACGAATCTCACTATGCGGAAGTGGAAATCAGCAACCGCGCTTTCTGGGCGTTAAAAACACAACGTCGGAATCTTGCAGGCACAACCGGATGCGGCATTTGTGGCGTCGAGGCTCTGGAACAAGCTTTGCCTGATTTGGCACCGCTAACACCGTCTCTTCCTCCGCGCTCCGATGTATTCGAAGGGCTGCGAGACAAAGTCGCACTGCATCAAGAAGCCGCACGTGAATCTGGCGCGTTACACGCCGCTTTATTTGCAGATTTACAAGGCAACATCAAGTTGTGCCGAGAGGACATCGGCCGTCACAACGCGCTAGATAAGTTGATTGGTGCATTGGCCAACAACCACATCGAGCCTCAAAGTGGCTTCGCTATCATGACAAGCCGTTGCAGCTTAGAGTTGATCCACAAGGCCGTTCGCGCGCGTATCCCCACTCTGGTTTGCTTATCTGCACCTACAGCGTTAACCGTCGAATGGGCAAGAAGAAACCATTTGAACCTAATTCACTTGCCAAAACACGGCTCGCCGCGTCTATACAGCCCTGCGCCTTAACACGTCAACCTAGCCGAATTCCTAATATTTCTAACAGAGACCTCCGGGTTTCTGTTGTTTGCTTCTCATTCCTAATTGATACTTAGCGACAAGCCACTATTCTCTCCAACCAAACGTGCTCACCCCTTGTCTGCACTAAGCTTACGCATATTAACCCGCTTGCATTTGAACGCTTTCCAATCCGATAAGAACCCAGTCAAAAACCCATAAATTAGTAAGGATTTTGTGTGACTCTTTTCACGCTTTTCCTCCTTCCTAGGCATTTCTAGGAATTTTTCCTATCCGATCTAGGCAACCATCTCATGTGCCTCACAAAACCACTCTCTAGAATTCCGCTCAGTCAAAGGTAACAAGAGCGCATAACGGTCTCCGTTGTGTTTCTAAAACAATTACAAGAGAGTTCATCATGTTAAAATTCCTCGAACAGGTGCGGAAGCCGACCCTCGATCTTCCTGTCGAAGTTAGAAGAAAGATGTGGTTTAAACCGTTCATCCAATCTTACTTGGTCGTATTCATCGGCTACCTAACCATGTACTTGATTCGTAAGAACTTCAATGTCGCGCAAAACGACATGATCTCAACTTACGGTTTGAGCATGACAGACCTAGGTCTTATTGGCCTTGGCTTCTCCATCACATACGGCATCGGTAAAACCGTTGTGTCTTACTACGCTGACGGTAAGAACACCAAGCAATTCCTCCCTTTTATGCTGATCCTTTCTGGTCTTGCAATGCTTGGTTTCAGCTTCAGCATGGGCGGCGGTAGTGCAAGCCTGTTCTTGATGGTGGCTTTCTACGCTCTAAGTGGTTTCTTCCAAAGTACTGGTGGCCCTTCTAGTTACTCAACCATTACAAAATGGACACCTCGTAACAAGCGCGGCTCTTACCTAGGCTTGTGGAACATGTCACACAACGTTGGTGGTGCGGGCGCAGCGGGTGTTGCTCTTTTCGGTGCTAACTACCTATTCGACGGCCACGTAATCGGCATGTTCGTGTTCCCTTCTATCATCGCGATCATCGTTGGCTTTATCGGTATGCGCTTTGGTAGCGACTCACCAGAAGCTTACGGTCTAGGTAAAGTAGAAGAACTTTTCGATGAAGCAGTGAGTGAAGAAGACACCGCCGCTGAAGAAAACCAGATGACCAAAAAAGAAATCTTTGTTGAATACGTTCTTAAAAACAAAGTTATCTGGCTACTTTGCTTTGCCAACATCTTCCTTTACATCGTTCGCATCGGTATCGACCAATGGTCAACGGTATACGCGTACCAAGAACTTGGTCTGTCAAAAGAAACGGCAATCTCTGGCTTTACTCTGTTCGAAGTTGGTGCGCTTGTGGGTACTTTGATGTGGGGTTACTTATCTGACCTAGCAAATGGTCGCCGCGCATTGGTTGCTTGTGTGTCTCTTGGTTTGATCATCGTATCGCTTGAGTTCTACCAACACGCAACAAATGAATTCATGTACTTGTCGTCTCTATTCGTACTTGGTTTCTTGGTGTTTGGTCCGCAACTTCTTATCGGTGTTGCAGCGGTTGGTTTTGTTCCTAAAAAAGCAATCAGTGTGGCTGACGGTGTGAAAGGTACATTCGCTTACCTAATCGGTGACAGCTTCGCGAAACTTGGTCTCGGTATGATTGCAGACGGTACACCAATCTTCGGTCTAACAGGCTGGAAAGGTACCTTCGCAGCCCTAGATACCTCCGCCATGATTTGTATTGTTTTGCTTGCTTTCGTTGCTATCGCGGAAGAGAAGAAGATTCGACACGCGAAGAAGCTTCAACTTGCACAAAACCAAGCCTAACTTCTCTGCGCGCTTTACTTCGGTAAAGCGCGCAAGATCATTAAAATGAGTTGATCAATTCAGTATCATTAAAGGTTTTTCTATTAGCTCCGTTTTGGGGCTTATTGTTGTTTATTGTCTGCTCTATTTGGTTGTAATGATGATTCATGTTGCTCTAGTTGATGATCACGTCATCGTGCGTTCTGGTTTCGCACAATTATTAAATTTAGAAAATGATATTACCGTTGTTGGTGAATTTGGTTCTGTCGCCGAAGCACGCACAGGCTTGCCTGCGGTACACCCACACGTCGTCATCCTAGATATTTCCATGCCCGATGAGAGCGGATTAAACTTACTGAGCGAAATTCCAACTGGCATTGCCTGTGTCATGCTAAGCGTGCACGACTCCCCTGCGATGGTGGAAAAATCACTAAAACTTGGTGCAAAAGGCTATCTAAGCAAACGCTGTAGCCCAGACGAACTTATTCAAGCTGTGAGAACCAGTGCGTCTGGCGGCTGCTATCTTACCTCCGACATTGCCATCAAACTGGCAACACCAAGTGACAAAGCGGCATCGCTTTGCCAGCTAACAAGACGCGAAAATGAAGTGTGCCAGCTTTTAGCCAAAGGGCTGGATGTAAAATCCGTCGCGGCAGAGCTTGGCTTGAGCCACAAGACCGTACACGTTCATCGAGCGAATGCCATCGACAAACTCGGCGTGAAAAACAACGTTGAGCTCGCCAAACTATTCTCTCAAGAGTCCTTTTAATGCGAGCCTATTCTGTCACAACGATTTGTGGCCTGTTTGTTATGGCCTGTGCTTGGTTCTGTTTGTGGGTGATCGCCTACTACTTTGTCAACGATCCAGAGCTCGCCATTCTGCTTTTCCCATTCGCCTTACGACTGGGGATTGCGCTGCACACTCGCACCGCTTACTGGCCAACAATCTACGTATCAGAATGGGCGCTGACAATTGCACTGGCGACCCTATTAGAGCAACCTCAATGGCTCACCGTGCTGATCGCCAGCGTTGCCAGCATCCCTGTCACACTGATTGCGAAAAAATACTACTACGGTGACCAAAACCGCCACTTAGCCGTCATGGGTATTGTGATCATCATTACCGCCTTCATCAACGTAATGGCGGTCGGCTTTCACGTGCCTTCTGTTTACATGGTGTGGTTAGCCAGTATTTCTGGTGGGCTGATGCTGGTTCCTATGTGCTACCTACTGTGGAATTACCTATTTCAAAGCCGATGGTCGCCTCTGACGTCGCATCTTTTGAACAACACTGTGGTGTTCAGCATTCGACACATAGTGTTTTACGCCGTACTTCTTATCGGCAGCATTCTAGTGCAAACGAGTTTGCCTGAAGAGTTAAAACGATTTGCGCCATTTTGTATGGCTATCCCAATCATCGTGCTGGCACTTCGTTACGGTTGGCAAGGAGCCCTGCTCGCCACCATGCTCAACAGCATTGCGCTGATTGCGGCTCGCAGCGGCGTATCGAATCTAGAAATCACCGATTTGTTGTTGTCTCTTTCAGCTCAAACCATCACTGGCATCATGCTGGGTTTGGCGGTGCAAAAGCAAAAAGATCTCAACCACAAACTGCGTGGCGAGCTATCCCGCAATCAAAATCTGTCTCGTCAACTTATCGAAGCGGAAGAATCGGTAAGACGCGACATTGCCCGCGAACTGCATGACGAAATCGGCCAGAACATTACCGCTATCCGTACTCAAGCCAACATCATCAAGCGCATCGATAACGCAGAAATGAGCGCACATTGCGCAGATACCATTGAGGGACTTTCTCTCAACGTGTACGACACCACTAAGCGACTGTTGAGCAAACTAAGACCCAAAATGCTGGATGATTTGGACTTAAAAGAATCCGTCGAGCAACTGACGCGAGAGATGGAATTCGCCAATCACGGAACAACTGTTCAACTGAACTGGCAAGGCGATTACACCAGCCTGAGTGACACACTCAAAGTCACCCTATTCCGTTTATGCCAAGAGTCATTAAATAACGCAGCCAAGTACGCAGAAGCGCAGTTGATCAATATTGAACTGACAATTGGAGAAGCTGCGGTGTCACTGATGATTCACGATGATGGTGTCGGCTTCAAAGTTCAGGACAGCATGAAAGGCATGGGCGTTCGCGGCATGCAAGAGCGTGTGCATGCATTGGGTGGGAAAATGGTTATCTACTCCACCAGCGATCAAGTGATCGGCACACAAATCAGCATTACTTTACCTAAGGTGTAACTCAAGATGTTTGGATTTTTACGTTCACCTAAATTTACTCAACCGAGTCTGAGCAACGAGCAAATCGACCAGCGTTACCGCCATTGGCGTTTGCACATTATGTTGGGGATGTACATCGGCTACGCAGGTTTCTACTTTACCCGTAAGACCTTTAACTACGCCGCACCAGCGATGATTACCGATCTTGGCTTAGATAAAGGCGATTTGGGTCTTATCGGTACGCTTTTCTACATTACTTACGGCTGCTCGAAGTTTATTTCCGGTACGATTTCAGATCGCTCTAACCCGCGTTATTTCATGGGATTAGGATTGATTGCGACAGGTCTGGTAAATATCGCGTTCGGTTTTTCTAGCTCACTCGCGGCTTTCATTACTCTGTGGATCTTAAACGCCTGGTTCCAAGGCTGGGGCTGGCCTTCATGCTCCAAGCTGTTAACCACTTGGTATTCACGCTCCGAGCGTGGCTTCTTATGGGCGATTTGGAACACCGCACACAACGTTGGGGGCGCGCTGATCCCTATTTGGGTGGGCTATTTAACGTTGCACTACAGCTGGCGTGAAGGCTTTATTCTACCCGGCATCATCGGGGTATTACTCGGCCTATTCGTTTGTTGGCGATTGCGCGACAAACCCACAACAATGGGCTTACCAAGTGTCGGACAATGGCGCAACGACGCACTAGAACTTGCGCAAGAAAATTACGGACGTGGCCTCACCTACCGCGAAATTCTGAAATCGTACGTATTTAACAACAAATACATCTGGCTGCTCGCGTTCAGTTATGTGTTGGTTTACATCGTCCGAACCGCAATCAATGACTGGGGAAACCTGTACTTAACAGAGCAGCATCACTATAGCCTGATTAACGCCAACGCTGCTCTGTCGATGTTTGAAATCGGTGGTTTTGTTGGTTCATTGGTTGCGGGTTGGGGCTCAGACAAACTCTTTGGCGGTAACCGTGGGCCAATGAACTTGCTGTTCGCGATTGGGATTTTCTTATCTGTCTCCGCGCTTTGGCTGATGCCTCTGACCAACTTTGCATTCCAAGCAGCGGGATTGTTCTCCATCGGCTTCTTTGTCTTTGGGCCACAAATGCTGATCGGTATGGCGGCGGCTGAGTGCTCTCACAAAGATTCTGCAGGCGCAGCAACAGGATTCGTGGGCTTGTTCGCCTACATGGGCGCAGCATTGTCTGGCTATCCACTGGCGTTAATTCTTGAAGAATATCATTGGACGGGTTTCTTCATCACTATTTCAGTTTGTGCAGCCGTCATTGGCCTTTTGTTGCTGCCATTTTTGCAAGCGCAACCATCACGAAAACCACTCGAACCAAAACCTCGGTTGTAAATCGACTTATCGCCCTTCGGGCAAATTGGCGAGTGACCTAACCGCGCTCGCCCTCCTTATTTAACGTATCTCTGCTCAATTTTTCTTCCGATTCAGTTCGGAGGGTTAACTATGGGAAAAATTCATGAATTTGAACACTATTTCATCGCATAGCTTCTTTCAAATGAACAACAAAATCCAAAACTATGCTTGGGGAAGCACCTCGTCTATTCACAATTTGTTTGGCTTTTCTAACGAAACGAATGAGCCTCAAGCAGAAGTATGGATGGGGACTCACCCAAACGGCTGCTCTGAAGTTCAGATTGAGCAAAACACGCTGCTTTTGTCTGAACTGATCAAACAAAACCAACCCGCTTACTTATCAGCAGAAACCGCAGCGAAATTTGGCGACCTGCCCTTTCTGTTTAAGATCTTAGCGGCCGAACACGCACTGTCGATTCAAGTTCACCCAAGCAAACAAGATGCCGAGGTAGGTTTCGAAAAAGAGCAAAGTGCTGGCATCCCACTAAACGCGAGCCATCGTAACTACAAGGATCCAAACCACAAACCTGAGTTGGTGTACGCGCTGACAAGTTACCAAGCCATGAACGGTTTTCGCTCGTATGCCGAGATTATTGAGGCATTTAGCCTTTGCGATATCGATGAGCTACGCGCGCCACTAGATGCATTCAAACACGAAGCCAACTCACAAGGTTTACGCGATTTCTTTGTGCACATTCTGACCATGGAAGGAGAAACAAAAGAGCGAGCACTGAAACAGCTTCTTGCCCACGCTTCACGTCAATCGGAGCAAGGCACTGACAGCGATGTTTTCCAGCTCATCTTGAATCTATCCACTCAATACCCCGGCGATGTCGGCTTGTTTGCGCCATTACTGTTGAATGTCATCACGCTGCAACCTGGCGAAGCGATGTTCCTGAGCGCAAGAACGCCACACGCTTACATTAAAGGAACGGGATTAGAGATCATGGCGAACTCAGATAACGTTTTGCGTGCAGGACTCACGCCGAAACATATGGATGTTGAAGAACTGGTTAAATGCACAGACTTTGTGCCTAAGCCGTTTAACAGCCTTGTTCTAGAACCCAATGCCAATGGTTGCCAGAGCCTTTATCCCGTTCCAGTGGCAGACTTTAGTTTCAGCATTCTTAACCAACCGAACAATGAAGTGGTTGAGGCTAACAGCGCAGAGATTTTGATGGCGATTGATGCCGACCTGACACTCATCAGTGATAACGGTGAGACATTAACCGCCGCGAAAGGACAATCGGTATTTGTTCCTGCTTACATTGGCCATTACTGTATTCAAAGTGCGGGACGAGTGGCTCGCGCCTTTAACTAACTTCTGAATAACGGATTCAAGCTAGCGTCTGACCCAAGGGACTGGGTTAGACAATTTATTCCTCTCATAGATTGAGCCTGTCCGGTTTTAAGACACTCATTCTTACACCTTATCGACTCAAAGCCGCTGCGGTCTAAACCACCGAAGTTCTCTGAGAACCCTAGATTCCTCTATTCACTGCAACATTCATTGTCAAAACCCATTTATTTCCGGTAAATTCGCCGCTCCAATATCAAATCACTTGGATAATAAAGGCGCTTGCACAGTGGTATTTGTTGCAAAACGTATAATCAACGTTGTAATCAAAGCCTCAATCACTACAATCTCTGGTTCGATTTTTCAGTTAACGTTTGTATGCCGAAGTTAAACCAAGATAACCCTGTTCAAAGCTCCGCCCTTTCCGATATCGAAACCAGCAGTAAGATTCAATCGGCATTAGAACCGAAGTTTCACAAGCCAGAGAAGCGTCTCTGCTTAAGCCCTGGCCTATCGGATAAGCATTTGGCGCGCCGTTGGCAAGTATTGGAACAAGTGACCAATAAAGATCATCTTCTTGATCCTTTCACGCAGTCACATTGCGACGCTTACTCCAACAACATCGAGCACTTCATTGGTACTGTCAATGTGCCGGTCGGCATCGCAGGCCCTTTGCGCGTCAACGGTTTGTATGCGAACGATGACTTTTTGGTTCCGCTCGCAACGACAGAAGCCGCGTTAGTCGCTTCCTACAACCGTGGCGCAAATCTTATTACCGCCGCTGGTGGCGCAAGCGCATTGTTACTGAGTGAAGGGGTGAGCCGAACACCAGTGTTCGCCTTTAATAACCTTGCCGACGCTGGCCAGTTCGTCAGTTGGGTTGTGACCCAATTTGAAGTATTTCGTCAAATAGCGGAATCCACCACCTCACATGGCAAACTCAAAGATATCAATGTAAATATCGAAGGAAACCACGTTTATTTGGTCTTTGAATACGTGACCGGTGACGCTTCCGGACAAAACATGGTGACCATCGCAACAAACGAAGTGTTCCATCATATTTTGGCGACCAGCCCAATCAAACCAACTCAAGCATTCTTGGATGGCAACTTATCAGGCGACAAAAAACCAAACGCGCACACGCTGCGCTCGGTACGCGGTAAGAAAGTATCCGCCGAAGTGACCATTCCAGCAGAGTTGGTGGAAAAATATCTACATACAACGCCGGAGTCTATGGTTCAATTTGGCAAAATGACCACGGTGGGCGGTTTACTCAGCGGGACAATTGGCGTCAACGCGCATTACGCAAACGCTCTTGCCGCGCTGTACATTGCTTGCGGTCAAGATGCAGCTTGCGTTGCAGAGTCTGCCATTGGTATCACTCGTATGGATGTGGACGCTCAAGGCAACTTGTACGCGTGCGTGACCTTGCCAAACATCATGGTGGGAACGGTTGGCGGGGGCACTGGCCTTCCTACGCAAAAAGCATGTTTGGATATTTTAGGTTTGCACGGCAACGGCAAAGCGAAAGCCTTAGCCGAAGTCGCAGCTGCGCTTTGTCTGGCTGGCGAACTCTCGATTGTTGGCGCATTTTGTGCCGATCACTTCTCCCGAGCTCATCATAAATTAGCGCGTAAATAACTGACTCGCCGCTCAGAGAAGACCTTTTGTTTTTCTCTGAGCGCTGAACTTCTGCGGGGCACTTATTCAGATCCTTCTCTTCGATAATTTTCTTTCATGGCTCATTCGTTTTAAACACCGAGTTCGCTCTCATCGATAAAGCCGCCTCTTTACATTGGGTAAAATTGACCGTCAGTTCCGTATCTGTTCACAATTATTCTCTTTCTTACGCGGTTTTTCTTTCTTTTTGTCTATACATAAAATTCAGTAAGTTATCTCAAATTACCAATTCCTGTCGTTACAAAATCGTACTATTTTCAGTAATTGTGTTTTTTATTAGTCACTTATAGCGACTATACTCACCTCTGCAGCTGCTTGATTTTTCTAAATTTATTTTAAAGCTCACACGAGCGTCACTACTCCCGTTAAATGGATTTAAGTCGTTCCTTTGGGTAAGCGAGTTAACTATGAGACGTCAGAAACAAAATGGAATTTCTTGTTGGGTGCTAGGATTCTTAGCCATGCTGCTCTGCTATGCAGGGCCCGTTTCCTCAGAAGAGGATTCCGCTAACTTCATCAATGCGCGCTTTCTTTATCAAAGTACGTTTGGACCAACGCCAGCCTTGATTGATCAAGTCGAAGAAGTTGGCATTGAAAGTTGGATCAAACAACAACTTCTTCTTCCGGCGACCTATCATCGTCCTCTCTACGACACTCCTTTTAGCAAAGGAGCACAAGCAAATCGAGAAAATGCTTGGTATCAAATTGTTCTCACATCAGAAGACCAGCTTCGTCAGCGAATGGCATTTGCGTTAAGCCAAATACTCGTGGTCTCGCGCTATGGCGGAGCACTATCGAGCAAGCCAACAGGCCTAGTGGACTACTACGATGTGTTGGTGAAGCATGCCTTTGGCAACTATCGTGATCTTCTACACGAAGTGGCTATTCACCCGGCGATGGGCAACTACCTATCGATGATGGGCAGCACTAAGGAAAATACTTCAACAGGCGCGCTACCGGATGAAAACTTTGCCAGAGAACTGATGCAGCTTTTTACGTTAGGACTTTACGAGCTAAACCTTGATGGCAGTGTAAAACGTGATCCTAAAACCGGAAAACCGCTGCCGACCTACTCTCAAACTGATATCCAAGAACTGGCCCGTGCGCTAACTGGTTGGAAAAATTCAGACACGGCATTTGTTGAACCCATGCGCGTGATAAACAGCCGACATGACACCAACGAAAAAACCGTGTTGGGAACAACCATTCCTGCGGGTTTGACCGCCCAAGAAGAGCTCTCACAAGTGCTGGATATATTGATGTCTCATCCTAACATTGCGCCATTTGTGTCGAAGTTTTTGATTCAACGATTCGTCTCTTCTAACCCAAGCCCGGAGTACGTTGCGCGAGTTGCTCGCGTATTCAACAACAACGGAAAAGGGGTTAAAGGTGATTTAAGCGCAGTGATCCGCGCGGTTTTACTTGATAACGAAGCCATGGGGTTAACCAACACGCCGCCAATGAAAGTGAAAGAGCCCATTTTGGTGCTCACCAACTTCCACCGAGCCGCAGGCTTTACACTTACCGCTGCGCGCTATGACGGAGCAACAACAGTGATGAACACCGCAGAACAAGGCGCACTGCGTTCTCCTTCGGTATTCAACTTCTACTCGCCAGACTATCAACCTTCGAATGAGTTTGTGCAGTCAGGCATGGTGTCACCCGAATACGAATTGCTCGATTGGTCAGTGTATACCGATCTGGTCAATTTCATGCTTAGTAGCACTCGCTCGGGTGGTGGCGATACTTATACGCTGGACTTTAGCGAACTGTATTCCCTACTCGATGATCACGAAGCTCTCGTTGAGCGTGTCGATGAACGATTCTTTGCGGGCACGGCTTCGCCTGAACTCAAAGCGCTTTTGCTAGAAGTGTCGGATGAGTATCGAACCGATTACGTACCAACAACAAAACTCGCACTCGTTATCTTTACTGCGATTTCTGGCGATGAATTTTACATTCAGGATTAGGGGGGAATTATGGACATTTCGAGACGCAACTTTCTAAAAAGCACCGCATCGTTTGGGGCGATCGCATCACTCGGATTGCCGGGTTATTCACTTGCCGCGCCTTCAAATGATTTCCGAGCGCTAATCTGTGTGTACTTAGCTGGCGGAAACGACGCGATTAATACCATATTGCCGCTATCTGATTTTCACTACAACCAGTACGCCAATGTGAGAGGATCTCTTTCTGTTGCCAAAAATACCATTATTCCCATCGGATTGAATGCCCACGACGCAAACAACAACGCCGTTCCGCTTGGGCTGCATCCTAAGTTGTCGGCACTTGCTCCACTATTCCAACAAGGCGATGCTAATTTGGTGCTCAATAGCGGCATTCTCAACCAACCTGTGACAAAACAAGCCATCGAACAAGGTGATGTTCCATTGCCAGAGCAGCTGTTTTCTCACAATTCACAGACCGCATCTTGGCTGCGCGGTGGGATGGATGCTTCTACGAATTTAGGTTGGGCTGGACGCATGCTCGATGTGCTAACGTCAGACGCTCAAATTACTCCGCTGTATAGTGTGCATGGCGATACGTTATGGTTGAAGGCAATGGAGCACCGTCAGACCGTACTCAAAAAAGACAAAGCGGTTCAATTGACGGCGGTTGGAAATCCAGTTTACGAAGAGATTTATCAAAAACTGCTCTCACAAAGCGCAGATAACCCGTTCAGTGGGCATTTTAATTTGATGGTCGACGAATCCATGATGATGAGCAACATCCTTGCGGAGCAACTGAAACTGATCGACGACGCGCCTTTATTCTCCTCTTCTACGCTCGGCAAACAAATGCAGACCGTTTACAAGTTGATCGCCAGCCAGAGTGCGCTTAGTCAGCAGCGACAAGTGTTCTTTGTAAAACATACAGGATACGACTTACATGACTCGCAGCTCGCGCGACACCCTTTGTTACTCGAAGATCTCGCCACCAACCTAAATGCCATGTATCGCGCAGTTGATAAGCTCGGTATGAGTAAAAACGTGACCACGTTTACGATGTCTGACTTTGGTCGACGAATGACCAATAATGGTAACGGTACCGATCACGGCTGGGGCGGTCATCAGTTATTGATAGGTGGTGCGGTAAATGGCAGTGCGCCGATCGGTACGTGGCCAGAGTTAACACTTGGAGGGCAAGATGATTACTCAAAAGGTCGATTGATTCCGGCTATTGCCGCAGACCAAGTTGGCTCAACTCTCGCACAGTGGATGGGCGTGAGTGACAATGCCGCATTGGAATACGTATTCCCGAACATCCGTAATTTCACCACATCTAACCTTGGCTTTATGGCTTAAGCTAAGTGGCTTAGTTTCGTTTATTTAATTGTCAAAAAGGGAGCGCAATGCTCCCTTTGCAATATCATCTATGTTAACGAACGTTCATTAAACTTCGTCACGACGACGTTCGTTACAAAGCTTGATAGCGCGCTCAAGTAACTCTAGCGCGGATTGCTCACACTCAGGCAAAGCCGCATCACTTTCACCAATTGGCGTTACGCGGTCACCCCACTTCAGCACTGCAGCCCCCCACGTCAAACCTGCACCAAACGCAGCCAGAAGCATGTTATCGCCAGGATTTACTCGGCCTTGCTCTACTGCTTCACACAATGCAATTGGCACCGTTGCCGCAGAGGTATTGCCGTAGTTTTGAATGTTCACAAACGCTTTGTCTTGAGGAATACCGGAAAGGTCGCACAGCGTTTGAATAATACGGATGTTCGCTTGATGCGGAATCACCACATCAATTTGTTCCGTCGTCAACTGAGATGCTTTCAGTACGGTTTTCGCCGCTAGGCCCATGCCTTTCACTGCGCGTTTGAAGATCTCTTGACCCACAAAGTTGAAATCCCAGTAACCGTTATCTTCCGCAAAGCGGTCCATACAGGTACCAAACTTCGGCACAGAAAGAATATCGCGACCTTTGGCATCACAACCAATTTGCGATTGCAGCAAGCCCGTTTCTTTCTCTGTGCGAGATAGAACCACCGCGCCCGCGCCGTCACCAAATAGAACCGCGGTATCACGCATCGCCCAGTCAATGTAGAAAGATAAGCGTTCCGCACCGATGATGATGGCGTGTCGGTAGTTACCGGACTGAATCAAACGCGTGCCCGTTTCTAGGCCGTATACAAAACCGGTACATGCTGCGTTTAAGTCAAAAGCCGCCGCTGAGCGAATGCCCAGATTTTGCTGCACTTTAGACGCAATGTTTGGAATAAGTGAATCAGGAGAGCACGTTGCAACAATGATTAGGTCGATTTCGCTTGCTTCAACGCCTGCTCTTGCCAACGCATGCTGAGCGGCTACTGTCGCCATATCTGAAGTATTTACATGACTAATACGGCGATTTTCGATACCTGTTCGGGTGCGAATCCACTCATCTGAAGTATCAAGGAAAGTGCTAAGATCATCGTTAGAGAGCACGGTTGGCGGAACACATTTCCCCCAACCTGTAATTTCAGCGTAGTAATTTGTCATCGCAGACCTATTTATTGTTGTATTTTAATGAAATATCTAAGAACCTGATCCGGTTCTATTATAAAACTTGCTATTCCATAAAATTTGCAAGTAAAAAGAAAGTATACGCATTATGAAGCTGACTGATAAGTCATGTTTTCATCAAGTTGTTATAAAGGAAGAAGTCATGTCATCGTTTAAAACTCGTTGCCCATCTTGTGGCGGTTTAAATCGTGTCCCTAATGAGCGTGTTGCAGAATCTGCAACGTGCGGTAAATGTAAGAGCCCGCTTTTAGATGGCGCGCCTATTGAAGGTACACTCGATAACTTTTCTGCACTATTAGAAAGCTCAACGCCAGTTGTTGTCGATTTTTGGGCTCCATGGTGCAATCCGTGCGTCGGCTTTGCTCCTGTTTTCTCGGATGTCGCGCAAGAACAAGCAGGAACGGCTCGTTTTGTAAAGATTGATACTGAAGCCCAGCAACAGCTTGCGGCGCAGTTTGGTATTCGCAGCATTCCAACCATCATGGTATTTAAGAACGGTCAGCGCGTTGATATGCTGAATGGTGCGCTGCCTAAATCGCAGTTTGATCAATGGTTAAATCAAGCACTTACAAAATAATCCCAACCTTGAGCCTGCCAGTCTGGCAGGCTTTTTTATGCAGCAAATTGCCATATAATCTCGACAAATTTTATTTGTCGATACGACACAAATTTATCATTTTACATACCTACTAATTAGCCTCATATTCGCGCCGAATAACCCCCAGATTTCTCTTAATTTATAGGCGCAAAACATTGGAAAACACAGTCGTTTCTGCAGCATCACCACGAGTTACAGTTCCAGTCGTCGCACTGTCTCTTTACGCGGTTGCTTCAGGCTATTTGATGAGCTTGATCCCACTCATGCTCGGCGAATACAACATCTCTGCTGATTACGCGAGTTGGTTGGCGAGCGTGTTTTATGGCGGCTTGTTGATTGGTGCCATGTTTATCGAACGCATTGTTCGCAATGTTGGCCACCGCAAAGCATTTATTGGCTGTTTGGCTGCCTTTTCGCTCACCATCGTTGCCCTACCAGCATTCCCGAATGGCCTAGTTTGGCTCGTTGCGCGCTTTATTGCTGGTGTCGCGGTTGCTGGTGTATTCGTGATCGTTGAATCCTGGTTGATGTCAGGCGACGAAGCATCACGCGCAAAACGCCTAAGCCTATACATGCTTTCTCTGTACGGCGGCTCGGCTCTAGGTCAATTTGGTATTGGCGTTCTTGGCGTAAGTGGCGGCGTACCCTTTGTTGCGATTACAACATTGATCCTAATGGCGATGCTGGTACTGATGTTTATTGATTGCGAACAACCGAACAGCCATGAATCGACTTCATTGTCATTCAAACAGATTGCAAAACTCAATCATGCAGCGATCATCGGTTGCGTCGTATCTGGTTTAACCTTGGGTGCGATTTACGGCCTTATGCCTGTTGAATTGGCGAACCGTAAAATTACCCACCAAGACATTGGTACGCTTATGGCGTTGGTGATCCTTGGCGGCATGTTGGTTCAACCTATGGTGACCACATTAAACAAATACATGAGCCGAACAGTCTTAATGGCGTTCTTCTGTATTTTGGGTATTTTCTCTATCGGTTTGACGTTCATCTCTACGTCTACCGCAGTGTTGGCGGCGTCGCTTTTCCTATTGGGCATGGCCACGTTTGCTCTATACCCAGTGGCAATCAACCTCGGCTGTGAAGGACTTGATGAACGCTTTATTGTCTCTGCAACTCAAGTCATGCTGTTTAGCTACAGCGTAGGCTCAGTAGCAGGCCCAGTGGTCGCTGACAAATTTATGGGCCAAGTACACGGCTTGTTGGGTTACTTGTTTGCGGCTTTGGTAGCAACATGCGTTTACATGTTGCTTGCAGCGAGCAAAACCAAACAGCAAATGGCTGCGGGCCTATAAAGCTAAAACAACCAAATGACCATTGAAAACGAGGGCTATCTGCCCTCGTTTTTTTATGCGTTTTCCATTAACTGCTTTCGATAACGTGTTGGTGAAATGCCGTAGAACTTCTTAAATCGATGCGTAAAGTTGTACGGGTCTCGGTACCCCAATCGATTGGCAATCATCGCAATTGACCACGCCCGGTATTGCAACAAGTCAGCTGCTTTGTGCATTCGCAGCTCGATCAACTTGCTCCTCGGACTCATATTGAAGAGCTGTTTCGACAAACGGTTTAGCTGTTCTTCACTAATAAAACATCGCTTCGCCATTTCACTGACAGTCCAAGGCAAATGCAGTTGCCCTTCTATCTCATTAAACAAGGTCTGAACACGCGAAAGCGACGTACTGATTGGCGTTTCCACACTTTGCACCAACCGTTGAACTTCACTGATCAATAACTGACGAAAACCAGAGCGTCCGCCGATTTCGTTGTAGATCAAGGTCATCAACGACCAAATCTGTTCTGAGCCACGAAATGGAATCACGCACTGGCCAAGATCATTGAGATGATGCCATGCAGGTGCATTTTGCGGCAGCAACCAGACCATTTTCCAACTTCCCAAGCGCGGGTTGATCTCGAAACGAAAGCAAGTGTCTACGGGCAAGATGGTCAGCGTATATGGTTCGATCTCCTTAACGCAGTTCGGCGTAATCAACACACCGCCGCCTTCTAACGTGAATAACAACGTATGCACGCCCACCTTGTCACGCTCAACATGATAACCGTCGTGCAGCTCAGCCAATCCCGCCATAAAAATATCGGCACGTTGCCATTCTGGAATTTCCGTTAGCGTAAGAAAACGTTCTTTGCACGCAGGCGCAAGGTAGACGTCATCGTGCCACTCATGTTGAGGAGAGAATTGACCAATGACGGATTTGCACAGGTTTTGTCGATTTTCGAACATGTATTTATGCCTCGGTTGGTTTTATATTCCCCCACAAACTGAGGAGTGACTATGACGAACAATACTGACATCAAAAACCAAACAAATCCTATGTCTGGCGACTTGTTACGTCAGATTATTCGCTTAGGTTTTCCGGTCGCAATCCAAAGCGCGCTTGTCGCGATATTGGCATTGGCTGATGTTCTCATGGTTAGTGACTTTGGTAAAGAAGCGACAGCGGCTGTGGGAATTGCGTCAAAATGGCATTTCGTGGCGATCATGATCATGGCCGGTCTAGCCTCTGCCAACGGCACGCTCGTTGCTCAATATTGGGGGCGAAATGATGCCGTCAGTGCCAAAACCGTCACTGGTATCGCCATCCGATTTGGCTTAAAAGTGCTTATCCCAGTGACGTTGATCATCACGCTTGGTAGCGAACTCATCATGCGTTTACAAACCAGCGATACACGAGTGATTGAGTTGGGTGCGACTTACTTGTGGTATGCGTTTCCGGTGCTGTTGCTTACGCATATCGTCATCGTGCTCGAAGCCAGCATGCGCTCCTCGGGAGACACCGTCACTCCGCTATTAATGGGTGCAATGACCATCGTCCTTAATATTGGTTTGAATTTCTGGTTAATCAAAGGCGGCTTTGGCATCCCAGCAATGGGGGTCGCTGGTGCGGCATTCGCTACGACCATTTCTCGTTTGTTCCAAGTACTCGCCATGATTGCCTACATGCGTTGGCGGAAGCACTGGTTGCTGGAAGTAAAAGAAGGCTCTGAACGCCCTTCGCTGTGGCTGTCTTATCGTCGTCTTGCGCTGCCAATGACGCTAGGTGCGCTACTTTGGGCAATCGGCACCATGGTTTATCAGATGATTTTTGGCCACATGGGGACAACCGAATTGGCGGTGTTTAGCATGCTCGGCCCATTTGAATCACTCTGTTACTCGATTTTCTTTGGGATCTCTGTGGCGTGCTCTGTGATGATTGGTCAATCCTTGGGGCGTGATGCCTTTGAGCAAGCTGAACACATGGCAAAATTCTTTATCAAAGCAGTCTTTGTGTTTGGTATTTCCATCGGCGCACTGTTGCTTCTTAATCGTGAGTTGATCATTGCAGCATTGAATTTGGACAACCCTGAGCTTTACCCACTCGCCGCCCCTGCGGTTATGATTTTGTGCTGCGCGATTTGGTTGCGTATGTTGAACATGATCATCATTAACGGGATTATTCGAGCTGGTGGCGACAACGTATTCTGCTTACGCATGGACTTTATCGCCATGTGGATGACAGGCTTGCCACTTTGTGCAATCGCTGCGTTTGTTCTTGGTTGGGAGTTTAAGTACGTGTATGCACTGATGATTGCAGAGGAAGTCGTTAAGTTGGCGTTGTGTTATCGTCGATATACGCAAAAGTATTGGATAAAGAATCTAACCGTCATTACGACTTCTTAGTATCGCGTTCTTCATTGATTCTTTTGTGGCGGTTCGATGCATTGGCAGCTGGTTTTTCAGGAACCTCGCGTTTCTCGTGCAGCAGGTGCCGAACTGCCAGAATCGGATGTTTGAGTAACATTCTCGGGCCTGAATAGCGCATCACTAAACGCATCTGTTCTTTAGGTTCGGGTTTATAGCAGTGGATTGGGCACTTGTTACACGTCGGTTTTTCTTCTCCGTATGGGCATCGATCCAATCGCACTTCCGCGTAATCAAGCAGTTCACGGCATTCACTGCACAGCGCATCTTTGGTTCCATGATGATCATGGCAATATACCTCCACCATCGCTTTGACGGTTTTAAATTCGGTGGCGAGTTTGCCAAGTAAAATATCGCTCATGGTATTGCCCAAAATCACAGTTGGAGAGTGTAGAGTTCTAAAGTTCGGCCATTATCATATTGCTGCTCAACACGTTCAAATTCGAAACCGAGTTTTTTCAGTAAACTTATACTACGAATATTATCATTATTCGTAATCGCGACCAGTTGACTAAGTTGCATCCCTTGCTTCGCGTACTCGACTACTGCCTTTGCCGCTTCTATAGCAAAACCTTGGCCGTAAGCTGAAGGAAGAAAACCATAGCCGATGTCGTAAGCGTTCAAGGTATCACGCTTCACTAACCCACAAATGCCTAACGGCTGTTTTGTCTGCTTATCTTCAACCACCAGCAAGCTCACACCTTTCTTTTCTTCCATACGCAACATGTTCTCTTTGATGTAACGAGCCGCTTCGTAATCGGTTCGCATTTGCTTATCCCCAACAAAGCGATAAAAGTCAGGGTGGTTGTAGAGCTCCAATATAAATGGCGCATCATCTACACTCACTAGACGCAGTATCAATCGTTCGGTGGTCAAAGTTTTCATACGAACTCCATTAAGGTTGTAACTTGGATGAAAAATCACTATCCTGCCCCGCTAAATTAAAGGACCAACACCATGAACCGCAAGAAGAAAATCAATCAGATCTTAAAAGCGAAGCAGAAGAAGCACAACGCGAAGCTGCATAAAAGCAACAAACCGCGCTACATCTCTAAAGCTGAGCGCGCGAAAATGGAAGCCGAAGAACAACAGCAATCTTCTGAAAACGTTGTAGAGACAGCAAC
Organism: Vibrio sp. S457-15; assembly: GCF_000960545.1. NCBI lineage: Bacteria > Pseudomonadati > Pseudomonadota > Gammaproteobacteria > Vibrionales > Vibrionaceae > Vibrio > Vibrio sp. S457-15. The sequence goes on along the minus strand of NZ_JYOQ01000129.1, from coordinate 93,175 downwards.
TGCTGACCAAGCTTAAAAAGAAAAGCCGCATAATGCGGCTTTTTTACTTTTAGAAAAGAATATTGAACTTAGTATTCAAGGCTGTAGTTCAGTGTAAACGTGCGGCCTCGACCTTTGTAATCATACGCCGCCACATCGTAGTGAGCTGCGTACAAGATCTGTGCACGTTGACCCCAAGCCGTGGTGTAATCTTCATCAAGCAGGTTTTGAATACCAAAGCCAAGCTGACCAACTGGCAAATTCACATTGCCCAGTAGATCAAACGTGGTGTAACCATCAAGCTTGTTGTTAGCATCATCTTCGTAATCAAACATGGTTTGGCTTTGTAGACGCACTGAATAATCATCCTGATAATAAGCCGCCCACGCGTTCGCTTTTGATGTGCTTGCTTTACCTGCGCTTAAGTCTTCCCACTTCCCGTTGGTTTTCAGCTCAGACACAACATAATGACCAGAAGCACCCAATAGGATGTCGCTGCTTACCCAATAATTGATGTTTGCTTCTGCGCCGTACACGCGTTGCTCGTCATCGACGTTGGTAATTAGAAGCGTCTTTTTATCGTACTTGATGGAGTTATCCGACACCGAGTAGTAACCCGCCGCTTGCAGTGCAACGGTATCGGTATCTAAGCGGTAACCAATTTCGTAGCTGTCCGTTTTAATGCCCGACATTTTTGAATCGGCTACGTTGATGCTGTCTTTGAGTGCGTAGTGCCCGTTGGCATCAACGGCCTCGTAGCTGCCTTGACCGTAGTATTTCGCTGGGTCTGCTAATTCAAAACCTTGTGAGAAGTTCGCCCACAATTGAGATTCATCATTCAACTGATAAATTGTCCCAACATTAAACAAACTCACCGAGTAATCAGTACTGCCACCCGGCACTGCATCGGCAGACACACCTTTGCCCGAAGCAATGTTCTTCTGCACGCTGTATGCGACAAAATCATCAATCTTGTTGTCCATATATTGATAACGGTATCCCGCCTGTACAGACCAATCTTGATTGATTTGGTAATCCCCCTGCACAAACATCGCGTAAGATGTTACGTCTACACCAGGATAACGCCCCACTTCCGTATACGTTCGGTTAATTAGGTTACCTGAGTTGTCTGCGATGGTTTTGTCGAACAAAGCTTGATTGCTATCGAATCGATCCAGGTATGCATCCACACCGTAAACGGCACTGAATGCCCCCCAACTTTTCGCCAGCGCTAAACGCCCCGTAAACACTTCGGTTTCTTGCTGTGAAGAGCTTTGGTAATACGGTGTAAAGGTTTGATCTTCGCTGCGGTAAGACAATTCACCAATCAATTGATGACCGAATACGTTGTCGTGTGCGTAGTTTGCACTTAAAAGTACACGCTCTGTACCATGCTCACGATCGGAATCGAACCCTTTTCGCACATCAACAAATTTGCTATTAACAATGTACAAGCCGTATTGCGAATCTTGCTGGCTGTCATAGTATTGCGCGACAAGGTTTAACTTGCTGGCATCGGAGATTTGGATCTCTGCCGACCCCATAACATCAAGCGTTGAATTGTATTGCAGAGAACCTTGAGAAATGTCTGGCGTGACAATGTCACCATTTCTGTCAAATGCACCTTGTGTCTCTGAATACACCACTGAGCCACGTGCTTTTACGATGTCATTTCCACCAGCAACGGATTGCGCGACTTTGTAGTCAAAATCATCGCTGCTGTTGAAGCCTGACGTACCGCCGACAAAAGATTCAAACGCCAATTCATCTGAGTACGCTTTTTTAGTGATGATGTTAATGACACCACCCGTCGCACCAGCCCCATAAATGGAGGTCGCGCCTGACAGCACTTCAATTCGTTCGATGTTGAACGGGTCAATCGCATCCAATTGACGACTGATAGGACGAGAAGATTGCAGAGAAACGCCATCAATCATGACCAACATGGCTCTGCCACGCAGATTTTGGCCGTAGTTTGTTCGGCCGCCAGTGCCAACATCTAAAGAAGGGATCGTCGCAGAAAGAATATCACCCAGAGTTTTACCTGCTCGGTATTGTTGAGCAATTTCTTCTTGCCCTACAAACCAAACCGTACCGGGAATATCAGAGATGGATTTTGGCATGACGCTGCCAACCACGACTAATTGTTCATCTGCTGCGTTTTGAGACGCCAGTTGCTGAGCTTGTTCTGCAGCCAATGCGTGCGCTGCATATCCACTGCTCATCGCTAATACGATGAGGTTTAAAGAGAACTTCCTATTTGTCATTGTATTTATCTTTTTGTTGTAGCCAAAGAATCGACAATGATACTTATTATCAATAACAAATCGAGCACTGTTACATAGGTTAATAAGTTGTTAACCATTGCTCTTTTGCATGATTAACTGACGGTTTTTTGCTGCTCTAGGGCAGTCCTCGCAGAGCTTTCTTCCTTCACACTTGTACACCAAGCAGCAGCTTTTTCTGACCAATTTGAGCGGTTGCTCGTGAGGCACACCATGCAAAGCATCGATATGACGCTCATCCAGCCCCAGAGCACTAAGCCACAAGCTAGCGTGCTCTTTAATGATGGCATCGGTCAGTTGAGGGAAATGTTGCTGTAACCTTAACAAGCACGCCAAAATACCGTCTGACATCAACTGATGAGTAAACCCCGGACGAATGCGAATCCACTCGTTCATCTGTTCTTGATAAAAATCGAACAAAGCTCGAATTTGACGCCCTGCCTGCGCAATCAATATTGTGTGACTACCTTGAATATGTTCCTGATCCGCAAAGCGAAATCCTCTTACAAAGCAGGGCTGTAAGTACTGCGCAATATTTCCCAAATTCGGGAGCGATTGAAAACCGTAGATAGAGACAAGCGCAACGTAGATTGGCTGCCAGCAGAGCAAATCCCATGTTCTTGTGAGCCAATACGCCCTTCCGGCCTCTGGATACGTTTCAGAAAGTTGACGATACAACTCTTGGACGATGGGATTGATATCATTATCGATATGAATGGCATCCGACTCAATGCGACCAATATCGCCATGTAAATAAGGAGTGATGGTTTGCGATGTTTGAAAGAGTTGCGGGAAGAATGGCTCGGACATGATTGCGTGCGGTTACGGTTTGAGATCTGCCCCCTTTATACTTAAGCATGAATCGCAATGCAAACTATTATCTTTTGTATTTGTGCATTTTATATACCGTTGACCGGCGCTCCAAGTCAGTATCCATTTCGTTGCTCAACCACTTGAGTAAAACGACACACTATAAAATTCAACAAATGATTAAATCATCAGCAGGTTTTGAGGTATTTCGATTTAAAAATGCCACAGCATAAAAACACCTTGGTAAAAGGTCTGTAACAGTTCGCTCTGATAGCGTGAGTTATTGCCAATAATTGAATATTGCTGTTTCTTATCCAACGGAATGTGAACAACATGAAGTATTTTCCATCTGAATATCGGGACAATATAACTAGGTAATTTGGCTATATAGCCCTCTGTTTTGAATAAGGAAATCCACATGTTGTATCTTGAGTTTCTATTTTTGCTCGTGATGCTGTATATCGGCTCACGCTATGGTGGTATCGGCCTCGGGGTCGTATCTGGTATTGGTTTGGTGATTGAAGTCTTTATCTTTAAGATGCCGCCAACCTCCCCTCCTGTCACCGTTATGTTGATCATCCTAGCGGTTGTAACATGTGCATCGATTCTTGAAGCCGCAGGCGGTTTGAAATACATGCTTCAAGTTGCCGAACGTGTGCTTCGTAAAAACCCAAAACGCGTCACCCTGATCGCTCCTTTTGTGACTTACTTTATGACTTTCTTGCTCGGTACAGGTCACGCGGTTTACTCCATTATGCCAATCATTGGCGACGTTGCATTGAAAAACGGCATTCGTCCTGAGCGTCCAATGGCGGCGGCGTCTGTCGCTTCTCAAATCGCAATCACAGCCTCACCAATTTCAGCGGCCGTGGTTTACTACTTAGCTCAACTCTCTGATATTCAGCACGAGATCACTCTGCTTTCTATTTTGCTCGTTACGGTTCCAGCAACACTATTCGGTACGTTGCTGATGTCACTTTACAGCATCAAACGAGGTAAAGAACTGGAAGACGATGAAGAATACCAAGAGCGTTTGAAAGATCCTGTGTGGCGTGAAAAGATCCTCAACACAACTGCAACGTCTCTTGACGAAGTGCTACCAACAAGTGCTCGCAACTCTGTGTTGCTATTCATCGCTTCTATCTTGGTTATCGTCGTTATCGCGATGTGGCCAGACATTCGTACCATTGTGGATGGCGCGAAACCAATCAGCATGGCCGTTGTCATTCAAATGATGATGCTCTGCTTCGGCGGTATCATTCTTCTTGCAACCAAAACTGACCCGCGTGACGTGCCAAACGGTGTGGTATTCAAATCAGGTATGGTGGCGGCAATTGCTATCTTCGGTATCGCATGGATGTCTGATACTTACTTCCAATACGCAATGCCTCAATTCAAATCTGGCATTGTAGAGATGGTAACGAACTACCCTTGGACGTTCGCGCTTGCGTTGTTCATTGTATCGGTTGTGGTGAACTCTCAAGCAGCAACGGCTCGTATGATGCTGCCTGTTGGTCTTGGCTTGGGTCTGGATCCTGCACTGCTTATCGGTCTAATGCCAGCGGTGTACGGTTACTTCTTTATTCCAAACTACCCTTCTGATATCGCAACAGTGAACTTCGATACATCAGGTACAACTAAGATTGGTAAGTGGTACTTCAACCACTCATTTATGTCGGTAGGTTTGATTGGTGTGATCGGCGCGTGTTGCTTAGGTTACGTACTAGGACAAATCATCATTCCTTCATAAACAACCTGTAAAGTAAGATTGGAAGGCGAGTCATTGTACGCATAAGTACAGCCTGAATGGCTCGCCTTTTCTTTGTCTAGTCTAATGATTACAGCAAGAAATCATCATCAATCGCGACGAAATTATCAGCACAATCAATCAAGGTTTGCGAGGTTAACCTTGGTACACCATAGACGGTGACCTTCTTGTTGTAGCGCTGCTGAATACGTTCCACCAGCAAACTGAAGTCGCCATCACCAGAAACCAAAATCACGCGGTCGACATCAGGCGCAATCTCAATCGCATCGAGCGTGATACCGACATCCCAATCCCCTTTGGCGCTGCCATCTCGACGCTGAATGTAAGGCTTCAACATCACCTCAAATCCCACACCTCTCAGAATGTGATGAAACTGGCGTTGCTTCGGATCGTTACTGGCAATGGCATAAGCTTTTGCGCTTACTACTTCCTTTTCTTGTGTCGCGACATACCAAAACTGGTTGTAATCAAAGTTACTGCGATACGCTTCGCGACAAGTGTAATAAACGTTTTGAACGTCAACGAGAATGGCGATTTTTTCTTTGTGGTCTGATTGCATGGTGATCTCATACCGATAATTTGCCGCCTACCCTAAGCCAGATCGCCCAAAAGCACAATGAGCCAATTCCACTAAACTTAACGTATAAACGGAAAATCGCGTTTTTAGGAGTGAGTCATGGGTGGAAAGTTATTGGTGATACTGCTTTTGTGCGTCTTTGCCTCGACGGCACTCGGCTATCCTGCGCACACTCAATACTGGCCGCATCGCAGTGTTCTGTATTTCGCGCCTGAAAATGATGATTACGTAAAACAGTTCTTGCTTGAAGCATTGATGCACGAGTGCGAGTTAGTTGATAGAGATGTCGTCACACTGGTGATCACAGAAGACGGCTACACCGTGCCAAGCTGGCTTAAAGAAGAGTTTGATTTAAAGATACTCGCAGAGATCTACAGCGTGAAAAAAGGCGAGCACACTGCGATTTTACTCGGTAAAGATGGCTTAGAAAAATACCGCTGGGGGGCAGAAACCGACTGGCAATACATTAACGATTTGATTGACCAAATGCCGATGCGGAAACAAGAGATGCAGAGGCAGCGAAGCCCCTGCGAAATCTGAAGCACTTGAGGAAATGAAGACTCGTGAAGAAACAGGATTCTTCGTTACTTTCCGAACCACGCCAACTTATTATGCAGCTGCGTAACGCTCCCCACCACAATCAATGCAGGGCTTACTGCTTGCTCTGCCATGTTAGACAGTTCATTTAGTTTACCTTGGAACACACGTTGCTCTGGTCGCGTCCCATTTTCGATGATTGCGCATGACATTTCTGGGTCTAAGCCGTGCGTGATGAGCTTGTCCATAATGTGGCCGCTTTGCTTCAACCCCATGTAGAACACAAGCGTGTTGTTTGATTGCGCTAACGAGTGCCATTCAATTTCGCGCCCGTCTTTTTGCACGTGACCTGTAATAAATTGAACGCTTTGCGCATGATCGCGGTGCGTTAGTGGAATACCTGCGTAAGCCGTCGCCCCCGCCGCAGCGGTGATCCCCGGCACCACTTCGTATTGAATACCGTATTCTGCAAGCTCTTCCAACTCTTCACCGCCGCGTCCAAAGATAAATGAATCTCCACCTTTTAGGCGCACAACGCGTTTCCCTTCTTGTGCTTTTTCCACCAAAATTTGGTTGATCTGATCTTGTGGTACGCAGTGAAAATCGAGCTTTTTCCCGACATAAATCATCTCTGCGGATGCCTGTGCTAACTCTAGAATCTCTTTCGATACCAAACGGTCATACACCACAACTTCAGCCGCTTGAATCGCTTTCAAACCTTTGACCGTCAGTAAATCCGGATCGCCAGGCCCAGCACCAACAAGAGAAACAAAGCCGCTGTTTAAAGATGAGTTCGCAGTAGTCATATCAACGCCTATCGGAAAATTGGGATATAAAGAGTAACACTCACTTAATTGGCTTAGGGTTCAAACTACCCCAAGGAGTTATTACTTTTTATAGCTAAATCAATACAATATCTATCGAAAGTTAAATGAGTTGAATAGCCCTACCCACCAAAGGTAGGGCCAAATAAAGCGGTTTATTTTGCGATTGCAGGTTCTGCAATAACGTCCTCTTCAACACTTAGAGAAGGCGCTGTTTTCGCATGAGTTAGGTACAGTGGTAGACAAGTCATGACAAGACCACCGATGATGTTACCTAGAATGGTTGGGATTAAGTTGAAGTTCAACCAAGTCGCGATACCAAAGTCCGCACCTAGAATCATACCTAGTGGGAATAGGAACATGTTTACCACAGTGTGCTCAAATACGAGTGCGAAGAAGATGAAGATTGGGAACCACATCATCGCCACGCGACCGGAGACTGAACGCGCAGTCATGTTGCCAATCACGCCTAGACACACCATTAGGTTACAGAAGATACCGCGTACGAAACACGTGATCCATCCGTCCATACCCATGTTTTCAAAACCAAGGCTACGAGCGGTAGAAACAGCGACAAACTTCTTCGCTACCGCGTTGAGTTCTAGAGAAAAGTTACCGGTTAGAGAAATCGCCACAAGGTAAGCCACAATCAGAGAACCAATCAGGTTACCCAAACCTACCAGACCCCAGCAACGGAAAATGCGCCCCCAAGTGATGCCCGGACGGTTTGCAAACTTCGCCAAAGGCGCAAGACCAAATACGCCCGTAACTAGGTCGTAACCCATCACACTAAGAATCACAAAACCAACAGGGAAAACAAGTGCACCCACAAGGCCAATTCCCGTTTGCACCATCGCAGTAATCGCGACAACTACCGCTAACGACAAAATAATGCCGGCCATCGTGCCACGAAGCAGAAGGTCGCGCGTGCTTGTATTGGTTTTTGCTTCACCAACGTTGATCATGGTTTGCACGAATTCAGCAGGTTTAAAGTCTGTAGACATGAATGTGTCCTTATTCAAAATTGAAAGTTAAAAGTTGAAGATTGAATAGAGAAAGGCTTCCCACTGACATCCACTGCTGTCGACATCATCTCGCTTCCCTGTCCCCCGGAAATGATGCGTGGAAAGCCTTTGTCTATTGAATCTATGAAACGGATACCGAAAGGCGAAGAAACATCCCTCCTCCGCAGAGGAGGGATTAAACTTACGCTTGAATCTCGACTTCGCCGTTTGTCACGCGCGCTTTGTACGCTTTCACGTTAAAACGCTCGTCTTCCATACAAGCACCTGTTGTCAGGTTAAAGCGTTGCTTTTTAAGCGGGCTCGCCACCCAAAGCTCTCCTTGATGCTCACAAATCAAACCGCGAGAAAGCACGTTCGATTGGAAGAACGGGTCGGTGTTGCTGATAGCTAACACTTCTTCCGCTTCTGTTGGGCGAAATACCGCAACTTGCTGACCATTAACCAAAGCACAAACGCCAGTGCCTGGTACGATGTCGCTGATTTGGCAAATCTTTTCAAATGACATGTTCAACCTTCCCTTATGCTTCAGTGATCGCTACGTGTAGGATGTCGCCTTTCGCTTCAGGATGTTTCTCCGTGAAGGTCGCTGGGCGGTGCTGTTCGCGCTCTTGAACAAACACAACGTTGTCATCGCGCTTGTCAGAGTTGATGAAATGTGCGAAACGAGTCAGTTGTGATTCGTCATTGATAGTTGCCGTCCACTCACACTCGTACTCGTCTACAAGCTTCGCTACGTCTGCTTCTAATTGAGCGTTGATGCCAAGTTTGTCATTCACGATCACGTCGCGTAGGTAGTCAACACCACCTTCCATGTTTTCCATCCAAACTGATGTGCGTTGTAGTGGCGCAGCAGTACGGATGTAGAACATCATGAAGCGGTCGATGTACTTGATTAGCGTTTCTTTATCTAGGTCGCTGGCTAGTAAGTCTGCGTGACGAGGTTTCATGCCGCCGTTACCACAAACGTACATATTCCAACCTGCGTCAGTCGCGATAATGCCAAGGTCTTTACCTTGTGCTTCCGCACACTCACGAGTACAGCCAGAAACACCGAACTTCATCTTGTGAGGTGTACGAATGCCTTTGTAACGGTTCTCGATGTAAGAACCTAGACCAACAGAATCTTGAACGCCGTAACGACACCAAGTTGAGCCAACACAGGTCTTCGCCATACGAAGTGCTTTTGCGTACGCTTGACCTGTTTCGAAACCAGCGTCGATAAGCTTGCGCCAGATCTCTGGAAGATCGTCTTTTTGAGCACCAAACAGACCAATACGTTGAGCACCGGTTACTTTGGTGTATAGGTTGTATTCTGCAGCAACGTTCGCTAGCGCACCCAGTGCTTGAGGTGTTACTTCACCACCCGCCATACGTGGAATAACAGAGTAAGTACCGTCTTTTTGGATGTTACCTAGGAAGTTATCGTTCGTGTCGTGCAGCTTAACCAGTTGTGGCTTAAGAATGTGCTCACCCCAGCAAGAAGCCAAAATAGAACCAGCCAGTGGTTTACAAACTTCACAGCCGTAACCTTTACCGTATTTCTCTAGAAGCTCATCAAACGTTTTGATCTCTTCAATACGGATTAGGTGGAACAGCTCTTGGCGCGAGTAAGCAAAGTGCTCACACACGTCGTTCTTCACTTCGATACCCGATTTAGCAAGCTCAGCATTTAGAACAGACGTCACTAGAGGAATACAGCCACCACAGCCTGTACCTGCGCCAGTCACTGCTTTGATGTCACCCAATGTGTGGTGACCATCAGCAACCGCTTGAGCGATCTTGCCTTTGGTTACGTCGAAACATGAACAGATCACTGCGCTTTCTGGTAGTGCATCCGCACCGAGTGCTGGTTTCTCAGCACCTGCGTGTGCAGGAAGGATCAAGGCATCTGGATGCTCTGGTAGGTCGATTTCGTTCAACATCAGTTGAAGCAGATCGCCGTAGTCAGACGTATCACCCACTAATACCGCACCGAGCAGTTTCTTGTTGTCTTCAGAAACGATAAGACGTTTGTAAACTTCTTGCTCTTCGTTTTGATAAACGTAGCTCTTACAACCTTCAGTGCGACCATTCGCATCACCGATAGAGCCCACTTTCACACCAAGCAGTTTTAGCTTCGCAGACATATCAGCGCCTTCGAATTTGCTTTCTGTGTTACCTAGTAGGTGATCAACCGCAACGGTCGCCATCTTGTAACCAGGAGCAACAAGGCCGTAGAACATTTCATTCCAAGACGCACACTCACCAATCGCGTAGATGTTCTCATCAGAAGTCTGGCAGTGGTCGTTGATGGCAACACCGCCACGAGGGCCAAGTTCTAGCTCCATTTGGCGAGCCAGTTTGTCTTGTGGACGAATACCCGCAGAAAATACGATGAAGTCTGTCTCTAACTCAGTGCCGTCAGCAAAACGCATGACGTTACGAGCATTTTTACCTTCTGCTGCAATCTCTAGCGTGTTTTTGCTGGTATGAACGTTCACGCCCATACGCTCGATTTTTTGACGAAGTTGATTACCACCAGCAAGGTCAAGTTGCTCAGCCATTAGCTTTGGCGCGAACTCAACGACGTGTGTTTCTACACCGAGTGCCTTTAGTGCGCCTGCAGCTTCAAGACCTAGCAGACCGCCACCGATAACCACGCCTGATTTACTCTTCTTCGCACACGCTTCGATCGCTTTAAGATCTTCGATTGTGCGATAAACAAAACAGTCTTTGCTTTCATGACCTTTGATAGGCGGAACAAATGGGAATGAGCCAGTAGCAAGAATCAGCTTGTCGTATTGAACTTCACGACCAGTGCTTGAGTAAACGATTCGGTTTTCACGGTTGATGTTAATCGCGCGTTCACCGATCAACATATTGATGCCATGTTTCTCGTAAAAGCCTTCTTTAACTAGAGACAGTTCGTCAGCTGTGTGGTGAGAAAAGTAAGAGGAAAGGTGCACACGGTCGTATGCGACACGAGGTTCTTCACAGAAAACGGTGATATCCATTTGCGAGACATCCGTTTTCTCGACTAAGTCTTCGATGTAACGGTGCCCTACCATACCGTTACCGATAACTACTAGCTTCAACTTGCTCATTGTACTTCCTAAGGGTTAGGTTCTTATCACTGAGCGCATTGTTAATTGTGAAAGAAAATTAATACATGATGTAAATCAATTACAAATTCAAACTACCCTAAAGGGGTAGTTGGCTCTATTTGCTCTGTTTACCTATAAAATAAGGTAATTTATTAACGAATATTGGTAGTTTTTACAAAGAACCCTTATAAGCAATCAGCTGCCCATGATAAGTTATGGTTATAAAGAAGAATTTTGTACCGAACAGCGTTCGAAGTGTTTGATAGTTTTAGAAAAAATCAAGCCCCACAATAAAAATCTTTTACTAGCTAACGGATTGCATAAAGACTAGAATCAAAAGTAGTTCATATGGAATGAAAACCATGTGATTTATACCGTAATTGACATATAGAGCGCCGTCCCATGTTTATGAGGCGGCATTTTATTTGGGAGTCATAAAATGTCAGAAAACAACTCTATCTATATCTCAAGCTTAGATATGAACAGAATTACCGCCCTGCTGGATAAGATGCCAAACATCGCTGCAGAGCTTGTTGAGCTAGAAGCAGAGCTTGACCGCGCAACGGTTTTAGAACCAGAAGAGATGCCGTCGAATGTGGTCACCATGAACTCAACCGTTGAGTTTAAATTTTCGGGCGAAGAAAGAACCATGACCAAAACATTGGTCTACCCATCAGAGCTAAAAAGCAGTGATGACATTTCGATTTTTGCTCCTGTTGGTAGCGCACTAATCGGTTTGTCTGTGGGTCAAAAGCTCGATTGGCCAATGCCAAACAAACAAGTGAAGACGATTGAAATTGTCGATATCACATACCAACCTGAGCGTTGTGGTGCACTAAACCGCTAACCCTCAGGAGTCCCGGTGCAAAGGACATCGCAAGACTTTGCACCAGGAGAGCTTCTCGAACTTTCTCTTACATCGTCGCTTTTCACCTTCGTCTTCCCTCGCGCAGCCTTGCTACTCTCTTCGCCAGCCTCTCCAACCTGTTCACATGTGTTACACATTGTCCATCTGATACAGATTTCTGTCTTTTCAATCGAATTCATACGCTTATCGTTCCGTATCACCTAAACACCGCTATTTAAACTGTTCACCTCGACAGCTTGAAATTATTTTTCCCAAATTTTTCAGTCAGTTAACTAACGGATTACTTCTTGCTTAACCCCTCCCGTACGTAACGAGCCCAGCGTCAATCGTGATGACGTGTTAATTGGAGACGCTCCTTGCCGTTATGAGCGTCAATCGGCTCGTATCTTCTGTTTGGAAAAGGAGAAAGTAAGATGGACTTTAATAAACTGGTGATATTGGCTCGAGCATTTTGCTTGGGGCTGATATTGAGTGTGTTCGCCTCGCCGACTTGGGCGGTTCATGATCTGGGCACCTTCGAACTGGAAGGTAATGCAACAGACGACGCCGTTGCGGGGGATGATTGGGAAAATATTTACGATGGTAGCGACAGTGCCAATGTCGATACTGGGATTCTTCCCGATCCGTCACCTGTCTCCATATTTACTGGTGGTCGAAAAGATATTCAAGACATATCAGAATGGTCTCACAAAGATGGTTCCGTACCAGATAAAGATGACTTAACCAATGCTTACGCTGCTGCCTACGGCGTCGATAACGGCGGTGGCGGTTCGGATTTGGTCATTTATTTTGGTGCCGACCGTTTTGCGAACGTAGGTGATGCCTTTATGGGTTTCTGGTTCTTCCAAGATGATGTCCAAGCCCTTGATGACGGTTCGTTCTCTGGTCAACACGTTGTGGGCGACGTTTTGGTATTGATTGATTATCCGCAAGGTGCGAATGATGAACCTTACGCCGCATTGGTAACTTGGGATCCAACCTGTTCAAAAGCGGACAGTAATGACCCTGCCCCTGGCGATTGTGCAGCCAAAAACTTACGCCTACAAGCGGAAACCAGTGGTGCAAACCCTGCTGACTGTTCTGCTGTCAATGATGGTGACTTTGGTTGTGCAACCACCAACAAAGGTGAAACACCAATCCCATCACCTTGGCCATACACTGCAAAAAACGGCACAATGAACGCTTTCCCATACGAAAGCTTCTATGAAGGTGGTGTAAACCTCACTCAACTGCTTGGCGGAATCGACGGCACAGCGTCTTGTTTCAGCAGCTTCATGGCTGAAACCCGTTCGTCTGCTTCATTCACCGCATCTTTGAAAGACTTCGTTTTAGGTCAATTCCAGTTATGTGGTATGGAACTTGTGAAAACATGTCCAACAGGTGCATTATCACCAAGTGGTGACTCAATCATCTACAACTACGAGATCAAAGTAACCAATACTGGTTTTGGTGCACTTTACGACCTTTATGTTGAAGATATTACTGCTGGCGATTCATTCACTGCTGACGTTCTTGCCGCTGGCGAAACTGCAACATTTACAGGTTCCTTTGTTTCGCTCATCAACGGTGTAGAAAATGAGGCTACGGCGAGCGCAGCCATCAAAGATGGTGGTGAACCTGTGCTTACTAAGTCTGACACAGATAGCTGTCCTCCACTTACTCCAGTGGGCGCATTGAGTATCACTAAAGACTGTACAACCTACGTTGAAGAAAACGCATCTGGCGCGTACGGATTAAGAGTGAACTACGAAGGTAAAGTATGTAACGACAGTAAAGTGAAACTTAACGATGTGAAAATTACTGAAATGCATGACGGTATGACAGTCGTTAAAGATGTCGGTACTTTAAATCCTGAAAGCTGTATGAACTACGATGGCACCTACATCCCTGCTCCGGGTAGTGACGTATCTGGTGGTCCGGTTGTTGCACATGATGTAAGAACCTTCAAAGACACCGTCGTTGCAGAAGGTGTTAACGCCATTACAGGTGTCACTGTCGATACAGGCATGCCTGTAGAGGCAAGCTGTCCACTATGTCCTGCACCGTAAGCAAGACAAACCGATAGCAGCAATCCACAGTAAACAATAACGAAAAAGCCACCTTAAACATAAGGTGGCTTTGCTTTGTTATTTGTTCTTACCTTTGCCAGGTGAAGATCCGCCAGAATCAGGAGATGATTGCAGCGCCACAGTCACCATTGCCGTCGACGTAACATTACCGCTGGTGATCGTATAGCTAAAGCTGTCTTGATTCTTGAATCGCTTCGCTGGCGTGTATTGGATACTCCCATCAGAAAGTAGCTTCACCGTTCCTTTACTCGGTGCGCTCATTGCTGAGATCTCGACAGACACACCATCAGCAATGATGTCATTACCCAACACATTAATGCTTACCGTTGAAACTTTGCTCATCTGAACGTTATCGTCAACCGCCACTACATCACCACTGCCCGTTTGCTGCTCAGCAACGGCATACGTTGCTTGTGTCGCCACGTTGTAAGCCTCATCTTTCGTGTTTACCACATTAAACGTCACAGGGTAGTCACCAGAGGTTGCACTTAGAGCAGAAGTCACCGCGATGGTAGCTACACTAGACTCGCCAGACGCAAGGGAAATAGATTGAGAGCTCGCTTGCCAGCCACTCTCTACTTGAGCAGACACATCAAAACGAATCATGCCACAAACATCATTCGCCGTGTTTGTTACCGTCAGTTGATATTCAACCGTGTCGCCAGCATTAACTTGTGTATCAGACGTCGCTTTCACAGACACACTTGGCGCAGACATCTCGCAAACGCTTGGAGTTACCGAACCACCAAACGATACGTTCACACCAGCAAAACCATTGGCTGCACTCGCAAGATTAATCGTGAGACCAGAAACTGGATCGGTGAAACTGTCACCCACTGGTAACGCGGTGTCTTTCCAATCCTTTCGGCCATAAACTTGGCTGTAATCCGAATTTGGCTTCATGTGCAGAATGTAACTTTCTTCCGCGCCTTCTTCGACTAAACGAACAATCACACCATCCGTCACATCGCCACGAAACAGCATATAAGAGCGGTCATCTAAAAACTGGTCATAACCCATCGCTTGACGATATTCGACATAGAACCACTCCTTCAAGCCAGTATTAGGGTTCACACCGCGAGGTATTTTTAACGCGATGTTTTGTGTTATGTCTTGGGTTTCGTACTCTGCGATTTCATACAAACCATCTTGAATTGCCGTAAGAATGTTGGGTGATTCCGCATCATTCAACCATCCCATACGTTCTTTGTAGTACGTATTGATGTAACCCATATCAGGAGTACCCATAACATCGTACGAGTCGCCGTATTCAATTACGCTACAGTTACTCGATACCGACGCATCGCCACAATCCAACGCCTTGGCGTGGCTCAAACCAAGGTTGTGCCCGAATTCATGTGCAATCACTCTTGCTGACAGCGTGCCATCTATATATGCACGACTCGGGAACGTTTTCCCTGTTGTTGCAGAACCACCACCAGCACAACCTGATTGCGTCATGATGTAAATGATGCGCTGATAATCCTCAAGCACTACGCCATCAGCACGCGCCATTTTATCCGCTTCCGCTTGAACCGAAGGATAATCACACACCTGATTCGAGACAGACAATGTGTACCAACCTGCAACTTGACCACTTAACCATGTCTTGCCATAGGAGTTTTCTTGGTAAAAATCGTTAACTTCACCAAATACTAACGCGTGCGCCTCTTCTGATGTGATCGGTTGATCGTTAGGATTCTCTTTGAAATTCAATAGTATCACCAACGTATCTTGTTGGCCTATTGAACTTCCTGCGGCTTTGGCGTACTGGATATTTTGTAGAAATAGAAATAAGACGAGCAAGAAAAAGATCCCTTTATTTAGGGCGTTCTTATTCATGCGGAGTTTATCAATCACTGCTTCACCTGAAATAATTATAATAATTATCCTTCCCACCGAATTAACGATAAGAATATATAGGATTAGATAGAGGTTAAAATTTAGAAAATATAGAACCAGAGCTTATTCTATGAATAATCTCAATTTTCTATACATAATGTATTTATTCTTCTAAAACATCACCAACATCAATAAATGAGGCAGCATCATAACAAAGCAAAAGGTTAAAATTCAACCAACCACATCACCAAATTACGTTAATTCTTTGTAATAGCCAAAGAGTTTCAATCACATCAAATAGTTAAACATCGATTGTTTTTTGCTCTAAAATTGAGAATATTCAATCGAATCAATAATGAACCGATTGCACTCTTAAACATAAAAACTATTATGAATCAATAAAATATATGTCGAAAATAGAAAATGAGCGCAAAACTGTTCTCACTCAACTGCTATTAGTTCTTTTACTGACCACATTTCAAAGCCTTACCTTAAGACAACAACAAATAATAACAATTGACAAACAAAATAAAAACATTAATTACATTGCACACCAAGTGTGCACTTTATCTTTAAGGTGGTATTTATATGAACATAATAGATATAAAATGATGACAATAATAAAATCACTCGAAGAAACATAGAAGCTTCACTCTACTATTCAATTCCTACCTATGAATAAAAAATTGAACAAGATAAATAGTTTTATTCTGTAGAAAAAATGGAAATACACTTTGAATATAATAATGATGTGAGAAATAGAATGATGAAAATTAATTGTAGCCAGAACAAGAGAGGAAAATGATTTGTGAGCGCTATAAACGAGAAAAGCCAGTCATAAGAGACTGGCTTTCGAAATAATGGAGGCGCGTCCCGGAGTCGAACCGAGGTCCACGGATTTGCAATCCGCTGCATAGCCACTCTGCCAACGCGCCTTACCTGATTGTTTTCTCATTGTCATGAGAACGATGCTTTAAAACTGAATCTGAAATCCATACATCGTTTTGATGGTGCCCCGGGCCGGACTTGAACCGGCACAGCGCGAACGCCGAGGGATTTTAAATCCCTTGTGTCTACCAATTCCACCACCAGGGCAACGCAAATCTTTGCGATGGTAACACCATCTCTCAACGGCCTGTGCCGTGAGAACGAGGCGTACTTTAACGGATTAATTTATCTGGTCAACAATAAATTTTATCTTTTTGATTCAGATGCTTAAAAAGCAATCCCAACAGCATAAATCACGCACAATTAGTGCAACTATCATTCAAATCGGTTCCTCACAATCTTGTTCGAATCCCCTTCCCCCAGTCTCTACATTGACTTTGTTAGGCACAAAAAACCACAGCAAGACACATGACTTTCTCACTCGCTGTCAACAAAGTGTCCACCTGTTAACTCGAACACTACCCAAGTGGCACGTTTTTCTTTCCCTCCATAACCGACTGATATCCCGTTTAATTCCTAGGAATGATCTCCTAGACCGTTTCCCAACAAGTTAACACTCTGTTCACACAAAGTGTTTTTGAAACAGTTTTAGAAAACACAAAATATTTAAAAATCAATGCAATAGGTGTTGGTTTGTTTTTTGCTCTCTAGTGGGCACCGACAAGCGCTCCACCATACAAGTTTCAGAACACACACTTTGTGGAGCAATTGTCATGGGACAGGGGGCACAGCAGTTCGTGTGTTCAATGATGCCGGAGTCCAGTGTTGGCATCATTGGATACTTACATCGCCCTTTTATCAACTTTCAATGAGAAAAGAAGGTAGATGATGGAACATTTAATATACAACCGACATAAAGGGATACTCAGCGCTATGTTGATAAGTGCTGCCGCCTTTTATGGGTTAACCACCGCTTCACCTGCGAATGCATTAACCGAGCAACCTATTTATCCAGATCCCGCTAATTCAGCAAACAGCTGTATGGCGGACGCGTACTTCGATACTGGCGGTTCTGGTATGAAAGGTACGTTAGGTGAAGCTCTAAACTGTACCGCGAACGACGTTGAGATTACGCAGGTCATTCCTAAAGAGATAATCCTTCCAGATGGCAGCAGCTCTGGGAATTTGACCTGTACCTTGGGGGAAACCTTTAAATTAAAAGCAGATATTCGTGTGCGTGCTAATGCAGCAGAGCGCTGGGATACCACCTTTTATGTACCTCGAAAAGAGAACGTCGATCCAGACGTAATTTATCAAGATGGGGACGCATGTAGTGTCCTATTGCCAGTACCAGTTGGTGCTGGTGGGTTTGACCCTTATTTTCTTGTCGCCCAGCAGCTTGATGGAGACGCCTGTGGTGATATTAAAAAATCTGAGCTAACCGCTGACGAATACACTCTAGAAGATGCTGTATTCGAAATTATCTGTGAGGATGACGGCTTAGATGGACAAGCTGACTTCAACTACTGTGCCGCGTGGGACAACATCGAACGCGACAACTGTTCTGAAGACAGCGCTTATCCTGGCCAAGTTCCAAACAACAAATCGAAATGTAAATGTGACAACTTCAACATTCCGGTATTCATTAAACCGAATCCACCAACAGTGTTGAAATCCGTCGAGCCAGCTAGCAGCAACGAGCCAGCAGGTACGTTCAAATATACTTTGACGATTACTAAAGCTGCCGGTTCAGCAGTTCAAATCACGAGCCTTTCCGATATCTATCGTTCAAGCACAGACGGTTCGATCTTTGAACAGTTTGATTTAACTGGCGGTGCAGACAACCAAGGTACGCTTAATCTGCTAGACACTGCGGGTAACCCGAATACTTGTAAGTCACTCAGTTATCCAATCATACTAACTGATACAACTCCAAGTACTTCTTGTAGTTTCTACGTTCAGATCAATGATGAAGATCTCCCAGATGATCCTGCCCCAACCACAGCAAACGCTGCGGGACAACCTGAGGAGCTTTATCAAAACTTCATTCGCTTTAGCGCTACCGATAATGAAGGTCGTGGCACTGTAATTGGCGATGATACCTGTGACCCTACCGATGGTGATGCGACAAACGATGATGGTAACTGTTCGAATGTCGTTACAGTTAAAATGATCAACGTCGACCCAGCCGTAGATATCACTAAAACCCCTATCAGCGGCCCAGGTTTACGTAATGTAGCTGGCGCTTGGTATATTGATGATGAAGGACTTATCACCTATGAAGTTACTGTGACCAATCTAAGTACAGTTGACTCGGCATGGGTAATCCAACTTGTCGATGATAACGGTACACCAGGAAACTTGGCCGACGATATTAATCTGTTAGCTGACAGCACGGGTTCTCCAGCCTGTAATACGGCTCCAGATAATCCTAACAGCGATACACCGTTAGCGAAAATGACTGGTTCCTTCACTTGTCGATATACTGTCGATGTCACTGTTGCGGATGGTAGTACCTATACCAATACCGTAAACGTCATTATCAACGACAATGAGGCTCGTGCAGCGAACGATATGGCGGTAGTCAGTGTGACTCGTGCCGAACCAATGATTACGCTTGTCAAAGATGTTGCCGTGTCTGTAGACGCAAACGTTCCAACACCAGCTATCGATTCAGCTTCGTTCATGCAATCTATCAACGTGGATGAACCGGGAGATGAGGTCGTTTACCGATTTACGATGACCAATGCTAATGCGGTAACCAAAGAAGACTTGACCGTGATTTCGTTGACGGATGACGTGCTATTTAGCAGCGTGAGAGCAAGTGCTTCTTCAACTCAACGAAGCGATGAGTGTTCGTTCCCTCAAGTGATTGAATATGGCACACCTTACATGTGTACCTTAGTCGCTGATGTAACTGGTAATGGTTCAAACGATCCAAATACAGATTACGACGACACATTCTTGCTAAATACTGCATTCGTCACAGCTAAACGCGATCCAAATGATGCAAGTGAACCTGAGACCAAATCGAACGAAGATACTGCTCAAGTGAACTTTGATAATGTGCTTCCGCAATTTGAAGCTAACTTCGGTTTCCATGCCAACGTATTTGTCAAAGTAACCAACAGCAGTACTTTTGAAGACATTACTTTGAACAAAATGTCGATTCGCGGTGTGAGTATTCCTGATGCAACCACCCCTGGTGATGTTGATGTAGGTACTCTATTCAGAATCTTCGATGACTCTGGTACGAGCATTGAAGGTGTGCTTGACTCTGCATTCCAACAATTGCTTGATGGTTACTGTAATGTTGGACAAACGATTCCAGCTGGCGAGACCTATGCTTGTTTCGTTCGTGTTCAACTCTTCAATGCACTTGGTATTTTCGATACCTTCAGCGCCTCTGGTGCAGATGATGGTATTGTTATAGAAGTGCTGGATGATGACGGTAGTATTCGAGCTGCAGAAGTGGAAGTTACGGTTCAAACTCAAGATGTGATTCAACCTTAATGTTTGAATGCACTAAAAATCAGTAAGGCCTACCTTACCTTAAAAGAAATGCCAGTCAGAACTTCTGACTGGCATTTTTGTTTTTCTAGAGCAACTTGTCTAAGTCAACTTACTTGTTTCGACCTTTGCCTTTGCTCCCCGTAGAAGTACTCGTATCAGAACTACCAAAACCAATATTCACCAATGCAGAAGCCGTATTCACGCCATCACTGATGGTGTAACTAAAACTATCGCTACCTTTAAAGCTTTTCGCTGGAGAATAAAGCAATTGACCATTTGATGTAATTTGAACGGTTCCTTTCGCGCCTTGAGTCACTGAGATAACCTTCAACGTATCTCCTTCGGGATCACTGTCATTCTTGAGTACATCGATAGTCACTGGCTCTTTCGATGTCAACGTCACAGAATCGTTTTGAGCGGCAGGAGCGTTATTTTCCGTGACTGGAGCGACAATACTCACACTCACTACTTGGCTAGCATTCAAGCTTGCATCAGCAGAATGTTTCGCATTGATAACAATGTTATAAGTACCGTCAGTAGCTTCAGTGCTCGATGTTACTGTCATTGTAATTGATTGGGTTTCACCAGGAATCAAAGTCATAGCACCACTATTCGCACTCCAGCCATTCGGAATACTTGCCGCTAGCGTGAAAGTAGTCGCGTCACAAGTTGCGCTATCTTGGTTGGTAACCGTCGCTGTGTAACTTACTGTACTACCCGGTTCAAAATCCCCGTTTTGGTTAGTAGACATGATGAGAAATGGCGTCGATAGCTGACAAGCTTCAACCGCAGTTTCAACCACATAATTTGCGGTAGCACTCACGTCGTAGTCAGTATCAGTAACATTTGTCACGTTGAATGTAATGCCGTAGGTCCCGTCTATCGCAGCTTGATCCGAAGTCACATCAACCGTCACTGTATCACTCGCACCAGGAGCCAAATTTAACTGAGATGCCGTTGTCACCCACCCACTTGGAGCATTTGCTTCAATAGCGAAATTCGATGTTGCGCATCCATCACCATCATTGTTAGTTACCGTAACCGAATACCCCACGGTGCTACCAGACTCTACACCTGAAACTTGATTGGAAACAACAGCAACACTCGGCATGCTTGGCACACACATAGGCTCAGCGAAGCTAACGTGGACACTTGCGCCTGTGCTATCAGCCCATTCGGTCGTAATGGTAATACCGGCTTCTGTATCCTCATACGTATTGCCCGCTATCAAGGCAGCATCAATCAGGTCTGAGTTCACACTGTTAGGCGTCATATCAAGCAGTTGGACACTACTCAAATCATCTCCAGTTACAGCGTGGAAAACGACGCCATCCGTTATTGTAGTTTGCCCTTCAAGAAAACTATCGAAACCGATAGGTTGACGGTACTCAATGTAATACCACAATGGTTGTCCAGATGCCGCATCAGTCCCACGTTTAATCCTTAGACCTTTAGCTGCACCTGCTGGCGCCGTTTCATAGGGTTCCAAAGAATATGTGCCGCTATTGGTAACCGTAATGACCTCTTGCTCGGATGGTTTAATCCAACCTAACTGTTCTTTGTTAAAGGCATTAAAATGACCATTAGATGTTCCCATAATGTCCAACGTGTCACCGTACGAATAGTTGTAACACGTACCACCGACTGTATTTGTACCGCACTCTAATGCTTGAGCGTGATGAAGGCCAAAGTTGTGACCTAATTCGTGTCCAATCGTGTTCAGCCTAAATGCGCCGTTAATCCAAGCTCTTGACGGGTTGCCACCAACGGTACCCATTCCAGACCAACCGCAGTTCTCTACTTTGGGATAGATATAAACTTTGCGTGAATAGCTAGACGTATCAATGCCATCCGCTTCAGCGGCTGCCGTAATGTAACTTTCAAAGCCTTTATAATCACAACTGCTATTAATCGGCAACGTGTAGTAACCGTGTACATCACCACTCAACCACGTCTGACCAAAGGAGTTCTCTTTGTAGAAGTCGTTAACCTTTCCAAAAACCATGTCTTTAACTTCATCAATGGTCCACGGTTGCTGCGGATTATCTTGAAAGTTAACC
Source organism: Vibrio sp. S457-15 (assembly GCF_000960545.1). Classification (NCBI taxonomy): domain Bacteria; kingdom Pseudomonadati; phylum Pseudomonadota; class Gammaproteobacteria; order Vibrionales; family Vibrionaceae; genus Vibrio; species Vibrio sp. S457-15. Next base: position 71,047 of record NZ_JYOQ01000129.1, on the reverse strand, counting down.
AGAAGCACCAACGTGCGCTGTTCGCCAAAAGTGTTTGATAACGCAGCAGAACTCGTCGTAGTCGATGCAGTAACCGTCCCCGTGCTGTCTTGCGCTAACACAGACAGTCCATCCGCTTCGTCAGCTACGACTAAAGCGTCCCATTTATCTGCTACGTCTTTAAACTTCCAACCACGCGCACGTACTTTTACACCCGACTGAATCGCGTTGATTGGTGATTGAGAAGAACCGTGAACCTCAATAAAGCCCTCTGAGGTGTTTAGTACGTGTCGAAGACGGCTCTTGCTGTGATCTTCATAATCTTCGTAGAAGACTTCCAGTTCGCCTTCTAGCGTTTGCTCCTGCTCTAGCAAAGCTTGTACTTTTTCAGGCATACCTTTGCGAGCTTTTGCAGTCAGAGCAACCTGCGCTACCGCGCTAGGATCTGACTGAAACAGCTCGGAAAGCAATGCTTGACGACCGTGAGCAAGAGAAATCATTTGCTCTAGATAGTGATGTTTGTTTTTCGCCGATGCACCGCGATAATCAGCCATCGCTTGCTTTAATGCGCTGGTATTATCTTGAGCCTGTTGGCGTTTTCCCTTAGCAGTAGGTGAAACCAGTTTTTCTTGTTGAATCACATGTCCATGTGGGATGTCTTGCGACTGAGCCGTCGCGTTGAATGTCAGAGATAAGAGGCCGATAAGAGCCGTTGTTGATAGTTTAAATGTATTGGAAGTAACAATATTAAAATGGGTATTAAACATACTTAATTTCTTATGTATTTTTATCTTTGGTTCTTAATTTTTGCGCAGCAGAAGTCCGCAATCATGTCGATCGCTTGACGCTTAGGGAGCGCAAATAACTAAGCTAAACGCATGAATTTCCATTCATTTCGAAAAGCTACAAACGTTAAAGGTAAGCAATAGATGCTAGAATTAGAACCCCAAAGACATCTAATAATTAGTCAATAAGATGCCGTGCCTTTTAACAAAAATTAAAAAGCAAAACTCTAAAATAGTCATTTATTATTTAGGTTAAACTTGCATTAGTAACACAAGATAAATTATTTATTTGTATGCAATAAATTTACCCCTCTTTCCTATTTTTTAAGCGCAGGTTGGTTTTTGAAGGTAAAATCCTACAAACACAGTGATTAAATTTCAACCAAAAACAATTAATTTTTATCGCAAGATCAAACATTCTTATTTAAAGCATGAATATATAAGAAGATTTAAATTACAAGTAAAATGCCAATCCCAATATGAATTCAGCTTAATATAACTTTGCCATTTTAATATATGATCAAAGTTACCCCATGAAAAATAAGCAATTTATCTCAAACAACCAAAAATTAACACAAACAAAACAATTATTAAGCATCGATGATTTAAGAAGATCTATGTGTGTAGTTTCAATTCACCAGAACAACTATAAATATCGACACCTAATATCAATATATAAAGACAAGCTCTAAATTAATAAACTGGTTAATTTAGATAAAATAAAAGGCAACTAACATTAGTTGCCTTTTATTCAATATGAAAAATATTATTTTGCTTTATCGCTATTCGATAACTGCTCTAATAGCGATTCAAACACTGCATACCGCTGCGCGCCCACTACTATCTGTGGTTCTACAAGTTGATCGTTTTCGACGCGGCCAATTAAGAAACTTGGCGTACCACGAATGCCCAAGGATTTTCCTAACGTCAAATCTTGTTCAACTTTGTTAGCAATAGATTTATCTTTCATGCACTTATTGAACTCTTCCAAGTTCAAAGATAAATCTGTGGCTGCTTTTTGATAGAGCTCGTCTCCTAAGTCTTTGACATTGCTAAACAGCATATCTCGCATTGGCCAGTAGGAATTTTGTTGAAGACTACACGTAGCTGCGATCGCAGCACCCATGGCTTTCGCGTGAAAACTCAACGGGAAATCGCGCGCAATATATTGCACTTTACCAGTATCAATATAATTTTCTTTTATCTGTTTAAAAGCACTGTCTGTAAATCGTTTACAATAAGGACATTGAAAATCAGAAAATTCAATAATAGCAATTTTTGCGTCTTTACTTCCAAGAAGTGGCAATGTGCCATCTTCAGTAAAGTTAGGTTGATTCGGCAAAGTCGGTGGCTCTTTTTTGGGTGGGTTAAATGCCAAATCTTTCATTTCTTTCACTTCATTTTCTATCTTTCCTACTTCTTTTGTTAGTTGACTGATCTCTTGTTTTAACGACTCAATTTCTGATTTTAGCTTATCGTTATCATCCGACTGACAACCCGTTAAAAACTGCAGTAACACTAACGGTATGACGATTCTTACTGTTTGTATAAACATCTCACGCCCTCACTATGAAATAGTACGAATATAAATTCACACTTTACTTATCCCTATTAAAAGATTTGCTGAGAGGTCATTGACAGAATATGCCTGTTAAGTGATTAGAGAAAATTTAAACTATCAGTAATAACAACAAGCTACAGACTTCCATCTAATCTGAGTATTAATAAATTCTGAATAGCTATTAACACTGACGATAAGACAGCAATTTCTTTTAAGTTGGTAAAAAGTATTGTAAAGGAGTCGATATAAGTCAATTCGGTTAATAATATGGTTATAAGAAATAGTCATATTATGCTTATATAAAATGAACATCGGTTAACGACATGTATTTAAAACAATTAATTTATTGCTTGGTAAGATTTCGATTTATTTGAACGACTTTTATGTCTATGCAATATCAACCTCTACACTTAGTCTAAGTATGTTGGAGGAAAACCATGAACGCCCCACCAAAATCTTCAAGTCGATTGCCACTGCATCTCGATTCCGAACTCTGCTTTGTATTGCCTGATTTTCTTGCGAGAGAGTTTGAGTATGCTCGTTCGTTAGAGCAAGGGATCATGGATAACCTTCACCCTGAATTTACACATCAATATCGCGTCACGTTACGACGCATGCGCTCTTTATGCGTTTTACTCAGCGAAGTCATCCCCTGTTTTGAGTTAGCCATCCTCAAGCCTCATTTAAAGACATTAATGAAACAAACGAACTTATTGCGAGACCTAGATGTGTTCACTTTAGACACCAACCAATATCTTGCGATGTTGCCAGAACAGCATTCATCATTAACGCGCATTTTCACGGATATTGATGCCATGAAGAATGCAGAACAAGTGCGCGTAGCAAGTTGGTTGGCATCACTTGCTTACCAAGCGCATTGCGCTGTGGTTCGAAACAGCCTTGAGCGAACTAAACAATACGACTTGCTAAAAAACGACATTGAATTAGTGACGTTCGCAAATCAAAAGATTGCCGACCAGTTTAGAAAAGTAGATAAGTCACAAAGAAAAATCTCGCCAGCGAGTAAAGACGATGTCATTCACACATTACGCATTAAATGCAAAGCACTGCGCTACTTGCTGGAGTGCTTCTCTGCTCTCTATCCCGCGCAACAACACAAAGAAAATGTGAAGCAACTTAAGCAGCTTCAAGACAAGCTCGGCGACTTCAATGACACTTCGACTCAAATTGCGTTTTTCACCCAGCTCCGCAAAGACAAACGCTACAACAAACCAGATCGCCAAGTACTCAAATCTTTGATTAAGGAAATAAAACAGGCTCATGAGCAATCTCGGCAATCTACCTTACTTCGTCTAAAAAGTTTTGATTCATTTATCAATGACGCTTCAACGTTAGAGATTTACCGTTAACCACGAGGACTGAACCGGTAAAACATTCTGCGGATGTTCACGTGTTCTTCACACTCGCTCACTAGAGTATAAGGTTGGACAGTTTTAAGTAAGACAACGTGAAACCACTAAAACGATACCAATACGAACGCTACGCCGTACTGTGCAACCTCGCGTATCCAAGAGTCTTTAAACAAACACGTTATGGCTTCGATCCGAATGGTCAGCGAGTCATCCGAAACGAACACGGCAAGATTATGATTCGCGTACTGTGGAGCAAAAACCGCGATGAAGTCGTGGTCGTTATTAAAGGTTCTCACAGCGTTACCGATTGGTTGCTCAACTTTGCAATGTGGACACGAAGCTGCCGGCGATTAGGTCTCAACTACCGTATTCACGCAGGGTTTTATCACCTATTGTTCCAAGAAAGTTTACCTAGTAGAAACGAAGATCGCTTAGGTTTGAGCGTGATAGAACGCCTAGAAGCAACCGTTGTCCCGCTTATTCTGCAAGGCAAGCGCATTTCGGTGACAGGCCACTCTTCTGGTGGTGCAATTGGTAGCGTGTTTGCGGATTACATAGAAAAGAAGTATCCGAAAAGCATCAAGCGCGTTGTGACTTTCGGGCAGCCCGCCATTGGTGACTGGACGTTCAAACGCCGCTATCGTCTGGCGCACAAAACCTACCGAATTTGTTGTGATATCGATATTGTGACGTTCATGCCTCCGGTGCCTTTTCTTTACTGGCACGTCGGAAAAATGCTGTGGCTGTACAATGGCAGAATTTATGAGAACACGCCAACACTCATTCGCCTCGGGCGTTCACTGTTTAGTTGGCTGATTCGTCCGTTTTCTTACCATTTAATGAGTAAGTACATCCGAAACAAAGACTTTTTCGATGAACGTTGATTGAAAAGCCAAACGATAGACATAAAAAAGCCGGACTGATCCGGCTTTTTCTAAGATTTGAATTACAGCGAAGCAATTTCTTTCTCAAGTTGATATTTGCTGTCGGTGACGATTCTCTCTAGCACTTCAACGCGTCGTTTTAACTCGCCAATTTGCTTTTTGAGGCTTTCTTGCTCTTCTTGGCTCATCGTATTTCGCTCAGAAATCTCTAACGCTCGAACTTCTTTACGATGATTTAAGATCAACTTGACGATCCCGCCTCCAAAAATGGCACCAAACACAATGGCGACAACCAATACATCAGCAATAGATTCCATTCTTTATATTCCTCTAGATAATGCTCAAATATAAGTTACGCATTTGTTACATGAATATCAAATAACACCTTGATTAAATGTAATGTTTCATTGAAATTTGCATGTTCTGTATCAAAATCACAGGACGACGTTACTTAACGCCCACCCAAACCGAGACTGAACCACCATTGGCAGAAAATTCTGCCCAGCCATTGGCATCGGTCCAAACTTCTTCAGTTCGGATACCCAGCTTGTCGATATAGCGCGTGCTTGGCTTACCGGTATACATCCATTTTGTGCCGCCCGGTCCATCACTCATGATCACCGCCATTGAGTTTGGATGTTCAGCATCGCCCTCTCGGGTCCAGCCAATCACATCCCAATGGTCGAGATAAGAATTCTGTTTGCCATACGCATACTCTTTACGCAGTGTTACAAGTTCTTCAATGTAAGGCACTTTGGCCATATTGATGTTGTAGCCTTTGTCGCTGTACTGCGCGCCGTAGTAATCTGCGTAGAACACCGATGGATAACCTTCTTCACGCAATAAAATGAATGCGTAAGCAAGAGGCTTGAACCACCAATCCACTGTCGACTCTAACGCCTGCAATGGCTGTGTATCGTGGTTTTCTACGAGAGTCACAGCTTTGACTGGGTTGTCCTTCATCAACGTGCCATTCATGATTTGGCGCATATCGTAATTGCCGCCAGATTTTGAAGCGTTGTAGAAGTTCATGTGAAGCGGCGCATCGAACAACGACATACTGCCAGAGGTCTTAGTAATAAAGTTATGCAGTTGATTTACGTCGTAATTCCAATACTCACCAACGGTGAAAAGCTCTTTGCCTGTTTTCCAACGTAAATGATCAATCCACTCTTGTAGATACTGATATTTAATGTGCTTAACGGCATCCATTCTAAAGCCATCAACGCCGGTCATGTTGATGTACCACTCACCCCAGTCTTTCAGCTCTTGTTTAACTTCTGGGTGATCCATGTCTAAATCGGCGTACATTAGGTAATCGTAATTGCCTTTTTCAGAGCTGACTTCCCAATCCCATGCTTTCCCTTCGCCTTTGAATTTAAAGATCGCTTTTTCTTTGCCGGCGTCATCCCAGTCAACACCGTCAAAGTGATACCAAGTCCAATGGAAGTTCGAGTATTTGTCGTTGCGGCCAGGAAAATTAAACTCAACCCAAGCTTCAATCCATTTGTCGCCCAGTTCAATGTTGCGATTGTCCCAATCAACGCGCTTTGTATCGACCCACGACTTCCCATCTGCGCCACCTCGGTGGTTAAACACAACGTCGCCGTAAATTTGGATATTGTTGTTGTGCGCGGCATTGATTGCAGAGATGTACTGAGCCTTGGTGCCGTATTTGGTTCGTACTGAGCCTTTTTGATCAAACTCACCTAAATCGTACATATCATAGACGCCATAACCGACGTCATTACTGCCGCCCGCGCCTTTGTACGCTGGCGGTAGCCAGAGCGCTGTAAAACCGTTTTCAGCGAGTGCTGGAGCATTGCTTTCAACCTGCGTCCATAATGCGCCATCATTAGGTACGTACCAATGAAAATACTGCATCATGGTGCCATTTTGCCCGGCAAAGGCAGGAGCACTGAGCAGCAAGGTTAGCGGTAAAAAAGTGCGTTTTAATTTGAATGTTTTCATTATTTTTCTCTCACGTTAAAGGACTAAAACCCGCTTTCTGACCTACTAGGCAGCGGCGATAGCAACACATAAAACTTGCTAACGTATTGTCTGTAAGACAGAAAGTTCGGATTACAATCGAAGAGAAATTAACACCAATCTACCCATGCAATTATTGAGTTGATTAACATTTATAAAATCAATAATTAGCGTGTGTAAAATATTGAATGACGATCAAATGAGTTTGGTGATACGGATACAAATGAAACAAAGCGAAGAGAAGAGAAGAAGCGATTTGCGAGCACTAGAAACGAAAAAAGCCAGTCATAAGAGACTGGCTTTCGAAATAATGGAGGCGCGTCCCGGAGTCGAACCGAGGTCCACGGATTTGCAATCCGCTGCATAGCCACTCTGCCAACGCGCCTTACCTGATTGTTTTCTCATTGTCATGAGAACGATGCTTTAAAACTGAATCTGAAATCCATACATCGTTTTGATGGTGCCCCGGGCCGGACTTGAACCGGCACAGCGCGAACGCCGAGGGATTTTAAATCCCTTGTGTCTACCAATTCCACCACCAGGGCAACGCAAATCTTTGCGATGGTAACACCATCTCTCAGCGGCCTGTGCCGTGAGAACGAGGCGTACTTTAACGGATTAATTTATCTGGTCAACAATAAATTTTACCTTTTTGATTCAAACGATTAAAAAGCACGCTAACAAGTTTAATTGACGATCAATCAGCACACATTTTCGTCACCAAATGAGTAAAACAATAAGTTCAGCAAGCGTCGCATCGTGCTCTTATCATATCCATGCACAACCATTCCGGTACTTCCCTCACCTTTTGTGCATTAAGCACATCGTTAACACCCCGTAAAAATGGAAGCATCCTTTCATTTTCAACAATTTGTTACACGTAAATGCATAAAACGCCTGGTCTTACCATTATAAAATCATTGACATAATTTATTTTTTTGAAAAGCTCAATGCGTTATCGAAAATCGTTTCGATTAATGATACTTTAAATGTGTTGCAGTAATTTAATGGATCAATATCACATATAAGGACGTGGTTTACTTTGACAACACTGCATAAAAAAAACAAGGTATATCACCAATGTCTATCAGAAACCTATCTATTGCGAAGAAAATTTCGCTCTCTTTTTTACTGATTGCGCTTATTAATATTGTATTTGGCGTGTTTTTGTCTAAAGAGCTCAAAGAAATCAAATCTGAGCTTTTAAACTATACTGATGACACTCTTCCAGCAATGGAAAGAGTGGATGCGATCCGAGATGATCTTTCTCACTGGCGTCGCTCTCAATTTGCTACTTACACCTATAAGGACGCAGATAAGATCAGAAACAAAATCGCAAGTAACATCCGTGAACGCGAAAAGATCAGCAAAGAACTTGAAGCTTACGGCTCAACCATTTGGCCAGGTGAAGAACAACAAACGTTCCAACGCCTAATGCGTCAATGGAAACAGTACTTGGTTACTATGGACCAATACAATGAGTCGATGTTAGCAGGCAACAAAACCGAAGCGCTCGCTGTTCTATCTAACTCTTTAAACGACTTCGAAGCCGTCGATTCTGATCTAAACGAGCTAATCCGCTTGTTGAAAGTCGCAATGGACAGCAACAAAAATCACATCCTTTCTTCAGTGAACGGTTTGAGCAACTCATCCATCGCGAGCAACGTGACCATTTTAGTGATCATGATTGTTATGACGCTTGTTCTAACGCGTTTGATTTGTGGCCCACTACAACTTGTTGTGGAACAAGCAAACTCGATTGCGAAAGGTGACCTTTCTAAAGACATCGATCGTAAATTGATTGGTAACGATGAACTGGGCGAGTTGGCAGATGCAACGACTAAGATGCAAAACGACCTACGCCAAGTTATCGACAACGTTATTGCCGCTGTAACGCAATTGAGCAGTGCAGTAGAAGAGATGAACCAAATCTCTGAGCTTTCTGCTTCTGGCATGAAAGACCAACAGCTACAAATCACGCACGTTGCAACAGCAATGACGGAAATGAAAGCTGCGGTAGCCGACGTTGCACGCAACACGGAAGAGTCAGCGAGCCAAGCAAACGATGCAAACCACCGTACACAACTTGGTGTGCGTGAAACACAAAGCATGGTTGATGCGATTGGTGAAGTAGCAAATGTTATCGGCGCTGCTGGTGATACAGTTTCAGAGCTTGAACAGCAATCGAACCAAATCAACGTTGTGGTTGATGTTATCCGTGATATCGCGGATCAAACAAACTTGCTTGCGCTTAACGCCGCTATTGAAGCAGCGCGCGCTGGTGAATCGGGCCGTGGCTTTGCAGTTGTAGCGGACGAAGTTCGTACTCTTGCTGGCCGTACTCAAGATTCAACAAGTGAAATCACAGCGATCATCGAGCAGCTACAATCACTAGCGAAAGACGCGAAATCAGCGACTGAGCTTTCTCGCACAAGCATTGCCGAGTGCGCTGACCAAGGCATTCAGTCAAAACAACTGATGAATGACATCGAACATGCGATTTCTGATATCTCAGACATGGGCAGTCAAATCGCAACAGCATGTAACCAGCAAGACTCAGTTGCTGAGGAACTAAGCCGTAGCATCGAAAACATCCATCTTGCGTCTCAAGAGGTCGCGCAAGGTTCAGAGCAAACTGCACAAGCTTGCCGCGAACTGAGCCAGCTATCCGTATCTCTTCAAGATGTAATGAGCCGCTTTAAGCTAAACTAAAACGACTCGACAAAAACGCTCCAAGCTCCGCAGTTTGGGGCGTTTTGTTTTTCTGGCGTACATTCCCTCGTACGCTTTCCTTTAACAATAAAAAACGCGTATGGAGGTTTTATGCGCCTTAAGAAAACTCTTCTTTCTATTGCCATTGCTGCAGCAACGTTCGCCCCTGCTATGCATTCAATCGCAGCTCCACTCCAGCTTCAAACGACGTTAGACCAAGAGAGTCAAATTCAATCATCCAACACTTGGCTAGAAATCGATTTAGGTCAGTTTAAGCAAAACATCGAACAGTTTAAGTCACACATGAGTGACCAGACTAAAATCTGTGCGGTGATGAAGGCTGACGCCTATGGCAACGGTATCGCAGGCTTAATGCCAACTATCATAGAACAGCAAATTCCTTGCGTAGCGATCGCAAGTAATGCAGAAGCACAAGTCGTGCGCGACAGCGGCTTTAAAGGTCAATTAATGCGTGTTCGCTCAGCAGAGATTGGCGAAATTGAAGGTGCACTTGATCTTAATGTTGAAGAGCTAATCGGCACGCTTGATCAAGCAAAGGCGATCGCTGCACTCTCTAAAAAAGCAAACAAGACAGTCAAAGTTCACCTTGCGCTTAATGACGGCGGTATGGGTCGTAACGGCATTGACATGACGACAGAAAACGGCAAAAAAGAAGCCCTTGCGATTGCTAAGCAATCTGGCGTTGAGATTGTCGGTATCATGACGCACTTCCCGAATTACAACGCAGAAGAAGTACGCGCGAAACTTGGCTCATTCAAAGAAAGCTCGGCATGGCTAATTGAAGAAGCGGATCTAAAACGTGAAGACATTCTTCTGCACGTAGCGAACTCGTACACAGCGCTTAACGTACCTGAAGCTCAACTTGATATGGTTCGTCCTGGTGGTGTGCTTTACGGTGATCTACCAACTAACCTTGAATACCCTTCTATCGTGTCTTTCAAAACACGCGTAGCATCACTGCACCACCTACCGAAAAACAGCACTGTGGGTTACGACAGCAGCTTTACAACCACTAAAGAAAGCGTAATGGCGAACCTTCCTGTCGGTTACTCTGACGGTTACCCAAGAAAAATGGGCAATACGGCAGACGTGCTGATTAATGGTCAACGTGCAAAAGTGGTTGGCGTAACGTCAATGAATACAACAATGATCGACGTTTCCGATATCAAAGGCGTGAAGCCGGGTTCTGAGGTCGTTCTGTTCGGCAACCAAAAATCTCAAACCATCAATGCCGCAGAAATCGAGAAGAACGCCGACGTGATCTTTCCAGAACTTTACACCATTTGGGGCACATCAAACCCTCGTGTGTATGTGAAGTAGTCTTACGACTTCCTTTTTAAACACTTCCTAACTCAAAGCGAGCTTCGTGCTCGCTTTCTTTTTTCGCTCAATAAAACCTGAAATACCGAGAACGTTAATGTCATCTTGTTGTCTGCGACGAAAACCACATTCTGGTTGTGTTTGAAAGCCCATCCAATTGATGTTAAACATGCAGTTTACAAAATCACAACAATACCCATTTGGGGCTTCTCCCGACTTTGCTGCCGGCTAGGTACATTTATGACAGAAAATACATCCTCTTTTCCTCGATCTTCTGGGGAGCTACATGAGTTCACTCGGGCTGACGTCTGGGGTGGATTTACTCAGCTTTTACCGCTTTCCTTTTTTGTGGTGGTCTTTGGTCTCGCCTTTGGGGTTGCTGCGGTGCAAACCGGTTTAGACGCCTTTCCGACTCTTTTAATGAGTACGCTTGTCTTTGCTGGTGCGTCTCAGTTTGCCACATTAGAAATGTGGGGAGCTGAAGTACCACTTGTACCGGTTTTGATTACTGTGTTTGCCATCAATGCTCGACACCTTCTGATGGGTGCGACGCTCTACCCTTGGCTGAGACAGCTACCGCCACATAAGCGCTATGGCATTATGTTACTTGCCTCCGATGCGAACTGGGCAATGGCGATGAACGCATTTGGCAAGAAAGAGCCTGGGTTTGGTTTGTTGGTCGGCGGAGGGCTTGCGCTTTGGGGCTTTTGGATTGTCGGCACATGGATGGGGATCTACTTTGGTGGCGCCATCAAAGATCCAGTCAGTCTTGGCCTTGATATGGTCATGGGTTGCTTTTTACTTTCTATGGTTGCAGGCGGCCCTAAAAATCTGCGTATCTTCGCGATTTGGGGCATGGCAGCAGCTTCATCACTAATGGCTTACTGGTATTTGCCAGAAAACAGCCATGTCGTTGTCGGCGCAATCGCTGGCGGTATTTTAGGAGCTTGTTGGAAGGAGAAAAAAGCATGAACATTGAAACAAGCTTAGGCGGCACGCTGTTTATCATTATCGCAATGGGATTGGTAACTCTGGCAACTCGCTGGGGCGGCGTTTATGTGATGTCATTCATTCCGATTAGCGAACGCGTGCAACGTTTTATCACCGCTATGTCAGGGTCTGTACTGATTGCCCTCTTAGCGCCTCTCGCCGTCGAAGGTGACAACGGTGCGAGAGCCGCGCTATTTTCAACCGCTGTGGTGATGTTTATCGTTAAAAAACCGCTTCCTGCTATTGCTGCTGGCATTATCGCTGCCGCCGCAGTGCGCGCTTTCTAAAACTGGGTTTTCAATCGCCTCAAAGGCTCTGAAAGAGCCATATTCATCAAAATCACGTATTCATAAACAACAAAGCCCTGCTGACTCTAATAGCATCAGCAGGGCTTTTCTTAATGTTTGATGAATCTCAGATATATAAGCCTAATACTCTAATTTTCAAAACAAGGTCTTAAGCACAGCAGTTGCAGTTGCGCTTATATTTGTCCATTTTACCGATGCCCGGGTTAAAGGTATTGGTTGGATCAAGCTCGTGGTAGAACTTCTGTAATGAGTTTTCTGCTTCGTACAAATGACCCACATTGTGTTCAGCTGGGTATTTCGCACCACGACTATTGAGGTGCTCTAACATCAGCTTCTTCATCAATTTGGTATCTGTACCTTTTTTGAAGATGTAATCCTGATGGAAGACGTAACACATGAAGTGCCCGTAATAGAGCGACTGAACCAGATTTTTGCTCACCTCTTCAGGCAAAGTTTCCAACCATTCTTCATCATTTCTGCGCAATGCGATATCGAGCGCAACAATGTCTTCAACCTCGTTGCGATGAATCGTTTCGTAGCGAATCGCAGCCCCAGCCGCCGCAAAACGATGTAAGTAAGCTTTTTTACCTTCATCTGGCGTACATTCGAAGAAATCGCAATCATCTTCAACAGCCCATACTTCTTTCAGGTATTTTTGTGCCTCTTCAATTCCGCCATCACTCATTTTTAGCACCAAGTGATGCTCGTATTTATCGCGGAATTCTAACATTCGCTCAGGCAAATGCTGCGGGAACAATTTGCTTGCGTAGTACAAAATGGTGTCTGGCAAATATTTGCTGACAAATGGCACTCGCTCTAAAAAGTTCTCTACTTTTGCTTTCAATGCGAACATCTTAGGCAGTTTGTCCGTACCCAATAAGTCGATCGACAAGAACACGTCTTTGCCGTATTTCTCTGCCATATTGAAAATATTACGATGCAAATACTCTCCCATTTCTGGCAGGTTATCGAATTGAGTCAGAAAATCTTTTCTCAATTTGGTCAACTTGTTTGCGTCGTTCGTGCCCAAGTAAAACACTTGCTCTTTGTTTGGCACTGGGTAGCTATCAACACGCACTGCAAACACGCCCAATTTGCCCGCACAACCGCTCGCTTCAAACAAGCGACGCTCGTCTGCATTAAAACGAGAAGGGATGTCAGATGTTACGTCACGAACTCGTTCATCATATTCTTTGTCTGATGCCATGCGATCATCGTGAACGATCTTGCTTGGGTCGAAATTACCTTCTTGCAGATTGTGAAGAATCTCTTCCGGCGTCTCACCCAAGCCATCAATACCAAGGTGATTTACTAGATGGAGGTTGCCCTGCTTATCGACCTGCGCGTAGATGGCAAGCTCAGTATACGCCGGGCCGCGTTTCACTAACGCACCGCCTGAGTTATTGGCAATGCCACCGACAACCGTCGCTCCTAGCGATGAAGATCCAATAATAGAATGCGGCGCGCGGTTAACGGCTCTGAGTTCTTTTTCTAGTGAATGTAGACTTGCACCGGGTAAGCACACCGCCTGTTTGCCACCATCCAGCAGGTGAATTTTTTTGATTTTGGTAATGTTGATCACCACGACATCGCGGTCATAGTCGCTACCACTTGGTGCAGAGCCTTCTGTGAGACCTGTTTTCGCAGCCTGCATGATGATGATGCAATTCGCCTCGACACACTGTTTAATGATCTTCCATTGTTCTAACAAAGTGTTAGGAAACACGACGGCAAGCGCTGTACCACTACCTGAGCGAAAACCTGAGCGGTAGTATTTGGTTTTAACCTGATCGGTCAGGACATTCTCTTCCCCGACTATCGTTTTAAATTCTTCTATCAGCTGCTTCTGTTTCATATCCGTATCTCTAGTTATTTTGCATCATTCACATCCAACCGAACACGGTGTGGATTTGAGTTTGGCTCACTATAAGCAGTCAATTTCCCTGCGTCCATCAAGGTCAAGCGTACAAACCTTAACCAGCACTCACATAGCGTAATTAATCTGTTGTTTTTCTGTAACTTAGCGTTCACAAACCGACGTTAGAACGAAAGAAACAGATCGTTTCCAAAAAGAAACAATAACAAAACCATTCTTTAACAGGTGTGCACAACGTCTTGTTATCAAAGTAAGTGATGAGGGAGTAACACCATGTAAGTGGCTAAATTGGATGAATTATTTATGAGAAAAAGTGGAAACAAAACCACAACACCAAAGTAACCAATGGCGTTGTAGACTTGATTTAAAATCGATGATTTTGACTTTGGAAGCTGTTGTATAGATGATCAATGAAGATCTTAATCTTCTCGGGTTGCTGCCTTGTGTATGGGTAGACAGCGTAGATACCCAAGCATTTCGCCGTTTCTTCTTTGAACAACTGGATCAAGCTGCCCTGCTTTAAATCTTCATACACCAGTACGCGAGGCACATAGATAACACCTTGCCCTAGCAGCGCGACATTTCGCAATGCGGAAGAGTTGTTGGTGCATAAGTTGCCATCAACGGTAACTTGGTACATCTTATCGCCGGCTTTAAACGCCCACTCACGCGCGCCAGTCTCCTGATAGGAATATACTAAACAGTTATGCTTAGTCAGTTCGATCGGCTGCTTTGGAATCCCATGCTTGGCAAGATATTTGGGAGACGCACACACCACCCAGTTTGCATCCACCAGCTTTCTGGCAATAAGGCTAGAATCTGGCAACATGCCAGTACGAATGGCCAGATCGAAACGCTCATTGACGATATCGACAAATCGATTATCAAGTTCCATATCGATATTGATGTCAGGATACTTGTCATTGAACTCCGAAATCACACCCGGAAGAATCAACTCACCAGAAATGGTAGGTACCGTGATCTTAATGTTGCCAGACAGGTTCTTCCCCAATCCAACGATCGATTCTTCGGCTGTAGCAACAGCTTGATAAACCGCTTTAGCGTGCACAAAGAAGGATTGCCCCGCCTCTGTCAACGTCAGCGTTCTCGTCGTGCGATAAAGAAGCTGAACACCTAATTCTTGCTCCAACTTCGCAATACGTTTACTAACCACCGATTTAGTGAGCTCCATGTGCCTTGCCGCACTGCTGAAGGAGCCTTGTTCGACCAAATGGTAAAAAATGATGTAATCGTCGGTGTTTCTCATGCGTCTTCGTCAAATCCTTTAGAGGCCGATATTGTAAACCGATATCAGCCGAGGCGCTAAATGTAGGGTCACAGTTACCAATGGTGATACCTACAAATCACGAGAGAGAAATAAGAATAGGATCTGTTTTCGGATATTCAGATACAAAAAAACCAGCTTTCGCTGGTTTTAATTTGATGCTTTAAGCATCGAGATACCGCAATTGCCATATCTGAATAATTTGGAGCGACACACGAGGTTCGAACTCGTGACCTCAACCTTGGCAAGGTTGCGCTCTACCAACTGAGCTAGTGTCGCAAATGGAGGCGCGTCCCGGAGTCGAACCGAGGTCCACGGATTTGCAATCCGCTGCATAGCCACTCTGCCAACGCGCCTTTCTTTAACGCTTTAAGAGGTCTCCCCCGTTGCGTTGGTTGCTACTTTACGGATTCAGAAAAGATAGTCAAACAAAAATCTTTCATTTTCTGTTTGTTTGCTTTTTTTTAAATCAATCAGATGAAAATTCGATCCAATTGCGTATTTATTGATTCTGCCCCAAACACTTTCATCCGATAAACGAACTAAAAATAAAGCGGCGAATTCGCCGCTTTATTTGATTAACCGTTACTTACGCGCTTGAGTAAACGTCCCACAACGTTTGGATGGTAAGACCAAGTATGATCAAACATCGACATTAACGCAGGGTTTCCGTACTTAGATAAACTGATCGCATGGAAACGGTTTTTCTTCGCTTTAAGCGCATCCACTTTTGCCAACAGCTCATCTTGCTGTTTTGGCGCAATAAAATCAGAAATAACCACCATGTCGGCGTTTTTGTATTTATCTCCACTCATCAAATCGATGGATTTGATAAGCGTTGGCTCCAAATCTGTACCACCATGGAAACTGTACGTTAAGAAATCCGCCGCCTCACGCAAACCATCTTGTTTGGTGAGCTCGTAAGTAATGTGTTCAGTAGAGAAAATGATCACGTAACAATCGCGCTGTTCGGCCAGTGCAATCTGCATTAACGCATACGCCATCGCTTTTGCGCACTGCTCAGGGAAACCACTCATCGAGCCAGAGGCATCCACACAGACGATGAACGGCCCTTTTTCGATATCCACAGCTTTGTTGTCTGGACGATGTGCTTTGACTTTACGTAAAGTGCGAGATTTACCTTGCGTGCGATAGTTCATTAAACGCTTGTCGACCAGATGCTTGTAGAACACAACTTCTAGCTCAGGGTAAGCCAAAAACATGGTCTCGTTTGGCAGCAGCTTGTTGAGATCGTCACTTTCATGGATACCGACGATATCATCAGTCGCTTCGTCGCTTTTTTCTTCAACCATTTGCAGCTCTTCCGCTGGTGCACGGTTTAAGTCAGGATCATTCACTTGCCCAGCCATACGGCCAAGCTGTTCTGCGATTTCTTGCAAGCCTTTGTGCTTTTTCAAAAACTCCGCATGACGCTTCATCACCGTTAAATCGGTTTTGCTGAGTTTCGCCGAAGCCATATCCCACAAGCGCCCTACGCTTTCAGCGTCGCCAGATTCCGTCACTTTATCCATATTGCGCATGGTTTCCATACGTTGATACAGATCGTTAAGAACTTTCTCTTTGTTGGCTTCTAACTCACTTACTTGCGCCTGTTTAATTGCATCAGCAAGGCTTTGATACCATTGGTCACAGAAGTAATGCGGGAACATAGGGTTATTAACCCCTTTGTTTTTCTCCATCATGCGGCGTGCTTGCATATAAAACGCGGAGTGCCACTCAAGCTTTTTGATCACATCCTCTATGCGCTCAAAAAACTCGTCTTCATCCCAGTGAATCACTTCTTGATATAAAGCGAGCTCTTGTTGGAAACGCTCCGTCTCACATACTTTGGTGATGCGTTTCTTTACGTTGCCGCGCCATTTTAACAAATGGTTTTTCACCGACGATTTTACACCTCGGTTTTCTGCCATCATCATGACTTGAGAGCGAGCCATCAAATCATTTACAGCACTGTCGATGATGCCTGAATCCGCCACCATCAGCGCCAAGTTGAGTCCGTCTGCACCTAACATGTCGTCTCCTTAAGAGAAAAACTGATGTAAGTTTTTAAAGCGTTGAATGATCTTCTCGCTTTCACCTTGGATAGACTCAAGTCGTTGGCTCACCTGTTGCAGACTCGACTCCATAAGACGTGGTAATTCAGGATCCACAAAACTGTGTGGCAGTGCATCATGAAAGTTCGCTTTGACTTTACGCATGTGGTGCTCTGCTTCACTCAGTTGGTTTACGGCTTTTTCGCTTTGCGACAACCATTTTTGGTACAGCTCAATGTCCAAACCTTGTTGCGTTCCCAAGCTCACCAAAATACCGCGGTTAGCAATATCGCGGATCACCAAGTTGTTCGCCGCATCCACATCAAAACGCAGACGACACATATTGGTGTTTTGGTTTACGTAACCGTACACATCACCTTGGCCATCTTTGATCACACGGTCCAGCTCATCTTTCGGTACATAAACCCAGCGGCTATCGCCTTTTTCCGATTCCGATACCGACATGTTGCTTTGCAAGATAACTAACTTCACTAGGTTAACGGCCGCACCCACTTTGTAGGTTTTCGCCTTCGAAGTATCGAAACGCATGGTTTCTTTGCGCAAAATACCCGTTGCTGCTTCAGAGGTCAGCGTCATACGGTAGGTATCTTCTAGCTCATGCTGAACATCAATCAAAGACTCGCGGCAGTACTCGATTTCCTGCTCTGCGTCTTGTTGGTCAAATGCGTGCTTGAGCGCGAATTCTTGTACCACTTCACGCACGACATCACGCGATTCAGGGCTATTCCAGAGACAGTCTTGCAATAACAACAGATCAAGAGGATTAATTTCATCACGACCATTAAAGAAAGCGCTCGCTTTCAGTAACTTCACCGCCTTTTTCCAGCGACGGTCAGACACGTACATGTCGGTATGTGCTGCGTCGCCAAATTGCGCTTCCACTTTGGTTTCCAACATCGTTTTTAGCTGGAACAGCTTTTCAAATGCATTGTCGGTGAGTGTCAGTTTGTCGAGTTGTTGCTGCCACTGGTGATACTCTTCATCGGTAATCGCCAAACCTTCCGGAATTTGCGCTTCTTGCGATGTGCCAACGGTCAGCATGGATTTGAAGTTTTGCTTATTCTGAATTCGGTTTACGAACACACGTACGAGCATTCGGTCGTACAGTGCGTCTAGGCCGCTGTCTTCATCTGGTAATTCGTTGGAAGCAGAAACCAACAAACGCATTGGAACACGTTCAATGTCACTGCCATTTTTGAATGTTTTTTCGTTCACGACGGTCAACAGAGTGTTCAGAATCGCAGGGCCCGCTTTCCAAATCTCATCAAGGAAAACGACTTGCGCTGTAGGTAGGTAACCTTTGGTGAGTCGGACATAACGGCCGTTGTCCTTCAACTCTTGAATACTCAAAGGCCCAAACACTTCTTCTGGTGTCGAGAATCGAGTCATCAAGTATTCAAAGTAACTGCTGTTATCAAAAGCTTGGATAAGACGCTTTGCAATAAGACTCTTTGCAATACCTGGAGGACCTAAAAGAAAGACGCTCTCCCCAGCCAAAGCGGCAAGGAGACAGAGTTTGATGGTGTGTTCGCGTTCATAAACGCCATCAGTTAACGCTTTTGCAAGCTTGTTAATACGCTCGGAAAGTAGTGCTTTTTCGGCATTGGATGCAAAAGAAGGTTGGATCATACGTACTCCGGCTGCTGAACTGATGCTGTGTATTTATTTTTATACATTTGTTATCACTTTGTTACAAGTGTAATTTGTTCGAATCACCCTTATAACAGATGCTTATCTCTCTCTTTGCTGAGCAATCAAAGTTTCCATTTATGAGATATAGCTCACTGAAAGTGCAAACGCTTTCGTGGCCTTGCAACAATTTTTGCTTTTGTTTCCCACCGTTTGTAGTTAATGTTCAAAAACGTCAAATTGCGGTCATTGCTAGGGTTTACAACTGCATGAGCAAAACAATTCATAAATGGAAGCAAATTTCTTTGGTTGAAGAAGACGTTCAGCTTCCTACTGGTCAAGTCATTTCACACACCACCATTCACCATCCAGGCGCTGCTGTAATACTGCCAATCGCCGCCAATGGCGATATAGTCTTAGTGAATCAGTTTCGACCTTCTCTCAATAAATGGCTTCTGGAGTTACCAGCAGGGACTCGCGAAGGCGACGAAGACCCGCTCTGCTGCGCGCAACGTGAGTTGGAAGAAGAAACCGGCTTCAGCGCAGAAAAATTTACCCCACTCGGTCAAGTGACGCCGCTTGCTGGGTTTTGTGATGAAATTCAGTATTTGTTTGTCGCCGAACACTTAGCCAAAACCAATCGCTACGAGTGTGACGACGATGAAGTGATTGAAGTCGTGACATTGTCACGGGAACAGCTCGAAGAAAAAATTATTGATGGCACCATTACCGATGCCAAAACCATCGCTTGCTTAAGCAAAGCTCGCCTTTGCGGATACATTTAGGAATTTGGACCAAGGAGATATTCATGGATTTTCGTTCAGACACAGTGACTCAACCCACCCAAGCTATGCGCGAAGCAATGTTCAGCGCCCCTGTTGGCGATGATGTTTATGGTGACGATCCTACCGTAAACGAGCTAGAGCAATTCGCGGCTGAATTAGCAGGGTTTGAGGCAGCGTTGTTTACCACTTCTGGCACGCAAGCAAACCTTTTAGGGTTAATGGCACATTGTGAGCGTGGCGATGAATATTTATGCGGCCAGCAAGCGCACAATTACAAATATGAAGCAGGTGGCGCAGCGGTACTGGGTTCTATCCAGCCTCAACCAATAGAAAACAATCCAGATGGCACGTTGCCATTTGACAAATTAGAGGCGGCAATTAAACCTGATGACGCGCACTTTGCTCGTACTCGTCTGCTAAGTTTAGAAAACACCATCAACGGTAAAGTGATCCCACTGTCTTACTTAGCGGAAGCTCGTGAATTCGTTAATAAACACAATCTGAAACTGCATCTCGACGGTGCTCGTGTGTTTAACGCAGCCGTTGCGCTCGATGTTCCCGTCAAGGAGATTGGTCAGTACTTTGATTCCATGACGATTTGTTTATCTAAAGGTCTTGCGGCACCCGTTGGTTCACTGCTGCTTGGCAGCAAGGAATACATCGTGAAAGCTCGCCGTTTAAGAAAGATGGTCGGTGGCGGAATGCGTCAGGCCGGCATTCTAGCGGCAGCAGGTAAACTGGCGATCACGGAACAAGTCGCGCAGTTAAAGCAAGATCACATCAATGCAAAAGCATTGGCGGAAGGTTTAGCTGAACTACCGGGTTTCTCGGTAAATCCTGACTTCGTTCAAACCAACATTGTGTTTGCTAAGTTGGGTGCTAAAGTCGATATCCAAAGCATCGCGGAACAACTCAAGCAACAAAACATCATCATCAGCCCAGGAAACCCAATTCGCTTTGTCACACACAAAGACATCTCTGCTGAAGATATTCAAACCTTCCTATCGAGCCTTAAATCTCTGCTTTAGATTGATTTTGATCATTGAGCTTCCCCTTGGGGGAAGCTTTATTCTACGGTCAATTATCGCTAAATCGAGAATCCATAATGCTAAGAACCCTCCTTTTAACGTCTCTCATTTTTACTTCCACCGTTTATGCCAATCCTTTTGGCGATGCTGAGAAAGGCAAAGTTAAAGCCCCAAGCTGCGTATATTGCCACGGCACAAATGGACTAAGCAGTAATGACGCCTATCCGAACCTTGCAGGTCAAAGTCCTAAATACTTGTATGACTCGATGAAAGCCTATCAGGATGGTTTGCGAACCGGGCCACTGGCAGAGATGATGAAAGCGCAATTACGTATGCTGAACGATGAAGATCTCCGCGATGTTGCTGCATTTTTTGCCGAGCAATAAGGCGACTAAACGGTTTGTATTAATGAGTGAGAAAAGGCTCGTCAGCAGTGCGAGCCTATTTATTTTCCTGAATATAAAACCAACAACACATTCCACCAACAAATGAACACAAATCAATCAAACACACTTTAGATCAAATATTTGATGAATTTATAGTTCACTACAGGCATTAATATTGACTTTTTATTCTACTTTATCGATATTTCATGCTTTGTTTGATTCGACGTGAAGTAAGTTATGTCTCACACACATGCGCAGCCATCGGAATCGGCTGCAACAAAGCAATCATGGCAGATGCCTGACACTCTCATTTTAATCTTTTTTGTTGGTATCTTTGCTGCGATTCTTACCTATCTAATTCCTGCTGGTCACTTTGATAGCCAACAGGTGTCTTACGTGGTAGATGGTGCGGAAAAAACACGTACTGTTATTGATCCGTCTTCTTTCTCGTACGCAACCGACGAAAACGGCGAGCTGGTTTACAACAAAGTGGGTCTCTTCGCTTCTGGCGGCGGTATCGGCTTGATGAACTTCCCATTTGAAGGTCTGGTTTCAGGTTCAAAATGGGGCAGCGCAATCGGCGTTATCATGTTTATGCTTGTGATCGGCGGCGCTTTTGGTGTCGTGATGCGCACGGGCACTATCGACAACGGTATCCTTCGTCTGATCGACAAAACCAAAGGTAATGAAGCGCTCTTCATTCCTGTTCTGTTCTTGCTGTTCTCTTTGGGCGGCGCTGTCTTTGGGATGGGTGAAGAGGCGGTGGCGTTCGCCATCATCATCGCTCCATTGATGGTTCGCCTAGGTTATGACGGCATTACGACCGTAATGGTGACTTACGTTGCGACTCAGATTGGTTTTGCGACATCTTGGATGAACCCATTCTCGGTTGCGATTGCACAAGGTATTGCTGGTATTCCTGTACTATCAGGCATGACGGTTCGTATGGCACTTTGGGTTGGTTTTACACTCATCGGTATCGCCTTTACGATGGTTTATGCGTCTCGCATCAAAGCAAATCCTGAGTACTCTTACAGCCGCCGTACGGATAAATACTTCCGTCAGCAAGAACTAGGTAGTCACGACTCTCGTTGGAACTTCGGAGACACGCTCGTTATTCTAACGGTTATCGCAACGACGATTTGGGTGGTTTGGGGCGTAGTAGCTAAAGCATGGTACATCCCAGAAATCGCTTCTCAGTTCTTCACAATGGGCTTTGTGGTTGCCATCATCGGTACGATCTTCCGCCTAAACGGCATGACCCTTAACTGTGCGGCGGACGCATTCAAAGAAGGCGCAGCAATCATGCTAGCTCCTGCTCTTTTGGTTGGCTGTGCGAAAGGTGTATTGCTTATTCTGGGGGGTGGTACTACCGATGAAGCAAGCGTACTGAACTCGATTTTGAACAGCGCAGGCGGTGTGATCAGCGGCCTTCCTGATGTCGCCGCAGCTTGGTTGATGTATGTGTTCCAATCCATCTTCAACTTCTTCGTGACCTCGGGTTCTGGCCAAGCAGCACTTACGATGCCTCTGCTGTCTCCTCTTGCAGACATCGCTGGCGTAACGCGTCAGGTAGCGGTTCTGGCATTCCAACTGGGTGATGGTTTCACTAACGTGATCGTCCCTACTTCTGCGTCCCTAATGGCAACACTTGGCGTGTGTCGTATCGACTGGGGTGACTGGGCGAAATTCTGCTGGCGCTTTATGCTATTACTCTTTACCCTATCGAGCATTGTCGTCGTCGCAGCTCACGTGATGGGTTTTGCGTAAACTGATTAACAGATAAGAAGGCGAGACAAGTTCTCGCCTTTTTTGATTCAAGCCAAATGGCAAATAAGCATCAAAACGATGTTTTGGAGTGACAACTTTAATGGCAACACAATTTCTGGATGACGTAATTCAAGGTCATCAAGTCATTCAATCTCTCGACGTAACTGACTTGCCTGCTGGCGAGCATAAATTCTGGTTCCGCATTGCAACCAATGCCCTATCTCAGTGGCAACACCTACCAGTATTGGTATTCAAAGGCGACAAGCCGGGCAAGAAGATTATGATCACTGCCGGTGTTCATGGCGATGAATACAACGGCGTTCTTGCCGCGCAAAAAACAGCTCGAGAGCTGATCGGCAAAGAACTGGCGGGCACTGTCACTGTTGTTCCAACCATCAACTTAACGGGTATGTTGAACCACAGCCGCGATTTTTGCTCCGCTGATCCTGATGCCTCACCAGCAAACCTAAACCGCTTTTTCCCAGGCGACGCAAACGGCAATGAGGCCAATCGCTACCTGTTTGCATTATGGAACAATCTGCTTAAGCCAAATGCAGAGCTTGCGATTGATCTGCACACCCAAACCAGTGGTGCCGCTTACCCATTGTATGTGTTTGCCGATTTCCGTATCGAACAATCGTTGGAAATGGCTCGCTCAATTAACCCAGACGCTATCTTAAACGATCCGGGGGACGCAGGTGTTTTAGAAACCGTGTGGAACAACAGCGGCATTCCAAGCATTACTATCGAAGTGGGCATGGGGCGTTACACTGAGCAAGCGCTGATTGATCGTACGGTTGCGGGGATTTTTAACGTGCTAAAGCGCCACGAAGTGATTTCTGGTGAAGCTTCGCCAGTCATCCCTTGCCTTGAAGGTAACGAGATCATCAGTATTCGAGCCGAGTTTGGTGGCTTCGTTCTACCACAAGTGAAAATGATGGATACCGTTGAACAAGGTCAATTGCTTGCGATTCAATACGATAGCTTTGGTGACGAAATTCAGCGCTACATGGCACCAACTAGTGGCACGGTATTAAGTCACAACATTGAGTCGATCAGGGCTCCTGGTTCATTGGTTGTACGCCTAATCAAATAGCCCTAGTTGTTCGCTATTTGAAAGCACTTTTTTCGTATAGGTCAATTTGCAACAAAAAGCCCCGCTCATTTAGCGGGGCTTTTTATGTATAGAATCTATTTCTTCATTCGTGACATTGTCACTAACGATACGGTTACTGCACAACTTATCTGCACTACACCTAGGTTTTGAATTATTCCTGCCAATCCAAGCCCCGACCCAATCAGTAAGTAGTACATCAGCCCAAATACTGCGCCTGCACTGCCCGCTTGCTGTTTATAATCCACCAAAGCAGCGCTTAGTACATTCGGTATCGCAATGCCAAACGCCATCACGACCAATAGCATTGGAACTAAAAACCAAATAGATGTTTGAACCCAAAAGACACCAAACCCACCAGCCAACAACAGTATCGATGCGATCCACAACAAAGATGTTTGCGTTCGTCCTTTACCCAACAAAAATTTATTCAACAAGCTGCCGACAAATGTACCTAAGCCAAGTACAACGCCACTGTATCCAAACTCCGATGAGCTAAAACCTAACGCCTCAAATGTGAAAGCACCTAATTGGTAGTAAGAAAACAATGCGATATTGTAGAGCGCAACTAATAACGTCGATTGCCAGATTTGCGCATCTCTCAGCATTCGCCCCAGAAGTGAACCCATATTCAAAGGCTGTTTCTGAATTTGTGTCTCTGGCAGTTTGAAAGCGTTGTAAACAAACAAGCCTAATGCCATGACAAACAGTGTAAAAAAGACGGTTTGATAGCCGCCCAATGCGATTAACTGACCGCCGAGCAACATGCCAATCACCGGACTGACAGAAATTCCTATTCCCATTACGCCGAATACTTTACCCAACTCTTCGCCAGAAAAACTGTCCCGCAACATGGTTTGCGTCACCACCGAGCCAACTGCGATACCAAAGGCGCTCAACGCTCGAGCCAACATGACCACATCAAAGCGGTCAGTTTGCATCGCAACCAATGCAGAAAGCCCATAAACGAGCAAGCCAACTAGCATGGTTGGACGTCTTCCCCATTTATCTGCTAATAGCCCCCAAACCACGACTCCGATTGCAAATGCTGTAAAGTAGATCGATAGGGTTTGCGCTGCTTGCGTATAGGTGACTGAGAATGACTGTGCAATATCACCAAGTGCAGGACTGTAAATCGTCTCTACAATTTGCGGAAACATCAGCATCACAACCATTAATCCAATAGAAGGTTTCGTTTTCATTTTTGCCTCTCTATCCCACTTCGACCTGATCAATTCAGAAGCTTAAGTGGGTAACAAACTTAACTTGGCGCGCAGTATAGAAGGCGTTATGCTTTACCCATTAACATAATTAAGACCAAAAACATCAAAATTCGGACAAATGGCACTTATTGAAGAAAACACTCAGTTTGATGCAGACAAGCTCACAGCCAACGTGGTCGGCATTGCTGCAGATGTTGGTAAACACGACTCAGGGATGCATCAGCACCATAAAGGTCAGTTACTTTACGCGCCACAAGGATGCATGACGTTTGCCCTAAATGATTCCATTTGTATTGTGCCGCCAACCAAAGCAGTGTGGATCCCACCTAAGACTCCACATCGCGCCGTAATGACGAATGTTGTGGCGTATCGTTCTGTTTATTTCGATTGTGACAAATTTTCTTGCCCGAAAAGCATCGTAATGATTGAAGTTAACGATCTCCTAAAAGCACTGATCAATAAAATGGCTTTGTGGGAGTGGGACATAGAACAAACCAAAACGAATGCGACAACCATATTGTTTTGGGAAGAATTTTATCAAGCGAAGCAATTCGAGCTCACTTTACCATTGCCATCGGATCGTCGTTTGTCTTCATTTCGAAACGCGATGACAAAAGACGGATTCATTGCTCCTGATCTCAACCATTTATCGAAAACAATCGGGGCAAGCAGTAAGACAATTACAAGACTGTTTAAGTCCGAAACAGGCATGTCTTATCAAGATTGGCGCCAGCAATGGCGATTGTTAAAGGCAATAGAGCTGTTGTGTGAGGAGAAGCAAGTCAGTGATGTTGCCCATTGCTTAGAGTTTTCATCAGACAGTGCATTCATTGCGTTCTTTAAAAAACAAACGGGACAAACACCACTGAGCTTTATGAAGCATCGAACCTTACTGTAAGGTCAGCAGTTGGACAATTTACTGTTTTTGATCGACCAGGATCAACTCATCTAGCACAAAGCCTTTCTCTTTGGCGACTCGCTTAAATCGCTCCACCGTCGCCTTATCGACATTTGGTTTCCGAGAAAGTAGCCACAAGTAATCATGGTTAAAACCTGAAATAAAGGCGTACTCATAGTTTTCTCCTAGCTCGAACACAATGTACGAAGAATAGAACGGGCCAAAAAATGAAACTTTAAGATGGCCGATGTTTTCATCTCCAAAGAAATACGCTTTGCCTTCGGCTTGTGTCCACTTTTTATCTTCTTGCGAATAACCACGGTTGATAACCGTGACACCACCGTCTTCACGCAATTCGTATTCAGCCGTAACGTTAGAGAGGCCGCGTTCAAAGGAATGATCCAGTCGAGCGATTTCATACCATTTACCGAGGTAGGGTTGGAGTGCAAAATTGTTTACAGGCTCAACATCATCTGGTTTTGACGTACAACCAAACATCGCGATCAAACATAACAACATCCATGCTTTTATAGATTTCATTTTTAACTCCAATAGCGATTACTCATTGATTTTACTCTATAAGATTGAAAATCGATCACAGACGAAAGATTTTAGAATCTCCGCAAGCCAACCCTTGTTCCTGATAACCTTGCAAAGCTTCAAAAACATTGAAATGACTGACGACAATAACTTTGTCATATTGTCTGTATCTTTCCAAAACCGCCATCGTTCGTTCTTTTAACACTGTCACATGCTCATAGCGCTCGTCGCTCATCGGCAGCCTTAGTTTTAGCAACTTGCGATATTCGTGCCAACGCCGGTCTCGCTCGGCCAACGAAATATAACCACCAGCAGTATCCGCCCGCCACTCTCTCAGATCGTGTTCGACAAACAATTCAAATCCATGACGACGGTTAAGGATCTCCGCCGTTTGGAGCGCTCTCGTATATGGTGAACAAATAATAGCCTGCGCATCATCGAATACGGCGTTGGTAAACTTTTGATGAAGTTCCGATAAATACGCTCGATCTAATGGCGCGTAATCTTTCTCTAACTGCGTCATGCATCTTTCATCAGCTAATGAAAAATCTGGCACGCCATGTCGCACAAAAATAATGTCCATCTATTTGTTTTCTCTTAGCTTTTACTTATTTTATAGTTTTTCGAGATAAGCTTGTGCTTTTTTCGGGTTAGTCAAATGAACAAATTAAATGGGTGAGCCGCTCAATTCACGTTTCAGTTGAAGATATTTTTGTCGTCGTTTGGCGTAGTTTTTAATAGACCATAATACGATGGAGTCTTTTGTAAACAGTCGATACAGACTTTCTCTGTTACCAGTCCCTTCCCACAGCTCTTGCTCTGTGTAAATACGAGTGAGTGCACGTTTGATCGCTCGGTAAAACGTCACCGTTCTTGAATAGTCCAACCAAATGATCATGTCGACATCTTGCCACTTTATGCTTTCAGTTCGAGAATAGTTTCCATCCAAAACCCATTCGCTTTGCGTGAGGGCCGTTTTTAAGTTGCTGAAAAACTCATGGTCGGTGCTTTCTTGCCAGCCCGCTTTCCAAAACAATTTGTCCATTTCGATATGTGTAACGTCGAGCTTCTGAGCTAAGGCTTTTGCGAAAGTAGACTTACCACTGCCGCTACTACCAATGACATTTATCCTTTTCATATAACGCCCTCCATGGCGCTGGCAACAAACTGACGAAGAACGCTGCAATTAGTCAAAACTACAGCTTATTTTTACAGGTCGGTGATAGTAGTGTTTTGTATGATTGATAAGAAGTTTCAACGTCAATCATGTGAACCATAACTCATATTAAATTTGATTTATAGCGCTTAACGCTGCCCCAACTCTCGAGTAAATTGAGTCTTCGTAGGCAACAACATCACGAGTTTTTACACTGTAAACTGATTTATCAAGAACAGAATTTTTGATTTATCGTGCTTATTTTCTATGTAAACTCGCTCCAATTACTCATCGAATTAACTTTGTGCATATCAAAAGTTTGCACAACATAGACAATGGCGTGATTTCATCACCGCTATAATACCACCCGATATGAATAGAGGTGATAGTTATGATGTTAAAAACAGTGTCGACTTGTGCAATTTTGGGGTTGCTTGTTGGTTGCCAACCAAAAAATCAAGAAGAGACGACACATGTAACAGCCTCGGCAGATGTATGTAATACACAGGGAAACATGCCAGGTGGGTGGAACGAATTTGATGCTACCCCTGATGCACAAAAGGCGATGGCCTTTGTCCTGAAACAAATGGATACCCTTTCGTCATTCAAACAAATTCTGACAGTTCATGCACAAATAGTGAGCGGTGTGAACTACGCAATTGAATTTGAAATGGATGATGGCTCGATTTGGAACACTATTGTGTATCGTAATCTCGACGGAGAGTACGCGATTACTCAATCGCCAAAAGAAGGTCACTTCTGCGAACAATAAGTGTCAGAGTCGATAAAAAAGCCCCATAAAGGGGCTTTTTTGTTTTCATTTAACTATTTGATTTTTATTTAGATAATAGCATCTGAGATTTAACCGAAACGGTAGAACCAAACCTAGACGGTTCAACATCGATTCGCAACGCCATCTGCTCTTTGAGTTCAGACACGTGTGAAATTACGCCAATCATGCGGCCCGTTTGCTGCAAGTCGACCAATGTTTGAATCGCCAGATCGAGAGATTCAGGGTCCAAGCTACCAAAGCCTTCGTCGATGAATAACGTATCTAAACGAATTCCACCGCTGTAAGATTGCACGACATCAGACAAGCCTAATGCCAAAGCTAAAGCTGCCATGAAGGATTCTCCCCCCGACAACGTTGCAACATCACGCATTTTTCCGGTGTAACCGTCTTCCACCACGAGATCAAGTCCTCGCCCTGCAGCACCTTTAAAACCCTCTGTTTTACGCGCTAGAATATATCGACCCTTGCTCATCAAACTCAGTCGTTGAGAAGCTTGAATCAACACATCATCCAATAAAACCCCCAACACAAATCGGTGTAAACTGATACGGCTGCCCGTTTTACCACTGGCGACATCATAAAGCGTACCGAAAACTTTGTACTCTTCCTCTAATTTACGGTTTTTATCGTGCAGATTCGAAATTTCATTGCGAACTTTTTCCAAGCCCTCAAACAGTGAACGCGTGCTATCCAGCTGATTTCTAATTTCTAGATACGAATTTTGAGCAGTGCTTAAACTGACGTTAAGCGCTTCTAAATTAGGCTTATCGACCGCCTTCAAAGCTTGATTTAAATCCGCAAGAGTTTGTTCTAACTGAATTTGTGTCTGCTTAAAGTTATCTATTTCTTGTTGCCAAGTTTGAGTTTGTTGTTCACTCACTTTACTCTGTAAGAAGTGCGCTTCATCAGCAAACGCACTCGTTTTTAGTGCACTTTCCCATTCGGTTTTAGCATCTTCAAGTCTACTATTCGCTTCCAACAGCCACTGTTGGTGAGTCGTCAACCGACTATCGACATTTGATTTCGCCAGCACAGCTTTTTGTAACTGCACTTGCGCAGATTCTAGGCCGTTATTCAGCTCCACAATTTGCTTGTGTATCTGAGTCAAGTCGTTTTCTAGTTGCTCTAGTGATGTGTATTTATCACCTAATGACGCAGTCAATTTCGCTAACTGCTGCCGATTTGCTTTAATCGTCGATTCATTTGCAGCCATCTGGTTTTGCAAATCGTTGATCTTACCTTCGCCAACCAAACAACGTTGATTCAACTCGTTCACGCTTTGCTCAAGCTGAGCAATATTCATTGCGTTCAAATGCTGTAATCGTTCATTGAGTTGATGAATTGATGCCTGTAATGCTTGCAGCTCTAGGTTCGCGTTCTGCCCCAACTCCGAAACCATTTGCTCAATTTGCTGTGTGTATTGAGCAATCGCAATATTGTGTTGTTCCAACTGGTTGCTCAATTGGTTCAGCGTGATTTGAGCCTCACGCTCCTTATGACGAGCCTGTTGAACTTGCTCTTTTGTGACTTCATCACCAACAAATTGAGCAGGTTGGGGATGTTCGGTACTACCACAAACGGGACACTGCTCTCCAGTTTGTAAACGAAGAGCAAGAACTGCTGCTTGCGCATTATGCCAACTGAGCTCTAACGCATCCGCTTCACGTTGAAGGTTTTCATAATAAGACTTGGCTTGAGTTACCGAGGCTTGTTTACTTGACGTCAATACATCTAGCTTTGAAAGCTCTTGATTTAAGTTACCTAACTTTTGAAGATCCGACATCAAACGCTGCTGCTGTTTGATCTCTGCATCCACACTACCAATACTTGCGACATCAATGCGAGCTTGCTCCAACACTTTTTGCGCTTGCAGGGCGTCTTGCGTCAGTTTTTCCCTAAACACTATGTATTTTTTTAGCGTTTCTTCAAATTCTGATTTCTGCTGTAGTCCTGCAGCGATGGCGCTATCCAGCTCAACCTTCTCGACCAACTTGCCTTTCATGCTTTCAAGTTGGTATTGCTGCTCTGTCAGCCTAGGAACACGATTCGCTTGTTCTTTCGCCTGTTGGAAGGCTTGTTCCTTCGTTTTTAAAACGTCGTCAGCGGCTTTTAGATCTTGAGAAAGAACGGCAACCTTTTGGTTTAAATCTTGAACTTGCTGGGCGGCATTTTGCAGCTTGATATAAGGCAGTTCAATCCTACTCGCCTTTTTCGCATTATCTAACTGCAGTTGGTGAGCCGAAATGGTTTCAGTTTGTTGCAAGTGCAGGTGGAGCGCGGCTTCTGCTTGTTCACGCTTTTTAAATTCATTGCTTAACGTTTCAGCTTTCTGAATTTCTGTTTTCACGGCATTTAACTGAGCAAGCGATTCCTGCTCTCGCTTTTGCGCTGACGCGAATTGGACAGACAGCGTTTCACGTTGTTCTGTTAATTCCGCTTCTGATGTCACTCCCGCAACTTGAAGCGCGCCACGAATTTGGTTATCAAACTCATCTTTTGCTTTGCTTATCGAGCTTGCTTTGTCTTTTAAGGCGTATTCAATCTTTTTATAGATATCCGTTTCGAACAACTGGCCAAAGATCTCTTCACGCTCTTTAGACGTTGCTAATAACAGCTCGCGAAATTTACCTTGAGGCAATACCATAACCTGACGGAACTGAGTTTCG
This sequence comes from Vibrio sp. S457-15, assembly GCF_000960545.1. NCBI lineage: Bacteria > Pseudomonadati > Pseudomonadota > Gammaproteobacteria > Vibrionales > Vibrionaceae > Vibrio > Vibrio sp. S457-15. The sequence goes on along the minus strand of NZ_JYOQ01000129.1, from coordinate 39,901 downwards.
TTCAAACCAATAATATTAGTGATCTCAGTTTTAACTTGGGTCGTTTTGCTGGTGATGAGTTTTTCTGTCTCACCCAATTCATACAATGACGCCGTGTGTTTGCGAACGGTCAAGCCCTCACCACGGGCTTTCGGAGCTTCTTGCTCCGGCGCGCGAGTCACTCGGTAAACTTTGCCATGCAAAGAGAAATCTAGAGTTACTTCGGTTAGCAGCTGTGGCGATGCTAAATCACAGCGCATTTGGATCCCTTGACGTTCATTGCTAGTGGTTTCGCCATATAGCGCAAAGCAAATCGCGTCTAAGATCGAGGTTTTACCTGAACCAGTAGGTCCATTAATTAAAAATAAAGCATTACTTCCAAGCTTTTCAAAATCAATAGTTTCTGTTTTCGCAAACGGACCAAAGGCTTGCATCGTGAGTTTGATTGGTTTCATATTTGGCCCTTACTGCTGTGAAAGTTGCTTAATGATGTCGCTGATTGCTTGCTCTTGCTCATTGGATAATTCACTATCCTGCGCTTCAGCAAAGAAATCTTTGAACATGTCAATTTCACTGCGAGCGAGCTTAGCTTGCGCCATTTCTTGCTCAACACCAATTAGCATTCCTGGCTTCTCTAGGTGCAAAACATTCGGGTAAACCGTACGAAGTTTCTCCATCGGATTCAAAATGGCGTGTTTATCCATTAATCTCACCAGTAAATAATCTTCATTTTTCGGGTCCGTTTTGCCCCACTCTAGAATTTGTTCCAATTCGCCTTCAACGATACGCATTTCATGAGGCGCAGTTAACTCAATATGTTCCGCCCCAATAAAGCCATCTTTGCCGATTTCAACTAATGTGAAGCCTTTCTTTTGATTTTGTTCACCGAAGCTGTACTTCATCAACGAACCAGAATAACGAATGTACTCCTCACCTTTCTTTTGAGGTTGGTGCAAATGACCTAACGCGACATAATCGAAGTTTAAAAAATGCTCGTGGCTAACTCGATCAGAGCCACCGATAGAGAGCGGTCGTTCTGATTCAGATTCAATAGCACCATCTACGAAGCAATGACTGATTAGAATATTTCGATGCTCAGATTGGAACTGCTCTGTAATTTTTTCGGCAAGCAGTTTATAAGCTTCATCGTGTGTCGACACCGGCTCTTTATATACATAACGAACTTGTTCAGGATCATTGTATGGCATTCCATAGAAAGCGACATGACCAGCGGCTTTCGTTTCAATCACAACTGGCGTTAACATATCTTCAAAGTTGCTGATGATATGCAGTCCCGAACGTTTCATTTGCTCAGAACCAAAACCCAAACGCTCTGCGCCATCGTGATTGCCTGAAATCAATATCATAGGAGTATTGAGCTCACCACAGATTCGCTTTACGACTCGATTAAGCAACTCGATAGCAATCGTTGGTGGAACGGAGCGATCATAGACATCTCCGGCAACGATTACAGCATCAACCGGATTGTTTTCAATATATTGGATAAGTTGCTCAAGAACTGCCTGCTGATCTTCAAGCAAAGAGACATTGTGAAATTGTCGGCCAAGATGCCAATCTGAGGTGTGGATAAACTTCATTCGAATTCACTTTCTGCCACAAACATGGCGTTATCTTATTATCCCGTTAGGATATCGTGACTTCGTAAGCTTTTCATGTGGTTTGTGTTGATTGTTCTAAGAATCTTCCTCCTCACTTCGACCAAATAAGGCCCCAACAACATACCCACAAGGCTCGATGTCTAGCTGAACAGCGTGAAAGCGTTCACTCGCCTCGTTCAATTGTTGTTGATACAGGCAAACTGCTTTGAGAATACCGCTACAGGCTCCAAGCGAACCTAACTTCACATTCAGAAAATGGTATCTAGTGTCGGAGGTAATCCACGGTGAGAAGCTCTGAATATGATGCATCCAAATAGGCTCTTCGCCTTCAACAGATACAGTAAAGTCACTCACCGGATATTTACAGTTAAGCCCTAACTGCTTCATGACCTTCTCTACTGCAATTGACTGCTGTGTGGCATCTAAATCAACACAAACGTTTCTGCTGAATAAACCACCTTTGCACGGCTCGCATTTCGCCGCCACGACCGAACTACGCGAACCATTCACGTCGTCATTTTTGGCATTAAATCCCAAAACCCAGGTTGGTCGACTTGAGACCAACTCTCTTTCTATTCTTCCAAGAGCCATCAAAAAGGATGCCTGCCCGTACGGATACAAGTAGATATTTGTACTTGGATGACCACCTAAGGCAGATGATATATTAAGCATGATTTTTTTCAGTAGCGTTTTGTCGCTGAGTTGGGGCAACAATACGCAAACACAACCAGATACTTCTGCTTGTTTTAAGCTTCTCCCATGTGACGCAATGAGCTTAAAAAGTCGTTCTTCATAAACTTCATTGTTAACGTTTTGTGTTCTTTCACCGGAAAACCTAAATGAAGTATCGAGAATAGAGCTGACTTGTACTTCCTCATCGTCAATAAGACATAAAGGCATCTTAAAACCAATTCGCATCTATCCCCCGATGAGGACGGTCGGTACACCGACGAGAATTTTTCCACCATGAGATGTAGAGTCCCCTGATCTAGCAGCCGGTTTACCATTAATCTTAACGCTAGAAGACCCCGCAGATATGCTGTCAGGCGGCCCGATACAAACGAGTTTGTCACCTTTTCTCGCGGCAGGGATGCCTCCTATTTTTACATTTGGAGAACCCATAACAACAGGACCTCCAACATGAGGGATCTTGCCTGTTTTCTTTGGACAAAGGTGAAAACTTCCAATCACTGCTGCTGGTTTACCCATTCTCAGTTCCCTCTTAATTCAAAGAGATTTGTCCTGCTTTCAATGCGATTACAGAGCCATTGATAGAAATCTTGTTGCCCTTAATGTTGATTTCGCCAGAACTCGACATTTGAATTGAGGCTCCACCGACTTTAATTTCAATACTTTTCCCTGCATTGAGGGACAACACTTTTCCAGTGTCAGAGGTATAGTTCTCTCCCACTTTTAACATCGCATTTTTTCCAACGTCTTGAGTGACATCGTTGGTTACTTTCTCAACTTTATTGTTCTCAACCACAATATCTACGCAGTCTTCGACTAACATTTGGAACAACTTTTCTGCGTGAAGGTAAATGTGTTCTTCGCCAGGTTTATCTTCAAAGCGTAACTCGTTGAAATTGGCGTTTCCTTTTTGAACTGAGCGGGACTTAAAACCGCTTTGAGAACTTTTCTCTGGAAGAGAATACGGGGGCAACTGGCTCCCGTTATACAGCGCACCCGTGACAATAGGTTGATCTGGGTCGCCATTCACAAACTCTACGATAACCTCTTGCCCTACCCGAGGATGAAACACCGCACCCCATCCATTTCCGGCAACACTTTGAGCAACTCGAATCCAACACGAACTATTTACATCGTACTTACCCAAACGATCCCAATGGAACTGTACTTTTATTCTGCCATGTTTATCAACGTATACCTCACCGTCTTTATTACCAGTCACAATGGCTGTTTGAAGACCTTTAATTTGCGGTTTAGGGTAAGTAACCGCCGGCCTTAAAATGGTTTTAGAGTCCACACAAGTAAACGCAACACGAACACCTTGAGAAGCGGTGCCACCCAGACCAGTTTGATTAAACACAGAAGCAAAAATCGTCACAGAGGCCAAGACATATTCTTTTCCTACTCGCGATTTATCTTCGTGTTTTTTGAACTTAAAACATTTACCCACAGAAAAGGTTCGACAACTCGCCTCTCCGCTACATAGATAAACGTTCTGTTGAAGGGATTCAATTGCGTGAGTGTTTCGAAGCGAGTACTGATCGTCACTTTCTGTTTCACCCAGATACTCAAAATACTCACTCGCAGGTACGGTAAACAGTGCAGTATCACCAGCAGCTACGTTTTTGGGTTGTGAGGCTGGTTTAAGCATATTGAAGCCAGACTTCTGGCTTGCTTTAGTCGTTAAAACTTGTGTTTCGTTCCAAGCAGAAATGTGACTCGACTCTGAACTACCTGTATCGAAATCGACCATAAACTCAGGACTGGGTTTGTAAAAGCTTACATCATCAAAAATATCTAGGACATGGGATGATTTAGAGTGACTAAAGCAAAAAGAGAGCCCTTCTTCGGCTAGGAGGCGCTGAACAAAAGCAAGATCAGATTCTTCATACTGAACTTTGTAGGAATATTGTGGATACGTATTTTTTAGTTCAAATTTAAATGCAACACCATGCTCTGAAAGCACTTCGGAAATAATGTCTTTTATATTTTTCTTCTGAAAGATCTTACAATTATTTCTGTACGCTGCGAACTTAACTTTCGGTTCAACAATAATTTCAATATTTTTGTAGTTTTCTCCATTATGAGAATTCATCACTCTCTGGCCTTCGAGCTTTGCAGCAGAGACAATGCCATGGAAAAAACGCGGACTTTTAGAAACACGACTACTATTTTCCACTGAAATCGTTACTTCTTTACCCACGATTTCATTGAGCTCATGTTTTTGATCATTAAAATAAGCTTTAGCACGCAATGAAAAAAGCTCCGAGATCCCTTCTCTATATTCGAACGAATTGAGAATAAGAGCATCTTTTCCAAACGGAGAAGAAATACGGATAAAGTTGTTGTCTTGACTTGCTTTTTTCATTGGATACTTATATTTCCTTTTGAAATAGCGGAGGAGATAACCCCTCCGCACAATAAATTACATTTGTTGACCTTTAACACCGCTGTAGCCGTAAACCAACGGAGCAGAAGTGTTGTTTTTGTCATCAGTAGGTGTCACTGTCATCATCATTTCAGTGTATGAAATTGTGATAGTTTCTACTGGGCGATCATCTTGAATCGATACTGAGTAGTTAGAAATCATCGCATCAGTCAGTTCGATTTTCATGATTTCTTCAACTTTTTCACCCTGCTTAGTGATGTGGAATACTGCAGGTTTACCTTTACCGATTGTTGCTTCCTTGAATAGATCAGGAGACGAACGATCTTGAAGTTTAGTGATAGTTAAATCATATAGGCGTGTTGCACTTGCTTCACGGTCCATTGCTGTACCTGTGTAAGAAGAAATTTCACGACCAACACTCCAATCTACAGATAGTAGTGTAATTAAATCCTTATATTGTTCCGCTGTCGCTTCACCTTTAATATCTGCGTATTTAAGATACGTATTAGACTGCATGCTAATCTCCTAGAGCATTATTAATTGACATATTTCGTATTAATTAAATTATCTGAATAATGATAATTAATGATTGATGTATCAAAAACTTCATTTTAAATACGCTCCTTTATATCTTTAAATTAGATTTAAATTAAGCGATATTTATAACTAATAATAGTTATTATGAAGCAACTCTCAATTATTATTTACAGAGTTAAACTTGTTAAATAAGTGAGACTTCTAGTTCTTTAATTGAACCTCTAACATTAATTTCATCGAACGTCTTACCATTAAGAATTGCATTCAATATTTCATGAGAAATTTTAGGAAGTAAATTATTTTCAATGGTGGTTTGAATTACACGAGCACCACTTCCTGACTCATTACTATTGTCTACAATGTCATTAATTAGTTGTTCATCAAAATACAACCCTGCCGAATAATGTTTTCGGATACGGTTAGATACTTTGTTGAGTTTTAACTTAGTTATTTCCGTTAGGACTTCTTTTCCGAGAGGCAAGTAAGGTAATACATTAACCCGCCCCAAAAATGCAGGTTTAAAATCTGTTAGCAAATCATCTCTAAGCGCTTCTTTTAGAGCTTCCGGTTCTGGCGCTAAGTCTGGATCTGCATAGAGAGACATTGTGGTTTCTGTGCCAGTATTCGCCGTCATGATAATGATGGTGTTTTTAAAATCGATATCTCGACCTTCACCATCTTTAATGGAGCCTTTATCAAACACTTGATAGAAAATATCTTGCACACCGGGGTGCGCTTTTTCCATTTCATCCAACAGAATCACACTGTAAGGTTTACGCCTTACGGCTTCCGTTAGAATGCCCCCCTCACCGTATCCGACATATCCAGGTGGAGAGCCTAACAACAATGAAACCTTATGCTCTTCTTTGAATTCCGACATATTTATGGTGGTTACGTTGTCTTCGCTCCCATAAACTTTCTCTGCGATAGCAAGAGCGGATTCCGTTTTTCCGACACCACTAGGGCCAGTTAATAAAAACACGCCATTAGGTTTAGTTTCATCCGTCAATTGGGCACTTGCTGTTTTGATCACTTCGGACATGATTTCTAGAGCATGATCTTGCCCCACCACTCGCTCGCACAAGCTATCTTTTAGGTTAAGAACCGCTTCAATTTCGTCATCTTGCAATTTTCCAAGTGGAATACCTGTCCAATCAGAAATTACCTCAGCAATCAAAGATTCATTCACATGAGAAAAGACTAAAGGTTGCGCGTTGAGCGCTAAGTTCGATTCGATTTCCTGTAATCGCTCTTTGTCACAGTCGGCATTCTCTTCTATCACCTTAGCTCTCAAGGACTTAGCTTCTTGAACCCACTGCTTTTCTTGTTCCCAAATTGCCTCTAATTCTATGACTTGATTAGATAACTCATCGATCTCATATCGAATATTATTAAGCTGTTCATCGTGACTTACGCCTAACAGAGCCTCTTTGGAAAGTTGTTGCAACTCCGCTTCTTTGATGTTTAGCTTTTTCTTTTTGCTATCCAACGCGCCCGGAGTGGCAGATTGGCTCAATGCAACACGCGAACATGCAGTATCTAATACTGATACTGCTTTATCTGGTAGTTGGCGTCCGTTGATGTAGCGAGCAGAAAGTTGTACCGCAGCATTCAGTGCTTGGCTTGTGATATAAACATCATGATGTTGCCCCATGATGTTAACCAAGCCTCTAAGCATATCTACCGCTAACTCAGGAGTCGGCTCGTCTACTTTCACAACCTGGAAGCGCCTCGTTAACGCGGCATCTTTCTCAAAGTATTTTTTGTATTCAGCCCAAGTAGTTGCAGCGATGGTCCGTAACTCTCCTCGAGCCAACGCTGGTTTCAATATATTAGCAGCATCACCTTGCCCCGCTTGACCACCACCTCCGATTAGACCATGAGCTTCATCGATAAAAAGAATGATTGGCTGCGAAGATTCGTTAACTTCTCGAATGAGATTTTTAAGTCTGTTTTCAAACTCCCCTTTCATCCCCGCACCCGCCTGAAGCAAAGCAAGATCGAGTGATTTGATGGCAACATCATGTAAAGCCGGAGGAACATCCCCATCCACTATTTTTTGCGCCAGCCCCTCAATTACCGCAGTTTTACCTACACCAGCCTCACCCGTTAAGATCGGATTGTTTTGGCGGCGACGCAATAAGATATCGATCATCAAGCGGATTTCATTGTCGCGACCGATAACAGGATCTATTTTTCCAGCTTTAGCTTGCTCAGTAAGATCCGTTGTGAACTGATTCAATGCAGAGTTCGAGCTGCTCGTCGCCTTAGAAGTATTGTTTCCACCATCGCCCACATGCTCTTTCATTACGACTAGGCGAGATGGTTCGACTTTGTCTAGCTCCGCGCTAATAGCATTCATCATATTCACTAGCGTGTCATCAGAAAGATATGCAAACAGTAAGTGGATACAGTTCACTTGTTCTTCATGAAACTCTATCGTTGCGCACATCAAAGCATTCTGCATCATGGTTACAGTATGAGCAGAAAGGCCTGGGACGGTTTGGCATCCAGTTTTGTATTTTTCAAGCTGAGCTTGCAGTTGTTCTTCGACTTTTCTTTCATCAATATCAAAAGCTTCAAACACTTCTGAATAAATACCGGATGGATGTTGAACTATCGCCAACAACCAGTGGGTCAACTCTATACTATGATGTGTACGCGAACTTGCCATTGCCGCCGCTTGCTCTAGCGTTTCCTTCGCTTGCGGAGACAATCTTTCGACCAACGCTGAAAGTGATAATGAAGCCATTATGTTTCCTTTAAACCGTAATTGTTATGTTGCGATCTTCCGTACGTTCATGTTTTTTCAGTACAGAGCCGACACCTAACTGACCTTGTTGCTTAGATATTTGAACTTGAGGCAATAGACTATGTTTAGTCGTGAGTTGCCATTTAACGTGCTTGTGTTTGCCAATGAAGTCACCTGCTACCTGTTTTATCGTTTTCAATGTATTGGTCTTGGGTAACAGATTTTTGACTTGCTTTCTTTCCTTTGGGAGAAACTCAATTGTTGTACTTGCATTGATATTCCAGGCTCTTTTTCCTAGTGACGCACCAGCACCGAGTTGTGCAAACTGGCCTTCGGGCATACTTTTCGATGCCAAACGAGTTTGTTCAGATTTAGACAGTCGCATCCATTGACCTTGAAACTCGTGAATACGAATTTGGCAACCAGACAAACATTCCAAAATGCTCTTCAATGCACCTTTACTTCGTGTTGGAGATGCATACATGCCGCCATAATGCAGTGCAAGATCATTCCCATCGCCAGTCAATGACGACATGCAATCAATTAATGGGGAGCGCTGATTTTTTGCATGCGCACGCGCTTGTATGGTTAACTGACTCAATTGCCAACTTCGATAATAGAGGGATAAAAGCCGATGGTTAAAAATGTCATAGAAGTCCACCATCGCATGATCGCCTTCTTTCAGTCGATGCAATGCAAGCTCACTGTAATGCTGAGGCAGTACACCCTGCTCCCCCGTCAAGCCAATCAAATTTGTCTCAAGCGCTAATTTATCTTTACCTAATGGTTTAGTAGAAACGAGTTGCGCATTCTCAAAGCCTAAAGACGCATTGACCTTTAAGTTGAGTTTCTCGTTTTTGGGTAATGCATCTGTTCCAATTTGCGATTCAACTTTCAAAAGCTCTTGCTCAATAAGATGAATAGCTTCAAACAAAGAACGTTGCTTTAGCTCGCGGTAGAAGTCCTCTGAGCTCATAACAACACCTTATCACCTGTCAGCGCAGGCCATACGTGAAAGGAGCTGCTGGTTGATTTCAACTTAATCTCTAACTGCGTAAACACGTTAATCTCCGCATATTGAGCAAAGTAAACAGATAACACGCTACCCAATAAAAAGATCTGCTCTTTTGGCAGTATCTGATCGGATACTGTTAGAACCAGCTTTACTCCATGTGCAAAACCAACTTTTCCTTTCTGACTAACCCTACCGGTTGTATGTTCAAACTCTAGCTTGACTAGAGCATCTATAACGGCTTTTGTTTCGGCAGTGCCTGCAAATGCATACAAGTTCAATGTTTGTTTTAACGTTGCTAAGCCGTCAGCTTCAGTAAAATGGTTCAATGTTAATAGCTTGGTAAGCTGCCATCGTGTGCTTTCATCCATCTCTGGTCTAAGCGTTTCGGAGAGAGACGTTAAGCACCTGATTGATTTAAAGTTATCATCAACATTGGGTAACTGAACCTTTGGTAGCCCGCCACCAAATGGAATTTTTTGTGGCAAATTACGATTGCAACACTCAGCTTCCACATACATCAGCCAATTATCTCTGCTTTCAGGGCAGAACAACTGGTATTGCTTATCAACAAAAGAAACATAAGTCTCTCGACCAGGCTCATCGTAGCCACCGGCCCAGTTTTTATCCTCTCGTCTCATTAACCAATACACTTCACTCGCGCTCATGTAGTGCGTGTGCTCTCCTGAATGGTAGCAGGGTAAGTGCTCGTAAGTTTTGTTCCAGTTTCTCAAGGTCACATCAGAAATCGAGACAACTTCATTACTCTCTGCATCTTGGTACTGAGGAGATAATTGATACTCGTACTCTGTTGGAAGGAGACGTTTAGGTTCCATTGTTGATTTGAACAGATTTACAATGGGAACACAGCCAACCATGACACTTTCCTCGTCTACTTGCTTTGGTAGCCAGTCATCGCTTGTATCGAAGTAAAAACAAATCTCGACCTGCCCTTGAATCTCTAACTTATCTAAGCCGAGCTCAATCAAGTCAAAGAACATGAATTTTTCTGGGAAATGAAGGTACTCGACCAATAAACGAGATCCCGAAAAACTTCTCTTACTGTAAGGGACGACTTGCTCCTCGTCCCCAAAACCAACCGATTGAAGATGCCTCTTAGTTAGAGGCATGATTTCTTTACCATCCAATACGATTGAAAGACCAATCAAACTTTGGAATAACATTTGATATAGCTTGAGTGTTAATTGCGTCTGTCCATTTAAGTACAAACGCAAACAATCGATACCCATGGAATTGATAGAGGACTCTGAATCATGAGCACTCAGCTGACACCTTAGTACAGAGTGCGCATTGTGCTCCCACTTAGAGCCAGTAGGCTTGAAAGGCGCGTTCTCAAATGAACCAGAGATAATATCGAGTGGATACATTGTTGTCGGGTAACCGGTTCGAAACTGGCAATCTTGATATCCAGGGGCACTAACTTCGACTCTTTCACCCACAGGAATAGCAAATGAACTAGTGGTTGACTCTGAACAGTTCAATTTGATCACTGACATCGAAGGAATTGGCGCATGAAAGTCCGGATATAACTGTCCCATCAGTGATTCCGTAAACTGTGGGTAACTGTTATCCAGACTTTGTCTTATCCGAGCGGTTAAAAAAGCACAACCTTCCAACAGACGTTCAACATGTGGGTCTTCAACTTGTTCTTCGCTGATACGTAACCTAGCCGCAATTTTAGGATATTGCTCGCCAAACTCTTGTCCTTTGTGTCGCAGATAGGCCAATTCACGATTGTAGTATTTTAGAAACTCTTCACTCATTTCGCTCGACTCAACTTCATTCCTAAGTTCACTGGCTCGACTTCCGAATTGAATTTCAACTCGTGGATGTCATTATCAATCAAACAAGTTGCGCTAATTTCTAACCGTAAGGTTCGATCTATCGCATTTTTTTCATCAGAAATTTGAACGTGCGGATTTCTTAACCGAGGTTCAAACTCCCGAATAGCTTCATAAACGATGTCACACAACTGACTTTGTCCATCTTGGCTGCTATAAGGCATTGATGAAAAATCAGGTAACCCATAGTTCAGAATTGAGTATCTAACTTCTAAAAAGTCTTCGTGAATATTTTTCCAACCAATACGACTATTAAGCATCGACTCTAAGTCTCTTAACAAACCATTGAGCATGTGTTGCTGACTGACAGGAAAATCTTTTTCTTCTCTGGTAGTTGGGTCGCTATCAATCAACTTGTCTAGCAGTGAAACCGTTAAAGCCATAATTGCTCTTACGCCAACTCTTTTATTACTTGTAGATTTTGTAAGTCAGAAATCGGCAGCGCCATTTCACCGACAAGCCAACACTTCAGACCTAAACCTAAATAAACTTCTTTGTCAGCTATTTGTTTCCAGTCCGTTTCACGACCTAGTTTCTGAGCATCACTTTCTGAATCCACGTAAGTCATCGGCATATGGCCTTCACCTTCACCTAAACCGTCAATGTCAAACTCAACGGGGCGCCAAACACTTTCTAGCAAAGAGGTAGCAGATTTGATTTCTAAAGTGTTGATGCTAGCAATAGGGACGAGGAAGTAGTTGCCTGCGGTAGAAAACAGCTCAATGTAACCACCTAAACGATCATCAATATCCCGCACGTCTGAGAACGAAGTATCATTAGCTAAAAAGCCTTTTTCTTGTCTCAGTTCTTCGATTTGAAGAGCAAGTTCAGAAACTTGTTCATAATCTTGACTCACCATTGATAAGTTGAAGCTAACCAATGACTTAGTTAGTTCTTCGTTCTCACCCAATACCTTCGCGGTTGCCGCACCTTGAGCGAAATCCTTTCGCGCTTGAGCAGCTTTAACCAGATGTCTTAACTGGCTAGCGCCTGGAAGATATTCAGGAAACAGTTTAATAGACTGCATCAGTTGCTCATCAGCTCGCTCAAAATCACCATCAATACAAAGCAGTTCAATAAAAGAGCTTCTCAAACTGGCATCTTTTGGAGATGCCTTTATCGCTTCGATTAGTAATTCTAAAGCTTGTTGCAACTGCCCTTCAGATAAGGCATTTTTCCACTGAGTCATCTTTCTTTCCTTACACCAAATGTTCTGGTGATAATTCCGTAATTAATTTGATACTTGAGACCATTTGGTCGAGCTGAAAATGAGGGCGTAAATGTATCACCGAGTAGAAGTGCCCTGGCGTATCGCGTTTCTCTCTAACTTTGATCTTCGCTTCGTTCAATGGGTACTTAGCTCTGAGTTCATCCGAAGCTTCGTCTGAAGCCGTTGTATATTGATGTAACCAAGTTTGAAACTCCCTCTCGAGCGATGCCGCGTCCTGATAACCACCTATCTTGTCTCGCCCCATAACTTTGACGTAGTGTGCTATACGCGATACACACATCGTGTATTGGAGCATTGAGGTGAGTTTTGCATTGGTCGCAACATGCTTCTCTTCGTATAGTTTTGGCTTATGCAACGAAACATTGGAAGTCATGCCGACCATGTCTGTTTCAGGAACTGGTGAAATCGGAATGAATCCACAATCAGACAGTTCTTGCTCTTTACGCTCAGAGACTTTTAGATTTAAAGGGCATCTATCTCTGTCATTTTTGCCATTAATGCGCGTTTTGTTTCTTGTAGGAGCAACAATAATTCCTTGACTATAATCCCCCTGCTTTATTCCTCGCATATGAGTAAACCAACCGTGCTCTTGGAATGCTCTTATCGAAACAGCAGCAAAACAGAAGGCTCCACTTCCCCACAATAAATCGTTATTTGAATCGTCAATATTCTCTTGAAATTCAAATTGATCGTTTCGAGAACCATCACTTTTGTAGGGTTGTCGAAAAAGAACGTTAGGAGCGGTTAAGCCAATAAACTTGGTATCATCGTTATCTCGCAACTGTCTCCATTTGACATAATCAATTTGTTCAAATTGCGCAGCAACGTCTCGAGTCGACGAAAGTTCGGCAAATGTGTTCACACCGAATATTTCAGGAGACGCTGACATTACAAATGGACTAAATGCCGCAGCAGCAGACTGAGATATCTTGCTTAGCACAGAGATATCTCTATCAAAATAATTTGTTCTCGGGTCATAACGTAATTGATAATCACCAACAACCACACCAAAGGGTTCTCCTCCAGCCATTCCATATTCATTTTGATAGAGTAATTTAAACAAGGCAGACTGATCGAACTCGATAGCCTTGAGCGCATCTTTACTTACTTCATTCCATGTTGCAGATAGAACTTTAATTTTTACTGAGTCAGACGATGGTTTATCAACTTGTTCACATAAATATCGAACGCCTACCCAACTGCACTCTAATTTCTGAAAATCTGGATGATGAATGATCTCATTAAGCTGCTTCTGTAATAGTGTGTCAATGGAATTAATCGTGCTCACAATGCTATGTCGAAAACTCGCAAAATCTTTAGATTGCGTGCCTTCCAACCAAATTTGTGCCGCAAGTATTGAATCTGAACATTCAACAAATTGAGTCAACCAATGACTGTCAAACTCAGCCAGGCCCATCGGTGTAAACTCGTGTGTGAGTTCCTCTGGGTCTAGAAAGTTCAATGCATCTATTTTCGTCATAACTACCATAAGCTTGGCTTAATGGCTGGTCGAAGTGACCAGCCATTAACTCTATTTAGCCACCCGACTGAGGAATTTTGGCAACGAGTCTTAAAGACGTGGTTAGCTCTTCCATTTGAAGCCATGGCTTGAGCCAAGCAACCGCGTTGTAAGAACCAGGAGAACCTGGAATTTCCTTAACTTGTACGCGAGCGTCGGCAAGAGGGTATTTCGCACGAATTTCTTGACCGCCACCTTCAGAAGCATTCACATAGCCAAGAATCCAACGGTTCAACCAAGATTCAACGTCTTCTGCTTCCATAAAGCTACCGATCTTGTCTCGAGCCATTACTTTCAAATAATGTGCAAAACGAGAGGTTGCCATCATGTAAGGAAGTCTTGCTGAAATTGCCGCGTTTGCTGCCACTTCTGGAGATTCATGATTTGCTGGTTTTTGACAAGTTTGAGCACCAAAGAACACGGCATAGTTTGTATTTTTGTAGTGACACAACGGTAAGAAACCCAGTTTACCCAATTCCGCTTCACGGCGGTCTGTAATGCCAATTTCCGTTGGGCACTTCATATCTGGGTCACCATCATCACTCATGAAGAAGTGTGTTGGTAGGTTATCAACTCGCCCACCACCCTCTGCGCCACGAATAGCAGTACAGAAACCATACTTAGAAAATGCATCCGTCAGTTTGACGCCAAGCACGTACGATGAGTTCATCCAACAATAATCATTGTGATCAGCATTAACGGCGATACCCGACACAGGATCCACATCAAATTCTTCAAAGCCAAACGCTTCTACAGGAGACGTAGCTTGGCCGTATGGTAAGCGAGCTAATACTTTAGGCATCGTTAAGCTTACAAAACGAGAATCTGCACTTTCACGGAAAGAGCGCCATTGCGCATATTCCAACGACTCAAAGACTTTATCTAAATCGCGCGGTTTAGATAGTTCTGTCCACTCATCAAAACCAAATAGCGCAGGAGAAGCAGCAGACAAGAATGGTGAGAAACCCGAAGCAGCAACATTCGACATTAAACGCAAAGACTCAATATCTTCTGGATGGTTTGTAAACTCGTAGTCACCAATTAAAGCACCATACGGTTCACCACCAGCGCTACCAAATTCAGATTCGTACACTTTTTTAAAGATTTGACTTTGATCGAATTCAACCGCTTTACTTAAGTCTTTATGAAGCTCTTTCTTCGTGATGCTGATCATGCGAATTTTCAGCGTAGAACTTGTTTCTGAATTCATGACTAAGTAATTCAGCCCACGCCATGAGCCTTCTAACTTTTGTAGCTCAGGATGGTGCATAACTTCAGAAAGCTGCTCTGAAATCTGTCTATCAAGCAAATTAATCGCTTCACGGAAAGTTACGGTTAGGTTTTTATTCCAAGAAACCGTCCCCTTCATCGCTTCTTCAGTCAGTGTCTTGATCAGCTCTTCTGCTCTCGATGCTTCTGTTTGTTTCGTCGCACCAATAGCCTGTTCAAGAAATGAAGTGGTTTGTTCACCCACCGCAGGATCGAGTTGTTTTTCAACTTGAGTCGTCATTATTCTGCTCCCTCAGTACTTTCTGATGGCGCTTTTTTGCCAAGATCTAGCTCACCAGCTAGTTTTGCCAAATTGTCTGTATTGTTGAGAACTTCTTCTAGGATGTTTTCAAGTTCTTCCGAACGGTCGACTTTAGTCATCAAGTCTCGCAGTTTGTTACGAGTTTCCATCAGCTGACGCAATGGTTCTACTTGATTGACAATCGCTGCTGGTTCAAAGTCTTGCATCGATTTAAAGCTCAGTTCAACCGCAAATTCAGAATCGTCATTTGCTAACTTGTTTGCGACTTTGAACTTAACCGATGGACTCATCTTTTTAAGTACATCATCGAAGTTATCACGATCGATTTGAATGAAACGGCGATCCTTTAATGGTTTCAATGCTTCGGTATTTTGGCCTGCAAAGTCGCCCATAACACCCACCACAAAAGGAAGCTCTTTTTTCAAAGTTGTTCCTTCGGTTTCAACATCGTAGGTAATGTGAACACGAGGCTTCCGTACTCGTGAAAGTTTCGAGTGGATACTCGTCATACCATTCTCCCTTTATTAATTTTCATTTTGTTCTGCTATGCCAACCAAACGGAAGTAGCTTCGTTTTGCGTCTCCGTCGGAGATTAGTTCCGCCAGTAATTCAGGCAGAGGCATTCCACACCAACGAATAATTTGTTCGATGGAGTAAGAAACTGGTGAGTGAGGCTCGCTTTCTCTAAAAAAGTCCGCCACATGTTGCAACTGTTGAATAGCTTGTTCTCGAGATTGCATGTTTGTAACTAATAACGCAGATGAGTGGTGAGTAACTGCTTGTTGACTCGCTTCTTCCAACTCTTCACCATCATTTTCGTCAGAAATGGAGACCTCAGCCTTATCCTTAAAACGATTACCCAACAAGTGCTTAAGTGCCGCGTGTATTGATTCAATTCTTTTTGAAATATATGAGCTAGGCGTTACATCCCCTACAGCGTCATCAAGTCGCTGACTGAACTCATTAAAAGCACCTGTAGCGAACTCGAGATCTGCAATCAGAGACTGGTAAAACTCATCTGACGTTGATTTCACCGTGTCAGTAATACGCGACAATTCAATTGCGCCTTGATCTACTCGCACTCTTCGCTTGTCTTCATCCAAGCGCTCGAGTTCAATGGCTTGTTGGTATTCCCAATATGCATAAGCTTGCTCTATACCCATATCCGTCAATGGAATCGAGGCAAGAGGAAAGATCAGCGTTCCCTCACTATCAATACCATTAAGTCCAGTGATGGCAGAAATCCGCGTTTCTATGCCGTCTTCATCAGGCATTGGGTGCAACTCATCCCAATATGACTCAACAAACGCGCTAGCAATTTTGTAGCCTACGCCCATGCCTCTAAAACCATAAAGCCGAGTTAATGCTTCTATTAGCCAGGCAACAAACTCAAAATCTTTTGATTGTGTAGCGAGAACTTCTGGTACTTCTTCAACAAAAACGCGCCATAAGTTGTTATGTGTATGAATACTTTCTTCTTCGATGATGGCGTTTCGCTCTGCGTTTCTTGCCACCATTCGCTGATCTTTAAGTCGATAATAAGCAGACTGAGGAGAGACATCCTCTCTTGGATCAATGCCAGTCGGATTGTCTTCCGAAATTGGTGCAAGGACTTGCTCATACCAATCAAACATCGTGTTACTCATACTCTCCCCCTCAAAAACACAGGAATAGTCGCATCATCTCGCCTAGCGGAGTCAAACTCACTAGGTTCTTGACGCACTTTAATGAGCGCACACGTCACGTTATCACTAGCGCCACGCACCAGAGCAGAGTGCATCAATGCCAAACCAGCTTGGTTAACTGAATCTGCACATAGAGTTTTATGCATTTCATCACAGCTTAGTTCCTTGGAAAGTCCATCACTGCACAACAAGAACTGGTCACCATCCGCAAGCTGTCCCGATACTTGGTCTATCGTCACCATCTCATCAACCCCAACAGCTCGGGTAATTACATTGGCTAATGGATGGGACTCTGCGTCTTCAAATGCCAACAAGCCTTGCTCAACTAACTCCATCACTTGGCTATGGTCACGAGTTTTTTGTACAAAAGTGCCGTTTCTTAGTTGATAAATACGGCTATCACCAACCCATAGGCAGTGGTAATAACCATCCTGAATAAACAACAGCACCAATGTTGTGCCCATTGTCTTTCCATCTAAGTTCATTTGAGCATATTGATAGATCTCAAAATTCGCTTGCTGCACTGCTGCGCGAATATCATCTATATTGGTGTTTGGCACATCTTGCATATGGCGTGCAATTCTGTCGACCAGCATTTGACTCGCGATATCGCCAGCGCTATGACCGCCCATGCCGTCAGCAACAACCCATATATGCTGTTCAGTCATATCCAGTAACGCATCCTCATTATAAGGACGAACTTTACCTGCATGAGTTTTAGCAAAAGTAAAATAATTCCAGTTCATTCTTTGCTTCCTACCAACTCCACTTTTGCCAACGACCATCTAACATTGCAGAGAATTGGCCAATAGATGGCAACCCAGTGCTAACAAACATACATGATTCAATATGAGTAGAGCCTTCTGTCCACCAGAAGCATGGTTTTCTCTGTTGACTCTCAATTAGATGATTTAACAACGTGTTTTGCTTTGCTTCAGTTGAAAAGCTAAACACTGTTGAGATCGGGCTTTGGTACAAAAGCGCCATTTCTTCATTGCATATCGATACTTCAGAAACAAGCTCACACTTTTCCTGCATGCTTCGGTGCCATACATCAAATACAAATTCATCGTCTAACACTGACAGCGCTAGAGTCTGGCTATCTTCAGTCCAGCCACTTTGTGCCCAATACTGTGCTGCTTTGCCTTTTACCGCTCGAACAACAGTAAAAAAGAAGTAGCGACCGCATGCATCTACACTTGGAATCATGCTGCCGATATACGTAGCATCGTCCATGTAACTCACATCCAGTGCAAAGTGCCAAACTGGTGCAGTTAAAAAATAATCGTTCCAAGTGTCACCCAGTTGCTCTTTACTCACTGCAATAACAGCTTGCTGCCAGTCGTGCCAACGGTTTGCAAATTCAGGAGAAATACCGTCCTTAACAAAGTCACCTTTAGCCGGCATTTTTCCGATGTAGCCCCACTCAGGCGTTACAAGGTTTGCGGACATCTGAACCTCTCCATCTCATTAGACCAAAATGGATTGATTGCACTAGATGGAATCAACTCAAGCTGAACCTTGTTCCCCTTCAAATCGATCATGACAATGTTGTCGTTGCGGGACTCTGGTCGAGCCTTGAGTGATTGGTCCAATAGTTTGAAAATGCCCCATTCCCCTTCATAGGTATGAGCAATTTCTCGTTTTGATTCGGGCGGTGTAAACACAATACGTGTCTGATCTTGACCCGATGGCCAGCGAAGTTCCTTCGATCTCGCAGGACCGTGCTTATAAACCAAGTCTTGATCACCTAGCTCTAGCACAAATCGAGTAATGTGTTGATCTAGATATACGGGTTTCATACCAAACTCGACTCGTAGCGAGTTATCTGATTCAAAGAACGATTGTCTAATGCGTTTTGCCCTTTGAAAAACCGCAAGCGTCTCGGGCCTTACACCGATTTCTTTTTCTAGTCTCCAACGACTCTTAGACGTGTCAACAAACGGCTCCAGATATTCTTGGAAGAACGAGTCCAACGTACCACCGTACCCGAAGAATCGTTGAAAGTCCTTTAGACGAACTTCCTTCGTTGCATTAGGTTCAAATGGGTATCTACCTGCTATAGTCCGCTGATAAGGACGCACTACATTAGTCACCCAAAGTTGATTTAGATGATCTTTAGAGCCGCTTTCTGCAAACTTAACCGATTCCTGTGACAACTCTCCCAACCATTGATTAAACGGTTTTGGTAAGAGATCTTTTGCTCTAGCAAAGGAGGCAGCAACATCCTGAGTTACCGTTCCATCCAATATGCTTTTGTAAGCAATTTTTTGATTGTTCCCTGAGCTAGACAAATCAGATAAGTACGAACGCAAATTCACCATCGCTTGCTGAATATCATCAAAGTCTTGTTCACTAAGTCGTAAGATTTCGGTGAAATGGGATTCAACTTCTTTACCTGGTAGAGCAACATTAAATCCATTCTCTTCAGGCAAATACATATCGAGTTTGTCTGCCGTATTAGAAAACTTCACTTTTGCAACCTTTCCTGCGACTTCCGTTGCTGCCTTTTGATTTTCCGATAACGTTACTTTCGATAACCCCACTTCCTTTTGTATTGCACGCAGAAGTGATTCAATTGGTCTTTCTACACCGGATAAAACTCTTGATTGCTCTGTTGCTAAAGCCAAACTCGGAGCTTGTTTAAGCTGAACATCCTCTATCAGAGTTTTCCACTCATTGACATAATCTTGATAATAGCGGGCTTGAACCCCCTGAATAGCACTATCATGATCAATTTCATGAGCTTTAAGATCATCCCCATACACCCAGTTTTCTTCCATCAATCCTTTGACGGTGCGATTAATCTGAATTTGGAAAATGCTGTGAAAACCGTTGTAGGTATAAAAACCGGAAATACCTTGCGATAGAGGTTTTCCACTTGCTCGCTCAAATTGTTCTAAACCTTTAGGTCCTAACACGTCTGTTAAACGGAAAGACGGAACGTGACTTTTAGCAAACTGCATCTTCATACGCTGATATGCACGCTCTGGAAGTGACATTTGCGTTAGAACTTCTCGTGCTGCACTAATAGCAGTCGCATTCATTGAGAAGCCTTTCTCGTCGTTCTCTAGTAAGTTTTTAGTATGCACTAGCAAACGCTCACGTAGCTCTTTGTTTAACTCTCCTGGATACTGACGTTCAAAGTAGAAGTTGAACCAAGTAATTACCTCTTCTTGTTGATACTTTTCCGGATTAAACAACATTAAATACGTCTTTAACGTCTCGTATAAGTATTCACGATGCTGCTTATTCGCTTCCATTTCCGAGAGCAAACTCTCTGACAGCAGAGTAGCAAAGTGTTGAGAAAGAGCATCTGAATACGCGTTATTTGCTGCTTGAGAAACTTTGTCACCTTGATACAGACCAAACTTTTTCACTGCATCAGAATGACCATATTCACTATTTTTCCCTAGTGGCAACATCATGATCTTGTCTAACGTGTCTACAGCACTGATAACGTCCGATTCAAAATCAAGGCTCTCTGCACCTATCATCGCTTCAATATGATTTGCTTGGTTATTGGTATCGACAATTAACTTTGAATTCCATTGATAACTCAGGAACCAAAGGGCAGAAGCACCAACAAGAACACCAGCACAACCCACGTATATGCCCGTACGCATCCATCCAGATTGCTTTTGATAGTGGCGGTTAACGGTACCTAGTAATTGCTCTTTAAAGATGACTCGCTCAAAAAGATTTTTAACAAAATAGCTATGCGAACTGTTAACGTTTGTCGCTAAAGGCAACCTCCCTAGTCCCAATCCATTAGTTGATTCACTCATCAGTCGATCAACAGGAATGCCTTCTTGTACAGAGCTAAGCAAGAAAACACCGCGAATAAGGGCTGGCTCTTCAAACGTGTTCTGCGCAAATATCTCAGACAAAAACTCATCTAAGTTTGCTTGTAAAACTCGCAGCTGTTTTGGAAATTCGAATATTAGCGTGCGCTTTTCTAAGTCATCTTCAGTTTCTAATATACGTAACATGCGCGCATCGAGCCGCTCCAACATGCCGTGAAACTCTTTATTGAATAGAGAAATAACACCACGTTCGTCATCAACTTCTCGTGGGAACATAAATCCAAAAAGTTCCTCACGCTCTTCTTTACTTAAATCAGCAAAAAATTCATTAAAGCCAGCAACCAGATCCATTTTCGTCAGCAGAACATAGATTGGGAATTGCATACCCAACTGATTTTTGAGTTCCTGAAGGCGAGATTTTATTGATCTGGCATGTAAGCTACGCTCCGTACGAGTTTGAGACATCACACTTGCTAGGCTGACTGTTACGATAGCGCCATTGATAGGCCTTTGAGTGCGGTATTTCTTAAGCAACCCTAAGAAACCGTGCCAAGCTTTAGAGTCAACCTTTTCTTGACTATCTTGCGTGGTGTAACGTCCTGCTGTATCAATAAGTACTGCTTTATTAGCAAACCACCAATCACAGTGACGTGTTCCACCTACACCAGCTATAGAGTCAGCTCCTAAGCTCTCAGTTAACGGAAATTCCAAGCCAGATTGCTTTAGAACCGTGGTTTTACCTGTTCCAGGAGGACCAATCAGAACGTACCAAGGTAAATCGTACAAACTACGCTTTCCTTTATGCGTTTTTGTCACAACTTTGATCGCTTGCTCTATACGATCGCGCATTACGTCAATTTCACTGGCGGCTTCTTTGTCTGATTGACTGTCTACTTCAAGCAACGTCTGAATACTTTCGTCTTCTCTAACTTTCTGTTTGTGCTGCTTTGTTAAGTTGATAAGCGCCCAAGCAAAAACAATCACTAAGATCGTAACTAAACGTTGAAAATCACTTTTAAGCGGCTCGTAACCTGCAACCGTGATCAGAGGACCCACAACCCAAATAAAAATGGAGCACGCGGCTACACCGACTAAACCAAGAAACCATCTTTGGGTAAATACTCTGCCTATTTCTTTAATACTCATTTCCTTGCCCAACCGTTAGTTGCCCACAATAAGATCGATTTCAATTCGACGATTCATTGCTCGGTTCTTTTCACTATCATTTTCTACCAAAGGTCTCGCATCACCCAACCCTTCAGGAATCACTCTTCCTTTAAGTGCACTGTTGGAGATTAACTGTTCGGAAAGAGAAGTTGCCCGAGCTAAAGACAAGTGCCAATTGGATGGGTACTTGCTGGTAAATATCGGACGGTCATCGGTATGCCCGGTAATTATGATCTTCCCTTGTGTCGCTTCTAAGGTGCGTGCAACTTTAGAAATAACTGGCTGTATGTAAGCCACAACGCTCGCACTACCGGATTCAAATAGGTCTTGAGCTTTAAGAGAAATACGAACTCTATCTTGCAACGCTTCCACAGTGACAAGATCCTTGCCAATCTCCGTTGCCAAATACATAGATATTCTTTCGGCAATAGGTGCTGACTTTGACTCAACCATAGGATTACTAACTGCTGGGGTTGGTTGAATCAGGTTTACCAATTGAGCAAAAGTTTGGTTGGAAGCTTTGTTCAACTCGTAGCTGAAGTACATAAAAATACAAACAAGCAGTGCGGAAGTTACCGAACAAACCACCCATAGAGGAGCACGTTCCGAAACCTGAGCACCTGCCAATATATGTTGTTCTACTTTGTTACTAAGCTCTTGCTGTACTCCGCGACCATGTGACTTAAGCACTGATACAACTTGTTTTCTCAATCTACGGTGAGCTTCAAGCCCATTTTTTTCTAAACGATACTGACCTATAAAACCCAAAGATAAGCATACGTACATTAGCTCTAGTAAATCTAGGTGGGATTCCGGATGAGCCAAACAGCTATCTAGATGCTTAAAAAAAGCCTCTCCACCTTGGCTGCTCGCGTAAAAAGAACTCAACAGAGAATCATGTGTCCAAAACGATTGACTCCCCCAATTGGTATTCAATACTGCTTCGTCTAAAGAACAGCACAGACAATAACGTGCGGTATCAATGGTTTCCAAGTCAACATCATGTTGACGCAGACGATTCTCATAATCCCTAAGTTTTTGCGCGAGCGTTTCTTTAAGAAACAAAGGATCGGAATGAGTAGCTGTTGCTCTGATTTGTCCAATAATCGAAAGTAGACCATTAGCTTCTGCCAATAATGGATTATCTCCATAAGCAACAACTGAATCGTTGTTAACCAACTCAGGGCTTTTGGATATCACAACAGTACTGTCTGCTGATCTTTGAGGCTGAGCTTTAGATACAGCCGCTCTTCCGCCAGGAGTAGGTTTTACTATCGTCTGTTCCATACTTACCACTTTTATTGATTAATGCTCCAAAGCTCTATGTCCGGATTTGGGAAATGACCAGATAAATGCAGTGCAATACCACCGCTGTCTTTAAGTCGCATCCAGAATGGCCCCTTCTTAACGACCTCAAAATAAACATACCCCGTTTGATATGGAATCTGTCGTGGCACGACACTTAAAGGAGCTACGTTAATTCCATTAATCTGGTTGTTGATTAGATCTCTAATCTGCTCTGCCGGACCAAGCTTCAATTGCGCAGGGACTAAGCGTCTAATCTCATCCGTTGTTGTGTCCGCTTTAATCGCCAATACAAACTGACATGATTCCAATAGTCGCTTATCTGGAAGTGGTGTCACTTGAATACCGTACTGGCGTACTTCTAGTGGCAACTTACTTGCAGTCTGATCAAGAACGACACTCAAGTACTGACTAAGGACTTGATTAAGTTCAGCAAACACACTTGCAACTTCAAGGTGATCGTAAGCTTTGAGATTAGGTAAGCGCTTGGTGGTGTGAGAAAACGTTGCCAACTCGCCTATGTAGCCTTTAAAGGTTGTCGCAAGCTCTAAGGGGTGTACTTTCTCCAGCTCACTAAAATGCTTCAATATGGCTTCATATCGATTCAACATTTGCAGCATTATGAAATCTACCGCAGATGCTGAAGCCGCTTTTCCTTTAACAAGTCGTTGAGCGATAACATCTGCGCGTATCTTGGTCATTGCCATTGCATTACGTAGATACCCCGTCATCACCTTGTCATTTAACAAGTTTAGAAGTGGCGGTACGTAAGAGTCATCAAGAATGACCTCTCCTTCCGTAGAAACTTCTTTAATCTTAAGGATTGGTAGCTCTATATAACCTGTTAACTGCTCATTGCTTGATTTCAGCTCGATATTTAATGAGGCCACTTGAATCGTTTCTTCATCTTGGCCCGTCAGGTTATCAATAACGTCTAGATCTTGAAGTAAATACCGAGAAACCGTTGTTTCACTTGGATCCGCGATCATTTTACTGCTGACTTTTGAGAGTGGAACGATCACCTTCACTAAGGTATTTTCCGTCCCTTTTTTTACCTTTAAAGGAGACAGAAAACTTGTCGTTGCTGAAAAGTCTATCAGCGTCATATCAGGAAGAATTGCTTGAAGATTATCAAGTTCAATCAAGCCTGTTTTTAAGGCATGTTCTTTTACACGGCAATTCCAAACGCCCCAGTTATATGAGCCACCTAAACTGTGTAAGCCTTTATATTCATTAGATATTGCGCGTTCGTGCTGTTGAAAATGCTGGGGACGCAGAAACATCCCCTCGCACCAAGCCGTCTTGGAGTATTGCATCATTTATAATTAGCCAACTAAACGTTATTGTACG
This sequence comes from Vibrio sp. S457-15, assembly GCF_000960545.1. NCBI lineage: Bacteria > Pseudomonadati > Pseudomonadota > Gammaproteobacteria > Vibrionales > Vibrionaceae > Vibrio > Vibrio sp. S457-15. Next base: position 15,467 of record NZ_JYOQ01000129.1, on the reverse strand, counting down.
ACCAAAGACAGATCTTCTAACGAGATTTGATAAGTGTTGTAACCCGTCTTATCTACTTTAATGACTTGTCGCCAATTTGAATTCTCAATATCGCGAAACGCGGCTACGATACCCAAATATTCTGTTTTAGGAGACATACTAGCTTGGTAGATTTCTTTTTGGCCTGGTGTCAAAGATATTTCATATTTATTCACCAAGTCTGGACCGAGTACTTTTTCATGCTCCTCATAAATAGAGAAAAAATCTTGGCTCTCAAACAGTGTATTTGATGTAAGTTCAAATACATATACAACAACTGGTGATGGTCTTCCATTCGAGTCAGGGTTGATATTATGATTTGCCGTTATTTCTAAATCCGCATATGGGTCGACCACTAAATTAGCGGCGGAGCATCCCATTAATACTAAAAATATAAATAACAAAAATGATTTATAAATTTGTTTCACAATCCCACCTTAACCTTTATTCTTGAGCGCTAATTCGTAGTGCTTAGCAAAATCTTCTAAATAAAATGGAGACTCTTTATTGACAAGTTCATCTGTTAATTGGCTATGAATACCTTCAAAGCGCTTCCAACTCTGAGCATATTTTCTTGCTGGAATAACCTTGTTAATTACATTGTCTTTAGCCAATGCATCTGAATAAATAGTATTAGGTTCAACGAGAGACATGACACTCGATACCGTACCCGCTACTCCTTGCATTAAAGCCTGCTCATGATTTTCAATATCGTTAAATGCTTCTTTTATTGCGGCATTAGGCTTTAAAAAACTTGACGTTTGACGGTTATACAAATTGTGGATTGCATCTTCCAAATTTGCTGAAAACTTAAGTGGATTATTTTCAGACTTTCTAAATGCAGTATGATTGACGCGATTGGTTTGTTTAAATACAGCCCGATTGTGAAGAGTCTCCATTAGCCCAATAAGCATGAGAGAAAACGACTGACCTAATTGTTCAAACCACTGCTCTCGATTTTGGCTTGGTACCATATTGGGGTCGATCCCCATGCCATAAATGAAGGCTTCCAGTTCACCTCGATGCACTGTAGGTTTTTGGCTTTTAGCGTTGGTATCAGGCTGCATTGATGCAACTTTAGGTTGTGGCACTTCAGTTTCGTGACTCGGAATTTCTAGAAAATCATCTACTAGACCAATGTCTAACTGAAAATCTGATGGGACACTTTCATCCATCAACTCGGCAGCGCTTAAACCAAAATCTTCCATCTCTGGAATCGATTCTACGTGCTGTTCGAATCCAACTGGCGTCTTAACCTCTGGGTTAGATGTAAATTGATGCTCTGTCCTATCTTCAGAGATATCACTAATACTAATTTGTATTTGATAATCGCCTAAAGCAACAGTGTCACCATGGGACAAAGCAAGCTCATTCCCTTGGCCGATTGGAGTAACTGCATTATTAACAAATGTGCCATTTGTTGATAAATCTTTAATTAGATATTTATCGCCAAATTTAATCAATTCGCCGTGAGTCCCAGAAATAACTCTCTCAGGGTCTGGTAACGTCCAGTCACATTGTTCTGAGCGTCCGAAGGTTACCTTTGCATGCTCATCACTTGATTCAAACACAAACTCACTCTCTATTTCCGGAGTAAATTTGTGGAAACTCGTTATGGTCAATACCAATTTCATGAAAAACCTCGCCAAAGACCTGCTAAATATTTATATATCGATTTTTATAATTAGATTTGAAGCTTTAATTATTAACATTAAGATTAATAGAGTTCTTATAGCTGTTATAAAAACTATTGACGGCATAATGAATCATTTTTTTATCAAAGCAATCATGAATTGTTGAACAATTTTAAATATCCAACCAGGTTCAAATTTTTGACACTCAAACTTTCACCCGTCAAAAAACCGATGTTAGTTTGGCCGAGAAAATCTAACCGAAGTATTTTTCATTTAGCAGGAATATATATATTAACCCCATCATTTATATGGAGTCCTTGTGATGGAAGAAAAAAATAAAGACAAATCTATAAATAGCAGCGATAGCGGAGATAAAACAAAAATTGTAAAGACTCAAAAAAGAGAAAACGCAATTGAACCCGCTAAAAATGTTAATAAACAAGACTCCGATGAAAATATAAATGAAACGGATACAAAACTGTCTCAAAAAGAAAACACAATACCACCTATCAACAAAAGTGATAATAAGAACATAAAAAACAAAAGTGTTATTAACTCAAATTTAATTGGGCAAACAGTAAAAAACCGTTACGAAATTGAGTCTATTTTAGGTCATGGTGGACTCTGTGATGTTTATTTAGCAAAAGACAAAATTCTTGAGTCTTCTGGCTCGGAGTCCCCTTATGTTGCTCTAAAAGTTTTACAGAAAGAGTTTGCGTCTCAGCCAGAGACAGCAAGAATGTTGATTCGAGAAGCGCAACAAACACAAAGACTTAGTCATCCAAACGTAATCCGGGTCTTTGATTTCGGAGTCGACTGTGATATCTACTTTTTAGTGATGGAATATATTGACGGCGAAACGTTGGAAAGTTTAATCCAACGATCTCGTCCAAATGGTTTGAAGTACCATGCAATGCTTTCTATCCTCAACCAAATCCTCGACGCACTATCCTATGCTCATTCGCTCGGTGTTGTACACGCCGACTTAAAACCAGCCAACGTAATTTTAACCTCCGAAGGCCATGTAAAGCTTTTGGATTTTGGTGTGTCGAAAACTCACCAGATCAAACAGGATCAGTATGCAGCAAAACGTAAAACAGAAGATCTAGAAACGCTGGGCTACACGCCTAACTACGCCTCACTCAACCTGCTCTCAGGAAAAGAACCAAACATAAGCGATGATATGTTCGCCTTATGTTGTATTACGTATGAATTGTTGAGTTGTAAGCATCCATATTCAAGAACACCAGTTAATGAAGCACTAAAGAAAAATATTAAGGTCTCTAAACCAGCAAATATGCCAATAGCGAAGTGGCCGATTTTCTCGAAGATTTTTTCAACTGGTACAATTCCCGCTGATTTTAATGCAAAGACAGTTAAGCGTCGTTTGAACAAGCAATATTGGCCCTTGGCCACTGGTGTCGCAGCCAGCTTGTTGTTTATGGCAGGTCTTGGATTAGTCTACAACCAACAGCAAGTTACCATTTCCGGTCTAGAAGCAAAGCTCAGTCAACAAAACGAAGTTATCCAAAATGCAGAGCTTCTATTAAGTACTTCGCCGGAGCATAGCCGCTCTTTAATCGATGGTGACGCTTCCCTTCACCCTCTAATTAAAGCTGGGTTGCTCCGTCTACATAAGCCCTATTTACTCGGTCAATTTGAATCAGAAATAGACGATGTACTCAATTCCGATGCGACTAGCTATCCGAATTACGATGAGATTGAGGCTATTTTACAAAAGGCCAAGGGCTACTACCCGGACTCACATAAAATCGAAGTTCTTGCATTAGACATTCAATCAAGTAAGCACTCTACTCTACTTTCTATTGCTCGTCAGATTAACAGTCATTTGGAGAAATCACGTTACGATAAGGAAGAAGATACCAAGTCTATCTATGAGCTGAAAGAAGAGCTAAACCAGATCCATCAGGACTACCCTTTCGTACCGAGCTCACTTTCTAGTGACGTGTTTGGTAAACACTTAAGTGACGCGTTGAAAGATCGTGATGCAGCGGCATTAGTAACATTGATAAAGGTTGGCAACACGTTCTTCACCAATAGCGATGAACATAAAGCTAACTTAGAGATAAGCAATGCGATGAAAGATGCGGTGCTCGAAATGAAGCTCTATGAAACGGCGATAGATTCGAGCAATCCGTTACCTTTCCCTATCGATGCTGCTCGAATCTTGTATCAAGACGAGTTTGATGGCCTGTACTATCGCCTAAAGCAAGCAAGAACCACTGTACATTTGGATAAGTTAGTTAAAGACGTCGATAAATTCTCTGAAAACTTCCCTGTTGGATTCCAAGATATCAATGACCTACGCTTCCAAACAGCGGACAAGTATCTACAATTCTCCGACATTCTGTTGAATAAAAGAAAGACCACCAGCGCTAGACGAGCAATGAAGAAAGCGAACGATTTGATGAAACAAATTGAGCAAGATTCCAAGCAAAGTTAACGAATTTTGTCTCATTTAAGGGGCTTCTAAGCCCCTTTCCTCAAAAACGCCTTGCCTTTATGCACTCAGATGACTAGCTTATTAGTGTAGCTGTAGTAAGGAAGATAGACTTTGGCCGAGGGAAGAGTCGCCGTTGGTGATATCAATATCCTGGTCGTTGATGACTGTTCTACATCATCACTGCTAGTGAAACACCAACTCATTGCATTAGGCGCAAAAGCTTCTAACATCACTTGCGTGACTAACACGCAAGCGGCCTTGCTCGCCGCAAAAACTCGCTTTTATTCCTTCTTAGTGATTGATTACCATCTTGCAGAAAAATACACAGGTTTGGATCTCGTTCACCTCCTGAGCAGAGCACAACTGATTTCAGACACAACCGCTGTGCTTATGATTTCTAGCGATGCCACAAAAGAGACAGTTCTCACAGCACTTTCTAGCTCTGGGCGGGTTCGTCACCTGCTAACAAAACCCCTTCAAACAAAAGCACTTTACACGAAAATGCTCCAAGCACTGCAAGAACAACAGCACATTGCCGCTGTAACAACAAGACTGCTGGCTTCACAACCTCTCTTACTATCTGATGTCATCTTGCTTCACAAGACCCACGCGTCCAGTATTTGTGTTGAATCTCTGATTATCGATACTTTAGTTGAAAGACGTGACTACACACTACTTGAGGATTATTTACCTCTCTGCAGTCAGAAAGAGCATGCAAGTAAAGTATGTGCGACCGCGTTTTTGTTGCATCATCAAGGCCACATATCTGAAGCAGTCAAAGTTCTGGCTGATTATGTAACTCGGAATCCGCTCTGCTTGGCTGCCATTGACAGTTTGATCGGTCTTTATGAAAGCTTGGGGCAACAACGACATGCGCTCTGTTTGGCAAAAAGAGCTTTTTCGCTCACGCCAAGTAATGGTTCTCGTTTTCTCTCAGCATCCCGAATTACTGCCAAGTTAGGCCTGTTTGAAGATCTCTATGAGCTAGGCCGTACCTATGCAGCCCATTTATCACAAACCGATGCCCAATGGCTTAATGTCCTTTCTTCTTACGTTGATTTAGTCAGCGACTATTTTAAAACGCTTACTCATATTCATACCAAGAGGAAAGTGCTTGTTCAGCTGAATGAACTCTGTTTACTCACGCAAAAGCAGTTGGGTAAAGAGCAGCAAGTTAATCTATTAGCTTTTAAGCAACTCATGCAGTGCAAGCTACTTCTCGTCGAGTCTCGCGCGGCAGAAGCGCACCTAAAATTGCTAGAGTCATTGAGTTACTTTTACGATATTCCAACACAAATGCCGATAGCATTATTGAAACAAGCCCTTCCGCTATTAGCTTTTTTTGGTGAGTTTTCTATCAGACGCAGCTTGCTTAGAGTGATCAATCAATCGTGTTCATCAGTCCGACTTCAAGAGTGTAATATCGTACCACACGAATACGACTATCCATTTTCAGTAGAGACAAAACTGAACGCTCTGGCAGCGCCGGACCAACAACACCATTCTAATTCGGAGTCGGTGGTTAACTTCCTAAAACAAAGGGCATTACCACCAAATTGGTCGCGGTGGTTAAGCGATTATCTCTCTGGTTCTTTTTCTAGCCAGATACCCGAACCGTTTAGCTATCACGTAACCGACAGGGAGTGAAAATGATCAACTTCGAATTGCTCAATCAATACATGGACAATGACGTAGACATCATCATTGCTGTCTTTTCAACTTACTTGGAGGATTACTCTGATGCGACAGAACAACTAAATAAAATGTTCGTACAACAAAATTGGCCAGAGCTGTATCTGATGGCACACAGCTTGAAAGGTATTCTAGAAGGCTTTGGAGAAGATACCGCAGTTGCTGCACTGGAGAAGATAGAAACAAGCACAAGAAACAATACTGCACCAGAATGCGAAGATATAACTATAGTTAATAACGAGCTGGTGACAATTAAAAAGCAGATTTTCGCTTACTTAGAAAACTTAAAATAAAACACCTTAAGGCTTAGAACGGGGAAATTATGAACATGGACAACAACCATTTCAAGGAGTTGATTGAGTCGCTCAAGGACTTAACTCCTACTCAAAAACGATATTTGATCAGCAGAACCAAAATGTCTTTGGACGACGAGAGCGGAATGCTAACTCCGCAAGACTTGTTGACCAGAGAGGAATTGGAAGCGCTTCTGTCATCGGCTTCCACCACGGATCACAAATAAAGAAAGCTAATTCGTCATGGACGAAAACTAAGAACCAGGTAAAGTGACAGAACTTTGCTTGGTTGTTAGACGCGCCTCTCTTTTAATCAATACAAACGTATTTTTTCGACCACATCTCAATACCTGAAAACTGTCAACTAGATTACTTATTAACATTAATCCTCTTCCTGACGACATCCAGCTGTCTTCATCAAACAAGCTTGGTGCTGTTATTTCTTTATTCGTGTGCTCTTGGAAAACCGATTTTTTAATAGGACGACCGTAATCAGAAATACGCATTTCGATCTGAGTAGACTTAGAGTCAGATAAGATTGCACATTCGAGCTCAATCGGCTCGCCTTCCTGCTCATCGTAGGAGTGTATAAAGGCATTGTTCATCACCTCAACTACGCACAATTCGAGATGTTGGACATCACTTACCAATACCTGATGTTGAAAGAGAAACTCGGCAAGCTGCTTACTCGCCTCACGGGAAGATTTTAGTGAGCTAAGAAAGGTTTTTTTAAACTCGTAATCAGTCATCCTCACCCTCACATGTCGACGTGTTTGGACCAGACCATTGAAGTTGTAAAAGCGTCAAATCGTCGTCTAGCTCTTCCTTCACTTGCCAGCGTTTAATGCATTCGACGACAGAAGAAACCTGTGCTTCAAATGGAAGTCCAGAAACGCTCTGTACGTTCGCGATTAAACGATTTACAGAGAAAAGCTCATTGTCGTACCGCGCTTCAACCACGCCATCAGAAAAACACCAAATCGAGTCGTTTGGTGCTAACGTAATTTCCCCGCCCTTGTATTGCATTGGTGCTAACGCGCCTACTATAAAATTCTCATCACCAACCATATCAATGGTTGCTTCTGATTGATGTCGCCATAAGAACTTAGGGTGACCGGAGGTACAGTACCTCAGTTTGCCTGTTTGAGTATTCAAAACTGCGTAAACGATTGTGAAGTACAATTGGCTGTCAGGTGTTTGTTGATATCGAAGGTTGAGCCTCTCCACCACCACATTCGGCTCCGAAACAACATATTCGCCCTCGACAAGATCTGTCGTTACCGACTCCGGTCCACAGCTTCGAGATAACGTTTTTTGAATGGAAAACGACATCAGAGCAGAAGAGACACCGTGCCCAGAAACATCGAATACATAAAACGCCACATGCTGCTCATCAAGCGCAGCATAACCGAGCATATCCCCACCAAGCTGAGAACAAGGAAGATAGGAATAACTTAATTTTGTCGCTCCGATTTGCAGCTCTACCGGTAAAAGCTGCCTCATGAGATCACCAGCAGATTCTAGATCTTGGCGAATCGTTTGGTAAGCGATATCTAATTCTTGATTTCTCGCGAGTAACATATTGTGCAAATCGAGAGTACGAAACCCTGCTCGTATGCGTGCTTGAAGCTCTTCTACCGATGTTTTTTTATCTACGAAATCATCCGCGCCAGCGTCAATGCCTTTAACAATCGAGCCCTGATCATTGCGTGAAGAAAGTAGGACAAAAAAGATATACCGCTCAAACGCCGCAGATTTGAGTACACGACACAAATCAATACCACTGAGCCCAGGCATCATCAGGTCACTGAGAACAAACTGAATATCTTTTCGGTGCGTCAGGACTTCAAGTGCAGACTCACCGTCCTCCACAGCGATGACTTCGTACCCTTGCTTTTGCAATGCGGAGGTCATGTAAAGCAATACCGTTTTGCTATCGTCGACCAATAAGATTGGTTTCATCTCTCTCCTCAACGCTGGTAGCGACTAACGAAGTACTCTGTTTATTGACTGCTCATCTCTAAAACGACTGTAGTCTTCGGCTAAAAGTTGATGTTGATAACGGGTGTAAGACAATGCTTCGTTTGAAATGACGATCTGATTTTCTTTTTCGATAAGCTGCCCGCGCAATTGCTCTATTTGATCACTTTGCTGCATATAGTTCAGGTACATCGCCACTAAACCAAAAATAGAAACAACGAGCGAAGCAAACAGTACGTTGTTGATGGTTTTGATTTGAAGATTCATAACCTCTCCTTGTCTCTTGCCAGACATCTCTAAATGAAAAGAACGTCTACAGACTAAGAGCACTCTGCTCTAAAACGCATTGAAGCCTATTGAGGTTGTTGTATATAAAAATAATTATAGGAGATGAGTAAAAAAAGAAGAGAAAACTTGAATTATTTGAATACCTTTTTGTCATTGGCATTAAATACGCAGCGAGAGAGAAAACGCTCGCTGCGAAAAAATTAGCTTTGGAATGCGTCTCGGGCAGACACTTGTTCAAACCAGCGAGCGATGTTTGGGTACTTCTCGAAGACTTCAATACTCAAACCATTCACCGCAAAACCAATGAAAATATAACCGGTAATATCGACAACGGAAAACTGGTCTGTCGCGATGTATTCACTCTCTGACAAACGTTTATCTAAGGTTGGCAAAAACTCGAGGACGCGAGACTTAGATTCTTCACCCCACGCTGCCACACAGTTTTCACGATCTTGATAGATCGCCGTAATGTTGCGAAACGCTTGGAATGCCGCATAAAGGCCTTGGAACTCGACGACACGGTGCCACATTTCCACTTGCGCACGCTCAAGTTGGTTTGCCCCAAACAACGCCAAATCGTTTTCAAACGCTTCATCGAGATAGCGGCAAATTGCGACGCTCTCACAAATCGTCGTGCCATCTTCAAGCTCAAGCAATGGCACTTTTCCATTGACGCTTTTTTGCTTGAAATCTTCCGCTAGATTTTCGCCGTCACGCACATTTAAAGCGATGCGTTCAACATCGCCACCAATTTCCTTTAAAAAAATGCTAACTCGCTTACAACTTGGAGTTATCGCGGTTTCGTAGAGCTTCATTTTATATCCTTTTTCCTTTTTCTAACCGATTGGTTAGGATATACTGTAGCCAGTTTATAAACGATCAGTCAAGAACTTCATTTCCCAAAAGTTGTTCAATAAGTTTAGGAGTGGTTTGAGAAAAACCGCTCAGGTAGGTACGCATATGGCAAGAAAAGCCAACTTCGATCGAGAAGAAAAACTATTAGTCGCTATGGACGTTTTTTGGCGCAAAGGTTTTGCTAATACATCCATTTCTGATCTCACTGACGAGTTGAATATCAACCGCTTTAGCCTTTACAACACCTATGGTGATAAGCAGCAGCTTTACTACGAAGCACTGGATGCTTATCTAAAAAAAGTCTCATTGCCCTCACTCACCGACTTAGAGAAAGACGGCGCATCCCTGCCAGAACTTGAGTCTTTCCTTAAGTCCTTTGCAGAGTTACAACGCAAGCGAAGTTGTGGGTGTTTTATTCAAAATGCGCTTGTGGAGCATGCAGGCGAAGACGATGATGTACTGAGAAAAGGGCATTTTTTATTTGATCATTTAATCGACATCATTACCGATGCCTTGAAAAACGCACAGAAAGAAACCTTAGTGCCGAAAACGCTCAAGCCAGAAGAACTCGCCCGTTTTGTTCTCAACAACATGCAAGGCATGCGCGTACTTGGCAAAGCCAAACGTTATGCCGACTTGGATACGGCGCTTTCCTGCTTGCTGGTTTTGATTAGGAAGTAATATGTCGATTGAAGTAATAGCAGTACGTCTTACCAAAGGCATGGACTTAAAGCTGAGCCTAGCGAAATTGGTCGAGAAGCACGGTATCAAAGCGGGTTCGATTGCTTCATGCGTTGGCTGTATCTCTCAGCTCAACCTTCGTTTGGCAGGTGCAGAGAGTACGTTAACCAAACAAAATCCATTTGAAATCGTCTCTGTGATGGGAACCTTAACGCCTGAACATCAACACGTTCATATCTCGGTCTCTGATCGTGAAGGACGAGTTTGGGGTGGGCATTTGCTAGAAGGCACAGTGATTGATACTACCGCAGAATTGATCATCCATTCTTACTCAGAACTTGAGTTCACTAGAGCGATGGACGACTCGACTGGCTATACCGAACTACAAGTGAATCCTTCCAAATAGCAAAAAGCTCCAGAACCATACTGTGGTGTCTCTGGAGCTTTATTCGCTTATCTCTTACGCTAAGAATTTACTCATATCGAGCAAGCTAATTTCGAGGATCATTCTTCGACTAAATAACAAACCTGATTATCGTCGACCGTTACTTGCCACGTTTTTAGACAGTGCGCCTCGTCTTCCAAACACTGCCCGCTCTTTAAGCTGAAATGCTGTTTGTACAGTGGTGATGCAACACACATCTCACCATCGATATCACCGACAATCCCTCGACTCATCACATAAGCCTTACCAATTGGGTCCCAATCTTGAACGGCGTAAACACCGCTATCTGGAATGTAGAATAACGCGACATGCTCGCCTTCAATCAACACTGTGGCACCGATGAATGGCATTAGGTCATCAAGCTGACACAATTTCACTTTGGTTAACGCTGCCATTTACACCTCCTGTTTCACGGGAATACGCTGACCTCGCACACGCTGGTACGGTAAGACTTTGCTGCCCGACGTGCTGTTCAAGAAAGGACGGAAGCGTTGCAGTTTCTGAGGATTATCCAGCGTGCTCTTCCACTCACATTGATAGGTATCTACGACGCGCGCCATTTGTTCATCCAAAGAGTCACATAGGTTGAGAGAGTCATCCAAAATCACTTGTTTAAGGTAATCTAAGCCCCCTTCCATGTTCTCCATCCACACCGACGTACGCTGCAAGCGATCAGCGGTGCTGACGTAGAACATCAAAACTCGGTCAATCATGGTGATCAACTCTGATTTGGATAAGTCGGATGCAAACAAATCAGCGTGTCTTGGTCTCATGCCGCCATTACCGCAAACGTATAGATTCCAGCCGTTTTCAGTGGCGATCACCCCAATGTCTTTACTTTGCGCTTCTGCACACTCGCGAGTACAGCCCGATACGGCAAATTTAAGCTTATGGGGCGCTCGCAATCCTTTGTAGCGGTTCTCTAACTCAATGGCTAATCCAACTGAATCATCAACACCATAACGACACCAAGTAGAACCCACGCAAGATTTCACGGTGCGCACCGATTTGCCGTAGGCGTGCCCTGTTTCAAAACCAGCATCAATTAAGGTTTGCCAGATTTCAGGAAGTTGCTCTAACTGCGCACCAAATAAATCCACTCGCTGACCGCCAGTGATCTTGGTGTACAGATCATATTGCTGAGCAACTTCGCCGAGCACAATGAGTTTGTCTGGTGTAATTTCGCCGCCCGGAACACGAGGCACTATCGAGTAAGAGCCGTCTTTTTGCAGGTTTGCCATAAAGGCATCGTTAGAATCTTGCAGAGATTGATGCTGTGGCTCCATGATGTGTTCATTCCACAAAGAAGCAAACACTGATGCTGCTGTCGGCTTACAGATATCACACCCATGCCCTTTGCCATGCAGTGCGATTAAGGTGTCGAAGTCTTTGATCTGTTCCACTTGGCAAATATGGAACATCTCTTGCCGACTGAGCTCAAAGTGCTCACAAAGGTAGTTGTTAACCTCTACCCCCATGGCTGCCAGTTGCGTATCCAATACCGACTTCACCATATTGCTACAGCCACCACAGCCAGTACCGGCTTTGGTATTGGCTTTAAGGTCCGTCAGGTTGGTAGTGCCAGCTTGAATCTCGGCAACTAAGTCACCTTTTGTGACGTTGTGACAAGAACAGATGATGGCGCTGTCTGGCATCTCTCCGTCCAGCATTCCTGTATCAAACAGCAGATTCGCCGCGTGGTCTGGCAGAACCGTTTTGTTCAAATAACACTGTAAGAGCGCATCGTAGTCGCTGCTGTCACCGACGAGAATCGCACCGAGCAGTTGGGTACCACTCGCATCAACCACCAGCTTTTTGTAGATGCCTGCAACCCCGTCTTGCAAGACCATTTCCTGTGCGCCTTCGGTTTGCATTTGTGCATCGCCGATAGACGCCACATCCACCCCAAGTAGTTTGAGTTTGGTGCTCATGTCTGCACCTTTAAAACCTTCGCTCGGCATTCCAGTCAAGACATCGGCGGTGGTTCTAGCCATGGTGTAACCGGGAGCGACCAAACCAAAGAACTTCTGCTCCCAAAGGGCACATTCGCCAATCGCGTATATGTTCTCATCGCTGGTTTGGCATTGGTTATTAATCACAATACCGCCTCGCTCGCCTACTTCTAGCTCAGCCAGCCTTGCCAACTCATCTTGGGGGCGAATCCCTGCGGAAAAGACAATCACATCCACTTCGAGAGGATCTTTGTCTTTAAACACCATGCGATGCTTAGCCGTTTCACCATCGCAGATTCGTTCCGTACCCGTTGAGGTGTGAACGGTTAGCCCTAGCGCTTCAATCTTCTCTTTCAGCACTAAGCCGGCACCATCATCTAACTGTACGGGCATCAGGCGGGGTGCAAATTCAATAACGTGAGTTTCTAACCCCAATAGTTTGAGTGCGTTTGCCGCTTCTAAACCCAACAAGCCACCACCAATCACTGCGCCTGTTCTTGCGCCTTCACATGCCTTCTTGATTTGTGAAAGGTCATCAAGCGTGCGGTAGACAAACACGTTGTCTCGGTCTTTACCTTCAATTGGAGGCACAAACGGGTACGAACCGGTCGCGAGCACGAGTTGGTCGTAACCCAGCACATCTTCACCATCAAGCAGAATGCGCTTTTGCTCTCTGTCGATGCCTGTTACTTGACTGCCAAGTACCAGTTGGATGCCATGCATGTCGTACCATTCTTGGTTACTCAGCATTAAATCATCATGAGACTTACCCGCGAACAAAGAGGACAACTGTACACGGTCATACGCGATAAAACGCTCTGCACCAATCACGGTAATTCGGTGCTCCAAATGCGCATTTTTCTGCACTAATTGCTCGACGAGGTGTTGCCCGACCATACCGTTGCCTACCACAACGATGTGGCTCAATGCGTTCTTTACTGGGATCGTTAAAGGACTGTTCATCGCTGCCTCCTTATGCCGTTTGCGCTGCGGTTTTGGGTTTGTCTTCTTTCGAAGCTGGAATCTCGGTTTTAGATTGCTTCTCGTAAAGGAACTTCAGCACTGCTTGTCGACACTTCTGATACTGCGCATCATCCGCCAGTGCGACATGCTCACGAGGGCGAGGTAGATTCACTTCTAACACTTCACCAATAGTTGCCGCCGGTCCGTTGGTCATCATCACGATTTTGTCGGATAGCAGCACCGCTTCATCCACGTCATGGGTAATCATGATGACGGTGTTGTTTAGCTCGGCTTGGATCTTTATCAGTGCATCCTGCAAATGCGCACGTGTTAACGCATCCAGCGCGCCAAATGGTTCATCCATCAATAAAACCTTTGGTTGAAGTGCCAGTGCTCTCGCAATGCCGACTCGCTGCTTCATACCACCCGAGATTTCATCCGGTTTTTTGTGCGCGGCATGCTGCATTTGAATCAACTCCAAATAGTGATTCACTTGCTCCTGAATCCACGCTTTGCCCTTTTTGCCGGCAATTTGTTTTACTGCGAGCTCAACGTTTTGATACACGGTTAACCAAGGCAATAATGAATGGTTTTGGAACACCACCGCACGGTCGGGTCCCGGCCCTGCCACCTCTCGTCCATCGACGATCACGCCGCCGTCTGTTGGCATGTGCAGTCCTGCGACTAAGTTCAATACCGTTGATTTACCGCAACCAGAGTGACCAATCAGCGATACAAACTCGCCTTTATTGATTTGTAAATCGACGTTCTTTAACGCGATGAACTCGCCATCTAGCGTTGGGAATCGCATCCCTAATCGCGTTAGATCTAATAATGCTTTTTCCATGATCTTTTCCCTTATCTCAACGCTTGTTGTTTATTCCAAGACAACCACTTTTGAAGTTGCAGCATGCCTCTATCGAGCATCAAACCAATAAAGCCGATAGTGATGACCGCCACCATGATGCGACCCAATGATGCTGAGCTGCCGTTTTGGAACTCATCCCAGACGAACTTGCCTAACCCAGGGTTCTGCGCGAGCATTTCTGCCGCAATCAATACCATCCAAGCGATACCTAAAGAGAGACGTAAACCGGTGAAGATCATTGGAATGGCAGAAGGTAAAACGATGGTACGAATGTGCTGCCACCACGAAAGTTGAAGCACTTTACTCACGTTGATTAAGTCTTTATCAACGCTCGTTACCCCCACTGCGGTGTTAATCAGCGTCGGCCACAAGCTACACAGCGCTACTGTGATCAGAGAGTTAATGAACGACTTCGCAAACATCGGGTCATCACTCACATAAGTAGCACTCACCACCATGGTAACGATAGGCAGCCATGCCAAAGGTGATACAGGCTTGAGCAATTGAATGATTGGGTTGAACGCTTGATACAGCCCTTGATTAAGACCAAGCACGATGCCAAGTGGAATCGCGATAACTGTCGCCAACAGAAAGCCCGCAGTCACAGTCACTAAGCTTGTTACGATTTGATCGAAGAACGTAGGCTTACCTGTGTAAGGACGAATCTTCACTTCCGTGTCTGGATTCTTGGCTAACTTCGCAGCATTGCGTTTTTCCTGACGTTCGATAAACGCTTGTTCCTTTTCTCGCTCTTGCCAATGGTCATCGACAAGGTTGCTGAACTGCTGAAAAGTTTGCACAGGTCCCGGCAGCGTACCTAATGAGGTTTGCACTTCTCTCGCTGCTAAGTGCCACATTGCCAAAAAGATCAGCAAGCCAATGACGGGCAAAAGCACCAGCCGACTTCGGTTCACTACCTGCTTAGCAGGAAAAAGGGAAATGACATTACTAGACATACTCACTCCTAAGAAATCTACATCCTTGTTATTGCGGGCAGACTCACCTGCCCCCTGAATTTTTAGTAGGATTGCTCATCCTAAACCTTGTCTTTTCCTTTAAGCCCGATAGAGAACTTCTCTAGATACTTATTTGGCTCACGGCCGTCATAAACGATGTTGTCGATAAAGTGTGTTTGTGGTGCACGAAACCCATCTTCAACGCTGAAATCTGGGAAATTTTTTTGGTTCATCGCGGATAAGCGGGAACTAAAAACGGTAGTAAGTGATAGAGTTTTATCGCCAAACAAAACCTACACAAACTACCGTTTTCATGTCGAATCATACTTTCCTATCTTCATTCTGGGAAGGCTTTCATATAGTAAAGTCTCATCAGAC